>DAIPIQ010000006.1:0-48997 GCA_036770745.1 Opitutaceae bacterium | reverse complement strand
CACGCGCTTTCACATCAGCTCACCGCCCGCTACGGCGTGCCTCACGGACGCACCAATGCGGTACTGTTGCCGAGAGTTTTACACGCATCGTGCAAAGGGATGGCCCCGGCCCTCGCCAGCTTGGCGCACCGGTTTTGGCCTCGCGAGGCGCCGACGGCCGAAGCCGGGGCGACCACGTTCTTCATTGAGCGGGTGTGTGATTTGCTCGGCGCACTCGAACTGCCGACCACGATCGCGGAAATAGAGGAACACGACCTTGCGGCTATTATCCGCGCCGCCCGCCAAGAGGCGATCACCAGCTATCCGGTGGCCTACCTGCTCTCAGTCGAGGAGTGTCGCTCCATCCTGTTGGAGGCGAAAAATGGCCCGCCTTGGCGCGCGACCGCAAATTAACATGAAGGATGCATTCATGGCAGGAACGTCCTCTTGGAACCGCCAATACAAAAACTCTATGTCCACCGAAAAATATACAACAACGAGAACAGCCCTGCTCTTCGTCGATCCATATAACGATTTTCTGGCGGAAGGAGGAAAAATGTGGCCGGCGATAGCCGAGATCGCGACGACCGTGGGTTTGCATGAAAACCTCAAAAGTATCTTGCACCACGCCCGTAGGATAAAAATGCCGATCTTCATTGTTCCGCATCAACGGTCTGAGCCCGGCGACGTGAGCAAATGGAAGCATGTTTCGCCCTTCAAAAAGGGAAGTTCCGATATGCAGATATTTCAAAAAGGATCTTGGGGCGGAGAGTGGTATCCTGATTTTGCCCCCCAAGAAGGTGATTTTATTGTTAAGGAACATTGGGGTAGCAGTGGATTCGCCAACACCGATTTAGATTTTTTGCTCAAACAACAAGAAATCACTCATGTCATTTTGATCGGGCTTGTTGCGAACACGTGCATTGAAACGACCGGGAAGTATGCTGCGGAACTCGGTTATCATGTAACCCTCGTAACGGATGCCACGGCGGCTTTCAGTAAAGAAGCGATGCATGCCGCCCATGAGATAAACGGCCCGACTTACGCCCACGCTCTGCTCTCGACCAAAGAACTTTTGGCCAGTCTCGAAGCGTGACCTGCTCCGCTAAGACCAATAGGCTTCATCTAAATCCCGTTTATCTATCGCACAACCTACCCCATTAGGGGGTGCGAAAAAAGACGGCAGATTGAGCAGCGTTTTCGATGGCGTCGGCAATATGACCGCCTCGTTCGTATTGTCCTCACCACTACGCAGGTCATGCAAGTCGGCCCGCTCCGGAGGTTTATCGCGCCGAAACTGTCAACACCGCAGCCGCAGACGTCCGCATCCTTGCCCCCCAAATTTTTGAAGCCCCCGAGGCGCTCCTACTCACCCTCGCCTCTATTTCGCTAACCCGCCCTCAATCCTATTGGTGCAGGTAACACGCCGCCCGCCGCCCCGGCCCCGTCTCCAGCAACTGCGGTCGCTCCTCCTTACACCGCGCGAAACACTCCGGACAACGCGGGTGAAATGAGCACCCGCTCGGCAGGTTCGACGGATCGGCCACCTCGCCCTCCACCTGCGCGGCCATGCGCACGTCCGGATCCGGCTGCGGCACCGCCGCCAGCAACGCCCGCGTGTAGGGATGCTGCGGCGCGGCAAACAACTCCGCCGTCGGCGCCAGCTCCACGATCCGGCCGGCATACATCACCGCCACGCGATCACAAAAATGCCGCACCACATCGAGGTTGTGCGCGACAAACAGATACGTGAGCCCGAACTCCTTCTGCAGGTCCTTCAACAGGTTCAACACCTGCGCCTGCACCGATACGTCCAGGGCCGACACCGCCTCGTCCGCCACCACCAGCGACGGCCGCATCACCAGCGCCCGCGCGATGCCGATGCGCTGGCGTTGCCCGCCCGAAAACGCGTGCGGGTAACGCGTGCGATGATCCGCCCGCAACCCCACCTTCTCCAAAATATCCACCACGCGCGCCTCCCGCTCCGCCTTGCTGCCCACCCGGTGGATGTCGAGCGGCTCGGCCACGATCTGCCCCACGGTCATGCGCGGGTTCAACGACGAAAACGAAGGCCAGCGGAAGGGGTCGGCCTTTGGGGTTTGGGGTTGACGGCGGGCCGATGTGCGGACGGCCGGACAACGGGGTCTAACTTGAATGGCACTACGTTAAGGACGATCGTCGCCACAGTTTGGTTCGCGCGTCCCCTCGAAGGCGCCATCGAGAGTACGGTCTAACTTAGTTCCATTCGGGCCAATACGTGTTTCGTGTTTTGGGCGGTAGTCAGCCCGGAGGCAGCGACCGAGTGGGGTTCGGGCCGGGGAAGGCACGGGAGGGCTCGTGCCTTTCGGCGAAAGGCACGCTACCTCGGGCAGCGTTTCGCTGTCGGGGCTGGTGCGAGGTTGGTGCGTTCGGATTTCGGGTCGGGCCACCGTGTGATCGCGGCTGCTCCGGTGCGGATGGCGGTCGCGGCTGTTCCCCGAGGTGGTTTCCCCCACGGCAGTCGAGCCGTAGGGACGCGCGAAGAGTCGCGCGACGCCAACCGCGATCAGGGCGGTAAATCCAGAAGGCGGAGGCCGAACGAGCCTCAGGCGGCGGCTCCGGGGCCGTCCGGTGCGGGAGGCGGAGCGGGGCGGGGGGTGAGCAGCCAGACGCCGCGGGCGGCGAGTTCGAGGCGGCGGGCGAGCTCCAGCAGCGTCGTGCGCAACCGCCAGTACTCCGAGGGCCGGTTGCGCGCGTGCCAGAGGGCGGAGAACTCCGCTTCGAAACGGCGCAACTCGTCGGCCACCGCCTCGACCGCGGGGGCGCCGCGGGGCGGGGGGCGATCCTTCGCGAGGCTGATGATCCAGCCGCCGAGCCGGTTGAGGGCGGCCTGGCCGCGGCAGCCGAGCAGCCACTCGCGGCGGACGAGCGGATCGGCGGGCCGGTTGCGTGCGGTCGACCGCTCGATCCGGGCGCGGAGGCGATCGAGGGTGTTCGCGGAGGCGAAGGCGCGGCGCGGATCGAGCGCGAGCAGGTCGACCGGCACGTCGGTGCGGGCCTCCCACCAGGTCGCCGGGCGGTGCGGGGTGGGATCGAGCCAGAGGGTGAAGAGCCGCCAGGAGACGACGTTGTGGCGGGCCGACTCGCGCAGGAGCGCGACGACCCGGCCGGAGGGATCGTCCCACTCGAGCCGGGCGAAGGCGGCGTCGAAGGCGGTGGGTTCGGTCGCGGCGGGATTCCACGCGGCGGCCGCGCCGAGGAGGGCCCCGTGCAGGCTGTTGCCGAGTGGGTTGATGTGGCCGCGGTCGCCCCAGTCGGTGTTGAGCAGGCCGGTCGCGCGCTCGCGCAGGCCGCGCCGGGCGAAGCCGAGGATGTTGGTCGTCGCGGTGTCGAGGTCGTTGAGCCAGCGGTCCCAACCGGTGACGCCCGGGCAGACGAGGAACGGGATGCCGGCCTTCCGGAAGAGGCGCGCCTTGGTGTCCTTGAGGTCGGGCGAATAATCCCAGTCGAGGGCGACGACGTCGCGCGGAAGCCCGGCGACGAGTTCCGGGTGGTTGCCCACGATGTCGCCCCAGAACATCGGCGTGCGGCCCGCACCCCGTACGATCGCGATGAGCTCGCGGAGGAAGTCGAGGTAGAGGCGACCGACGCCCGCGCGAGCGGCGAGCGCGGCGTTGCGGCCCTTGCCGAGGTCGAAGGTCTCGTCGCAACAGAGGTTGAAGTGGCGGGAGCGGAAGAGCGGCGCGAGCTCGAGGATCAGCTCGCGGACGAGGGCGAGCGAAGCGGGGTTGGTGCAGTCGAGGGTGTAGTGGCCCATGCGGTCCCACCACGAGAAGGGGAGGCGCGAGGCGTCGATCGGGAGTTCGTTGAGGCCGTGTTTCCGCGGAGCGACCAGCGCGGTGTAGAAGTGCCCGAAGGTGCTCAGCGACGGCACGAGCTCGACGTGGTGACGCGCCGCGTGCTCGTCGAGCTCGCGGATGTCGTCGGCGGTCAGCGGGTCGCAGCCGGCCCAGATGTCGGGGTGTCGGGCGAAGGCGAAGGTGTGCTCGAGGTAGAGCTGGAGGTGGTTGATCTTGTAGTGGGCGAGGCGTTCGACGAGCGCACGGAGCGTGGCTAGAGTCGGCACCTTGCCGCGGCTCACGTCGTGGTAAAAACCGCGCACCGCGAAGGCCGGGGCGTCGTCGATCCGCAGGCAGGGAAGACCGGCCAGGGTGCGCTGTGCCAGTATCTGGAGAAATGTCTGCACCGCGTAGAAGAGCCCCGCGTCGCCGCCGCCGGTCAGGGTGACGCGATCGGTCTCGATCTCGATCCGGTGGGCCTCGGGCGTCGCGAGCCGGGCGGTGCGCAGCTCGATCCCGCCCGCGCCCGGCCGGGCGGTGCGCGTCACCTCCGGTGCGCCCGTCCCCGCGTCGCCGAGCCGGGCGGCGAGGTCGGCGGCGAGGTCGCCGATCGCGCGCGGGCAGGGGTGGGGGATGCGGATCGCCCGACAGGAGGCGGGATCAAAGCAGCCGGCGAGGCGGCGCAGGCGCCTGGGCGGGGGGATGAGGTGGAGCGGCGCGACGGGCACCTCGTGCAGTGTGCCCCGGCGCCGGGAAGCGCCAAGCGCATTGACGCCCCACCCGCGGCGGACGGGTTTGCTGCAGCGTCGCAGGAGTCGGGGATGAACCCCGACCCACCACGGCAGGGCGCCACGACTCTTGATCAGGCCCCGCGGCGGACGGGCGCCGAGAGGTCGCGCGGGAACGAGGCGTGGGCCCCGGCCCGGTTCGCACCCCGCGCGCGGGCAGGCGCACGGGCGCCGGCGGGCGGTGGAGCCGGTGGCGGAGGTGAGGCGGGAGTCGCGTCCGCGGCTTCGGCGAGCGTGAAGCGGGAGACGAGGGCGTTGAGTTCGGCGGCGAGGCCGGCGAGCCCGGTGGCGGCGGTCGCGGTGTGGGCGGCGGCCTCGTTGGAACTGCGGGCGGCCTCGGAGACGCTCACGATGTTGCGTGCGATCTCGGAGCTGCCGCGGGCGGCCTCGGCGGAGTTCACCGAGATCTCGTTCATCGTCGCGGCCTGTTCCTCGACGCTGGAGGCGATCGTCGTCTGGATCTGGTTGATCTGGTCGATCACCTCGGAGATCTCGCGGATCGCGGAGACGGCCCCGCGCGAGTCGTGCTGGATCGCCTCGATCTTCGTGCGGATCTCCCCGGTCGCGCGCGCAGTCTGCTTGGCGAGCTCCTTGACCTCGTTGGCGACGACGGCGAAGCCCTTGCCGGCCTCGCCGGCGCGGGCGGCCTCGATCGTGGCGTTGAGGGCGAGGAGGTTGGTCTGCTCGGCGATCGAGGTGATGACCTTGATCACGTTGCCGATCTCGGCCGAGGAGGCGCCGAGCTTGGTGATGGTGGTGTTGGTGTGGGCCGCGGCGGTCGACGCCTTCCCCGCGACCTGGGCGGCCTGCGAGGCCTGATGGGCGACCTCGCGGATCGTCGCGCTCATCTCCTCGGCGGAGGTGGCGACGGTGGCGACGTTGCGGCTCACCTGCTCGGCGGCGCTGGCGACGAGGTTGGCCTGGGAGGCGGTCTCCTCCGAGTTCGTGCTCACGCGTGCGCTCACCTCGATGAGGCCGTCGGAGGCGGAGTGGAGTTCCCCGGAGTTGCGGGCGACGCTCTCGATGCTCTCGCGCAGGTCGCCGACCATGGAGTTCAGCGCGGCCCCGATCTGCCCGACCTCGTCGCGGGTCGTCACCGTCACCGCCGCGGTGAGGTCGCGATTGGAGACGCGCTCCATCACGCCGACCGCGTGGAGCAGGGGGCGGGTGATGTTGCTGGCGAGCCAGAAGACCGTGCCCGCGAGGAGCAGGAGCGCGACGACGCTCACGGCGACGGCGCGGAACATGACGGCGTTCGCCTCGGAGAGGATGCGGTCCATCGGGAGGGTGATGGCGAGCGCCCACGGGGCCTCGGGCCGGCCGGTGTCGATCGGGGCGAAGACGCGGTGGACGAGGGCGCCGAGCTCGGCGTCGTGGAGGGTCGCCCCGTGGGTGGCGCCGGCGAGGAGGTTCTCGCGCGCCGCCGCGAGGGCGCCGTCCCGGGCGATCGTCCGGCCGACGTTGGCCGGGGAGGCGTGGGCGACACACAATCCACTTTCCGAATACAGGGCGGCGTAACCCGTGCCGTAGGGGTGGATCCCTTCGATCAGCTCCTGCAGCGCGGACGTCGGAAGGAACACGCCGGCCACGCCGACCGTCTCGCCATTGTAGCGGATCGGGAGCGAGACGCTCACGACTTCGCGGCGGGCGGCCCCGAGCGCGGCCATGAAGGGTTCGGAGACGTGGATCGAGCCCGAGCGGAGAGGTTTCACGTAGATGTCGTTGGCTCCGGACCGCGCGTAGTCGGGCAGCAGGCCGAGCTCGACCGCCTCCGTGCCGTCGCGGTACCACATCGGGACGAAGCGGCCGGTGTCGTCGTAGCCGCTGCGACCGGCGAACTCCTTGTCCTTGCCGTCGAGCGCGTCGGGCTCCCAGCAGGTCCAGGCGGCGGCGAAGCCGTCGTTGGCGGCGAGGAGCTGCTTGAGCACGGAGTTGTAGAGGCCGCGGTCCTCGACCCACTCGGCCTTGAAGTCGGCGAACGTCCGCGCCGTCGCCCCCGCGGCCGCGATGGCGTGCTGCAGGCGGTGGGTCGTCGAGGCGGCGTGCCGGAGCGCCGTCTCGGCCGCCTTGCCGAAGGCCTCCTTGCGCGCGTACTCGTGGGAGGAGCGGACCTGGAAGAAGACGAGGCCGCCGAGCACGACGGCGACCGCGCCGGTGATGGTGAGGGTGAGGCGCGCGCGCAGGCCGAAGAGGTTCATGGGAGGGGCGGGGAGGCGCGGACGCGGGCGTCAGTCCTTCGACGCGACCAGCCGGGAGCTGAGCTTGAGACCGGAGGCGGACGACACGGTGACGTTGACGAAGCAGCGGACCTTCTCGTCGCGTTCGAGCAGCTTGATCATGCCTCCGATCTCGGTGAAGTCGTCGCGTTCGCCGACGGTGAGGACGGGCTTGCCGCGGAGCGCCTCGACGAACTCGGGCCCGCGACGTTCGTTCGCGAGGAAGACCACGTGGCACGACTCCGCCTGATCCGGATTCTGGATACGCTTCACGGCCACGTCGCGACCGTTCGCGTCCTTGCCGCGCACGGTGCGCTCGAGGGCGCTCGCGATGTCGGGAGCGTCGTGGATGCCGATCACGATCGGGGACTTCGCGTCGGCGAAGACGGCCTCGGGCCACTCGACGTTCTTGGCGAAGTTGAAGAGGAAGATGGCGCGGACGGTCTCGGGGGTCTGGGCCCGGGCGGTCCCGGCGGTGAGGAGGACTCCCGCGCACAGGGCGGCGAGGGCGCCGAGGCGCCGGAGGCGGAAGGCGGGCGTACGATGGTTCATGGCGGATGAAGAAGGGCTTGGGAGGGGAAACGACGGCTGCGGACCCGGCTTAAGGTGGAATGAGCAATCTCCCGGGGCGGCGGAGGCGGAATCCCCGCCTCAGCCGGCGACGGCGGCGCGGGATTGCGGGTGGAGAACTTCGTCGTGGTCGAGCAGCAGGAGCAGCCGGCCCTCGAGCCTGCCCACGCCGGTCAGGCAGCCGCGGAGGGCCTCGGGAAGGTTTTCCGGCGGCGCCTCGATCGTCGTCGCCGCGACTTCGAGCACGTCCTCGATCCGGTCCACCTCCAGGCTCACGGGACCGTCGTCGGTCGAGACGAGCAGGTGCGTCGGGACGAGCTCGGCGGGGCGCTCGGGCAGGCCGAGCTGGCGGCGGAGGTCGATCGAAGCGACGATCCGGCCGCGGAGGTTGATCAGCCCGCGGACCTCCGCCGGAGCGAGGGGCACGGGCGTGACCTCCTGCCGGCGGACGACTTCCTGGACGCTCGCGATCGCGATGCCGAACTCGTGACCGGCGAGGTGGAACGTGCAGAACTGCGAGTGCGGCGTCATCGGCGTCCTCCGGCGCCGGCGACGAGCGGCGGAGCGAGGTCGCGGACGATCGCGTCGAGATCGAGGAGCTCGGTCACGCGTCCCTGGATCACGGCCGTCCCGAGGACGCCTCGCCGGGCGCCGTCGCCGTGGAGACGGAGCCGCTCCTCGACGATGTCGAGGATGCGGCCGACGACGAGGCCGAGGCTGCGACCGCCGGCCGTGTGGACGACGACCTCGAGGCTCTCGTCGTCGACCGCGGCGGGGGCGGTCCCGAAGAGCGCGTCGAGTCGGACGAGTTCCATGACGTCGTCGCGGTACTGGATCACCTCGCGGTCGCCCGCCCGCTCGATCCGGGAACGATCCACCTTCTCGAGTCGGCCGACGTTCGCGAGGTCGATCGAGGCGCGCGCGTCGGGGCCGGTGGCGAAGACGAGGAGCCGGCGGAGTCCCCCGGCCGGGGCGGATTCGGGGGCGCGCGGCGTCGCGGGCTCGGGCGCGGTGCGGGCGGCGAGCCCGGCGCGGGTCGCGAGGCCGGTGACGTCGAGGATGAGGGCGACGCGGCCGTCGCCGAGGATCGTGGCGCCGGCGAAGACCGGCGGCGTGGCGAGGCGGGCGCCGAGGGGCTTGACGACGATTTCCTGCGGATCGCCCACGCGGTCGACGATCAGGCCGAACTCCCGGCCCCCGGCCCGAAGCACGACGATGGTGACCACGTCTTCGCCCGGCGGCGGGGCGTCGAGCGAGAGCGTGGCGGTGAGGCGGACGAGCGGGAGGAGGCGGTCGCGCAGGCGGTGGACGGGCGTGCCGAGGATCGTCTCGACGCCCGAGGCCGCCTCCGGGCCCTCGAGCCGCACGAGCTCGAGGAGGTCGACCTGGGGGATGGCGAAGCGCTGGCCGGCGGACTCGACGAGGATCGCCGGGATGATCGCGAGCGTAAGGGGAATCGTGATACGCAGGTGGGCACCTCGGCCGGGCTCGGAGCGCAGGTCGATCGCGCCGCCGATCCGTTCGATGTTCGTGCGCACCACGTCCATGCCGACGCCGCGGCCGGAGATGTTCGTGACCCGCTCGGCGGTCGAGAGGCCGGGGTGGAAGACGAGCTGGCAGGCCTCGTCGTCGGAGAGGCGGGCGGCCTGTTCGGCGGAGAGCAGGCCGCGCTCGAGCGCCTTCGCCTTCACCCGGCCGGCGTCGATGCCGCGGCCGTCGTCGCGGATCTCGACGATCACCTGGCCGGCCTCGTGGAACGCGCGCATCGCGAGCACCCCTTCGGCGGGCTTGCCGGCGGCGAGCCGTCGCTCGGGGGTCTCGATGCCGTGGTCGACGGCGTTGCGCACGACGTGGGTGAGCGGATCCTTGATCGCTTCGAGGATCGAGCGGTCGAGCTCGGTCTCGCCGCCCTCGAGGTCGAGGCGGACGCGCTTGCCGAGCTCCTGGGCGAGGTCGCGGACGATGCGCGGGAACTTGCCGAAGACGTTGCCGATCGGCTGGAGGCGGGTCTTCATCACCTCGCCCTGGAGCTCGGTCGTGACGTTCCCGAGGCGCTGTGCGGCCGCGACGATGCGGGCGTCGTCGGCGGTGGCGGTGAGCTGGTTGATCTGGTTGCGGGCGAGGACGAGTTCGCCGACGAGGTTCATGAGCCGGTCGAGGAGGCCGACATCCACGCGGATGTTGCCCTCGGCGGGGGAAGCGGAGGTCGGGCCGGGATCCGGCGGCGGGGTTTCGACGGCCGGGGTCGCGGGGCCGGGACCGACCTTCGCGGGTGTGGCGGTGGCGAGCCGGGCGAGTTCGGCGGCGAGGGCGTCGAAGTTTTCGGAGGTTTCCGTGCCGTGCTCGCCGAGGTGGGCGAGCATGCGGTGGAGGGCGTCGACGAGGCGGAGCAGGCCGTCGGTGATCGCGGCGTCGAGGCGGAGGCGGCCCTCGCGGAGGGAGCTCAGGAGGCTCTCGCCACCGTGGGCGAGCGCCTCGAGCCTGGGGAGGCCGAGGAAGCCGCTGCTTCCCTTGATCGTGTGGATGTTGCGGAAGATCGCGGCGATCAGCGCCGGCGAATCGGGCGTCTCCTCCAGCGCGACGAGGTCGCGCTCGACATGGTCGAGGTTCTCCCCGCTTTCGGTGAGGAATTCCTTGAGGATGTCGTCCATGATCGGGGAGGTCGGCCGAAGGGTAGATCGTCCGCCTGCGGAGATTCCTTAGGCGGAGTGGCGGGGACTCTCCAAGGGGAGGTCAGGCGCGGAGGCGGTAGCCGAACGTCTTGCCGAAGTTCACCGACTCGAAGGCGTCGTCGAGGTTGGAGGGCGTTTCCGCGCACCCGAGGAAGAGGTAGCCGTGCGGGCGGAGCACCGCGCGGACGCGGGCGAGGATCTCCCGCCGCAACGCGGGCTCGAAATAGATCAGGACGTTGCGAAGGAGCACGAGGTCGAACTTCGGCAGCGCGGGGAACGGACGCGTGAGGTTGAGTTCGCGGAATTCGACGCGGGCGCGCACGTCCTCGCGGAGGCGCCAGCGGCCGTTCTCCTGGGAGAAATACTTCACGAGAAGCGCGGCGGGCAGGCCGCGGTTGACCTCGAGCTGGGAGAACGCGCCCTCGCGGGCGCGGCCGAGGACTTCGCGGTTGAGGTCGGTCCCGAGGATGGAGACCCGCCACGCGTCGGTGCGCGGGAAATGCTCCTTGAGCAGCATCGAAATGCTGAAGGGCTCCTGGCCGGTGGAACACGCGCCGCACCAGATGCGGAGGGCGGCCTCGCGTTCGCAGCTTTGCAACAGCTCGGGAAACACCCGCGTGCGCAACGCCTCGAAGGGATGCACGTCGCGGAAGAAGTAGGTCTCGTTGGTCGTCATCGCGTCGACGACGAGCCGGTGGTCGCCGTCGACCGGCCGGGCGCGCAGGTCGCGGACGAAGGCGGCGAGCGTGGGGAAGCCCCGGTGCGTCGCCAGCGGGGTGAGGCGGGTGTCGACGAGGTAGGCCTTGGAGCGTTCGAGCGCGATGCCCGAGTGCTCGAGGACGAGGTTCCTCACGTAGTCGAGCTCGGCGGGCGCAAGCGACATGGCGTGGACCTCAACGAGGCGCGGGCGCGCCGGGGCCGGAGGTGGGCGTGCGTCGTCCGACGCGGCGGAGGATCGCGTGGGCGATCGCGGGGAGGGGGAGCACCTCGTCGGCGAGGCCCGCACGCGCGACCGAACCGGCCATCCCCCAGACGACGCTGGAGGCCTCGTCCTGCACGAGGATCCGGCCGCCGCGCGCGCGGATCGCCTCCGCGCCGCGCAGCCCGTCCTGGCCCATCCCGGTGAGGATCACGCCGAGGGCGCGGGGGCCGAACGTCGCGGCGACGGAGCGGAAGAGGACGTCGACCGAAGGGCGGCAGGAGTTCTCGTGCGGGTTCTGGTTGGTGCGGAGGTGGGCGCGTTCGCCGGCGCCGGCCACGGTCAGGTGGTGGTCGCCCGGAGCGATCCAGACGCGGCCCGGCTCGAGCGGTTCGCCGGAGCGCGCCTCGGCGATCGGGAGCCGGCTCCGGGCGGCGAGGTTTTCCGCGAGAAGGCGGGTGAACATCGGCGGCATGTGTTGCACGACGAGGATCGGAACGGGAAATCCCGCAGGCAGGAGGGGAAGGATCTGCGCGAGTGCGTTGGGGCCGCCGGTCGACGTCCCGATCGCGACCACCTCGACCGGTCCCGCGGGAGCGGCGCCCGCCGGGCTCCCGCGCGAACCGGCCGGCGGTCGCGCCGACTCGATCGGAGCGCGACTCCCGACGAGCGCGCGGATCTTCGGGATCAGCTCGCGGCGGATCTGCTCGAGGCCGGCGTCGATGCTGCCGACGTTGGCGGGTTTGGTGACGTAGTCGTTCGCCCCCTGGGAGAGTGCGTCGATCGTCGCCGAGGCGCCGCGCTCCGTCGACGTGCTGAACATCACGACCGGCAGCCGCGGGTGGAGTCGGCGGATCTCCCGGAGCGTGGCTAGGCCGTCCAGCTCCGGCATCTCCACGTCGAGCGTCACGAGGTCGGGGTTGACCTGCGGGATCTTCGCGAGGGCGAGGCAACCCGAGGAGGCGGTCCCCACGACCTCGAGCGCGGGTTCGGACCCGAGGGCTTCGGAGAGGAGGCGGCGGACGACGATCGAGTCGTCGACGATGAGGATGCGGATCCTTTCCACGAGGAGGCTTCAGCCGACGCCGATGCGCCGCAGCTCGCGTTGGATCGTGTCCTTGGAGAACGGCTTGGTCGTGTAGGCGTCGGCCCCGGCCTCCAGCGCCGACCTCACTTGCGAGGCCTCGGCATCGGTGGTCATCACCACCATCTTCATCCCGGAATGGGCGGGGTCGGCTCGCACGCAGCGGACGAACTCGAGGCCCGCCATCACCGGCATGTTCCAGTCGACGAGCGCCACCTCGGTGGAGCCGTCGGACCGGAGACGGGCGCACGCCTCCTCGCCGTTGCCGGCCTCGAGCACTTCGAAGCCGCACTCGCGCATCATGTGTGCGACCAGCCGGCGAACGACTGAGGAGTCATCGACCACGAGGGCGCGACGGGCGGGAGTGGCGGGATTCATGAAGCGCCGGCTCAGGCGATCCCGAGAAGCGCGAGCTTCTCCTGGATGACCTCTTTGGTGAAGGGCTTCATCGCGTACTCGTTCGCGCCGGCGTCGAGGGCGGTCTGGACCTGGGAGATCTCGGCCTCGGTCGTCACCATCATCAGCTTCATCGCATCGTGCCGCGTGTCGCCCCGGACGGCGCGGACGAACTCGATGCCGGTCATCTCGGGCATGTTCCAATCGACGAGGGCGAGGTCGGCCGGTCCCTGTTCGTCGAGTCGCGCGAGGGCCTCGGCGCCGTTGCCGGCCTCCATGATGTCGAAGCCGCATTCGCGCAGGATGCGGCCGATGATCATCCGGGCGGTGCGGGAGTCGTCGATCACGAGGGCTTTCATCGGGGAGAGGGGAGAGGCGCGGCGACGGCCTGTCGGGCGCGCCACGTAGGGAAGGCCTTCGGCACGGGAGGACCTCCCTTGAGGCCCGCTCGCGAGCACTCCCGGAGGATTTCCGCACAACGGCGGTTCATCCGTCCGCTTGTGCGCCGATGGTCACGTTACGATCGCATCCCCGGACGCGCAGGCGCGGGTGCCCTCGCTTCGCCGTCCTCCTCCAACCGCCCTCATTCCCGCCCGCCTCGACATGCGTCTCGCCCGCCCCGGCCCCCCGGATTCCTCGCCGGAACACCGCGAACCCCCGCCTTTCGCGGAGACGCTCAGGTCGCTGCGGCCGATCTCCGAGGTCGCGTCGATCGGTGCGCGCGTCCTCGAGGACATGGGGCTCGGCGAGGCTTCCGCGGTTCCCTGCACCGCCGAGGTTCCCACGCCGCTGGATTTCAGCGTCCTCCACTTCGTCGTGTTGCCCCAGCAATCCGTCTGGCTCGACTTCGCCCTGGAGGCGGGGCGCGCTCCGCTCGAAGCCCTCCACCAGGCGATCCTCGGGAGCGACGCCACCGCGGACGCGGATCTCGAGGACCTGCTGCGCGAGACGATGAACCTCATCCACGGGGCCTTGAAGCTCGCGCTCAAGGGCGACGGCCTCGACGTCCTCATCCCGGTCGTGCCCCTCTCGATCGCTCGCGACGCCGTCTCCCACGTCAACGGCGGACTCTGCGTGCAGCGCCGCCACATCCTCTCGGTCGGGACGATCGCGCTGCGCCTGACGATGATCGCCCGTTTCTCGCCGGTGCTGTTGAAACCCCTGCGCGACTTCGACACCGCCAACGTCCTCGCCGAACCCCTCGTGCCGGGCACGGATGACGGACTGATCCTCATCCAGCGCGGGACCATGCTCGACACCCGGGTGATGCGGAAGGTGCGCGCCCTCGCCGAGTTCGACGACGGGCAGCGCACCCACGCCGTCATCGAGCCCTCGCCGCTCGCCCGGCAGGTCCACGCGACCTGAACGGAAGACTTGCGCGCCGCGCCCCACCGGGCACTGTTCGCGGTCTCGTTCTTTGACCGGCGCTCGTCGCCGGTGCGCCCGATTTCCTTTTTCGGGGGTGTTCCGGATTCGACCTTGCGCCCGCGTGCATCGTGGCATGCCGGGGGTGATGACTTCCCCGCGACCCGTCATCACAAAAACAAACGCCAACAACGAAGAACTGGCTCTCGCTGCTTAATAAACCGTAGCGACGTCCCCTCCCCGACGCCTGCTGGGGGAAGGGGGCGACGACAGCAGGCATGGTGTGAAGAGCGACCCGCGGTCTTCACGCCGTATCTTCAGCCGGGGGTTGGCCGGTGCTCGAGCGCGTCCCATCGCGTGACACCGGCGAGAGCAAAGTGGGACTAAGCATGTAGAGGCGGTGCGCAAAGGCTCAGGGGACGCGGGTTCAAATCCCGCCACCTCCACCATTTCGAAGCCGCGCGGTTCCCCGGAGCCGCGCGGCTTCGCCGCCCTTACGAGCCGAGTGAGAAGAAACCCCGCAGGCGCCGCAGGATGCTTTCGCCGGTCTCCGCGCGCTGAGCCGCTCCGGCGGTGGCGGAGGCGTGGCGTTCGTTCGCGGCCTGGCGCTCCGCGAGCAGCTCGCTCAGGCGGGTGAGGATCCCCGGGTGCTCGTGGACGAGCGGGGTGAAGACGGCGCGGGTGAGCTCGACCGCCTCGACCTCGTCGACCGCCACGACCGTCGCGGTGCGCGGGTCGCCGGTGAGCAGCGACATCTCGCCGAGGCAGTCGCCGGCCCCGAGTGTCGCGACGGTGCGGTGACCGTCGCCGGCCTCGATCCGCACCTCGCAGCGGCCGCGCACGAGGAGGAACATCGATTCGCCCCGCGCGCCCTGGGTGGTGATGTGTTCGCCGGCGGCGAAGAGCACGACCGGGCTCGCGCGCACGAGCGCGTCGATCTGGTCCGGCGCGAGGAATCCGAAGATCGCGTGCTCCCGCAGCGAGCGCACGGCGGTCGCGCGCGCGGGGGGCCGCGAGTCCCGCGCGTCGGGCCGGTGCAGCACCACCTGCTGGAAGGGGATCTCCATCCCCTCGCGGCGCACGGCGTACCAGGCGTGCGAGCGCACGTCGCTCAACACCCGGTTGATCAGCCGGTGGTCCTCGATCCACACCTTGATCTCGTAGATGACCGCGGAGTCCTGGAACTCCTTGAGGAAGACGATCGGTTCCGGACGGGCGAGGACGCCGGGCACGCTCGCGGCCGCCTTGCCGAGCACCTCCCGCACGCGGTGGGGCGGGAGGTCGTGGTGCAGGCGGATGTCGGCGCGCAGGGCGTGCGCGGGGGTCGGTTTCTCGAAGTTGACGAGCGTTTGTTTGACGATGGCGCTGTTGGGCACGTCGACGAGTTCGTCGTCGTTGGTGACGAGCCGGGTGGAACGCCACGTGACCTCGACCACCCGGGCGTCGACTCCGCCGACCCTCAGCCAGTCGCCGGTCTTGAACGGCTTGTCCATGAAGATGGCGAGGCCGCCGAAGATGTTCGCGAGCAGGTCCTGCATCGCGAAACCGAGGATGATCGCGACGACGCCGGAGCCGGCGAGCAGGCCGGGCACCTTCACGTCGTAGATGTATTGCAACACCCCGAGGAGCACGACGGCGAAGACGAGCAGCCCGGTCGTGTCGGAGAGCAGGCGCGGGGCGTCGATCCGGCGGCCGTCGGGGAGGGTGCGCGTCCAGAGCAGCCGGTTGAGGACGGTGAGGACGGGGATCGTCGCGAGCAGGAAGGTGGCGGCGGTGAGGTGGGTGAGGAGGCGCTCCTTGCCCGCGGCTTCCCAGGGCGCGAGCTGCACGCCGGCGAGGAGGCCGAGCGCGAGGGCCGCGGCGTGGTAGGTCCAGTTGAACTGCAGGCCGCGCGAGACCCGCAGCACCTGTCCGGCGCCGACGAGCGCGAGGTAGGTCGCGACGACCGCGCCGCCGGCGAGCAATCCGGCGGCGGTCGGGGAGAGTTCGGCCGTCATGGGGAGCGGTCGGGCCACAGAGGGCACGGAGGAAACCCGGAGGACACGGAGCGTTGCAGCATTTTCGGGCGATTCTCCGTCTTCACCGGGAGGTGGGCAGACGGTCGGGGCATGGACCTCTCCGAGACTCCGCTCCGTGAAGCTCCGTTGCAATCTCCGTGGCCGTGTCCATTCCGACCGTCCGTCCCGGGTTCAACCCTTCGGGGCCGCGGGGGCGTCCTTGGGCAGTCGGTCGAGGCGGTTGTCGAGCGAGGGATGGGTGGAGAAGGTCTCGGCCTTCCCGCCGGCCTCGTGCCGCTTGAGCGCTTCGAGGATGACGCGCAGCCCGTTCGACGCGAACCCGGTGGTCCTGGCGAGGGCGCGCCCCTCCCGGTCGGCCTCGTATTCGGTCCCCGGATCGAATCCCTTTTCGAGGAGGTTTTTCGTGATGTCGGCGACGACCTGATCGTAGCGCGCGAAGTCGGCGTTGCGGTCGGCGACGAGCTCGGTGACGCCGCCGAACAGCTCGCCGCGGGCGATGATCCGGAGGGCGTGCCGCTGATCGATGTGGGCGATCTCGTGGGCGAGGATGCCGGCGAGCTGGTCGTCGGAGCCCGCCATCCGGTAGAGGCCGCGGGTGATGAAGACGCGGCCGCCCGGGGCGGAAAAGGCGTTGATCGCGGTCGAGTCGAGCAGACCGAAACGCCAGTCGAGATCCTGCCGCAGGGCGTAGCGGGCGAGGGCGCGGCCGACGAGATTGACCCGCTTCGTCGCCTCCTCGTCGCGCCAGACGCCGCCGAAGCGCGCGACGATCTCGATCGAAACGGCGTCGCCGATCGCGACCTCCTCCTCGAGCGAGAGGCCGGTCGCGCCCTTGGCGACGCGGCCGACCTTGCCGGCGGTGTCTTCGACCTTCTTGAGGGTGTCGCCGAGCCGGTCGAGGCCGGGAAAGGCCGCGGAGTCGGGGGCCCCGGCGACGGTCAGCGCGAGGGCGAAGGCGAGGGCGCGGAGGGCGGTCATGGCTGGTATTCCCCCTTGCGGTTCTCCCGCAGGTAGTCGTCGACGGCCTTGGGCGGGACGCGGGCGGCGACGGCGTCGACCCACTCCACGTCCTCCTTCGATTTGCCGGCATCGTGGCGTGCGGCGAACGCGTCGCCGGTGGGCGAGAGCGGTCGCGCCGCGGCCACCGTGTCGGTCTGCGAGGCCGAGACGGTCGTGAGCCCGGCCGCCGGGGCGTGGCTGGGCTTCTTGTCGGCGAGGTTGCCGGCGAAGACCCAGCCCTCGGCCTTGCGGGTCTTGACCCGGAGCCAGTTGCCGCGGACCTCCTCGACCTTGAGCGCCTCGGCGAAACCGACCTTGGCGGCGGGGCTCGCGAGCGGTCGCGGCTCGGCGAGCAGCGCGGTCTCGGTGCGTTTGGCGTAGGCGGTGTCGCCCTTCTCGAAGGCGGGTGCGGGTGGGGCGAGCGCGAGCAGGGCGAGCGCGGCGAGGACGGCCGGGCGGTGCGGGGAGGTTTTCATTTGGAATCGAGGCTGAGGACCGGCTCCCACTCGGGCGGCGGCGGCGTGCGGCTCAAGCGGCGCGCCTCGCCGAGATGACGTGCGGTCGTGGGATCATCGGGTCGGAGTATGGCGGCCCGCTCGAAAGCGCCAAGCGCCTCTTCGAAACGCCGCGCACAATACGCCGCGTAACCCGTCCGGTAGTGCCCGAGGAAACGCGCCTCGTCGGAGTCCGCCGCGACCGTCTCGCCGAGCAGTTCGTGGACCTCGACCGCCCGCGACTTGCCCTTGACCCGCAGCCGCGCGAGCGGCCGGGTGGCGAGGGCGTCGCCGACCGCGCGGGCCGTCTCCGGGCCGAGGAGGATGACCGTGCCGAACTCCTTGTTCGCACCCTCGAGGCGCGAGGCGAGGTTCACCGTGTCGCCCAGGACCGTGAAGTTCTTCTTCCGCTCCGAGCCGACGTTGCCGACGACGGCCTCGCCGGTGTTGATCCCGATCCGGACCCCGAGGCGGACGCCGTGGGCGGGTTCCAGCTCCTCGTTGAGGGCGACCAGTCCCCGGCGGATCCCGAGCGCCGCGCGGCAGGCCGCGAGGGCGTGCCGCTCCAACGGTTCGGGACTGCCGAAGACCGCCATGATCGCATCGCCGATGTACTTGTCGATGTAGCCCCGCTCCTCGAAGAGGTGGTCGCTGAAGCGATCGAGGGCGAGGTTGACGACGGCGACCAGTCGCTCGGGCTCGAGCCGCTCCGAGAGCGTGGTGAACCCGGCGATGTCGGCGAAGAACACCGTGACCTCGCGCCGCTCCCCGCCGAGCCGCAGCGCCTCGGGATCCTCGACCAGCCGCCGCACGACCGCCGGCGAGACGTAGGCCCCGAACCAGCCCTGGATCTCCAGCTTGCGCGCGCGCTCGCGCCGGAAACCCTCCACCGCCACGACGGTGAAGGCCGCCGCCGCCCCCAGCGCCGGCGACGCCGGCGGGATCCAGGCGCCGAGGAGGAAGGCGGCGGCCCCGGCCCCGCCCAGCGCCCCGACCGCCGCGCCCGCGACCAGCGCCGGGCGCCCGAGCCCCGCGCCCCGCCATCCGGCGAAGGTCACCGCCGCCACGACGAGGATCAAGAGGAGCGGAGCGACGGGCGACGGGGCCGGCCGGATGAAACCGTCGTCGCCAAGACTTGAATACGCGCTCCAGTGCACGAGCACGCCCGGCTCGGGCGCGCCCACCGGGGTGGCCTTCTCGTCGAAGGTCCCGGCGGCGTTGGCCCCGACGAAGACCGTCCGCCCGCGCACGAGGTCGAAGACCGCGCCGTCGGGCCGCGGCCGGGCCTCCAGCGCCGCGAGGAGCGCCGCCGGCTCGAGCCCCGGCGCCCGCATCGTGGCCTCGTCCACCAGCGCGAGGCCCGCGGCGACGAACGGCGCCGCGGGGACCAGCGGGACGCCGCGCCCCCGCAACTCCTCCAGGCCCCCGCGCCAGCGGGGAAACACCGTCTCCGCCGGCCGGGTCGCGCCGGCGGCGGCCTCGGCCAGCGAGCCGCCCAGCCGGTAGCCGCGGATCACGCCGTCGCGATCCGGCCTGGAATCGACGAGCCCCCACCGCCGGCGGTCCGCGAAGAGCGGCGCGTGCGCGGCGCGGAAATCCTCGTCCCAGAAAACCGGGGTCCTTTCCCCCGTGGCCGCGAGCACCACGCCGGGCACGCCGGCGGCGAGCGCTCCAAGCAGGAGGTCCTGCTCCGCGGCCTCGCCGTGCTCGAGAAAGAGCAGGTCGACCGCGATCGTCGCGGCCCCGGCGCGGTGCAGCCCGGCGAGCAATCCCGCGAACGCCGCCCGCGGCCACGGCCAGCGCATCGCGTAGGGTTCGGAGCCGAGCGCGCGCAGCGACTGTTCGTCGATCAGGACGATCGCGGTGTCCGCCGGGAGGGGCGCGCGCGCCGCGAAACGACGCTGGAGGAGATCGAACCACGCCCGGTCCAGCGTCGCCAACCCGCCCGCGAGATGGAGGAGGAGGAGCGCGACGACGGTCGCGGCGGGCGCCGCGAGCGCGCGAAGCTTCCGGGTGTTGGCGGAGGTGCGGACCATCGGCGGCGGCGGTGATGAGCGCAGAGCCCCCGGGGCCCGGGCAAGACCGGAATCGACCACCCCGCGGAGCGCGAGTGTTGGGTTGTGCGATCGGGCCCCGCGGGCACACTGCGCGCCATGGTTCGCATCTCCGTCGAATACACCGGCGACCTCCACTGCCGGGCCGTCCACGGGCCTTCCGGCGCGGCGCTCCCGACCGACGCCCCGGTCGACAACGAGGGTCTCGGCGCGTCCTTCTCGCCGACCGATCTCGTGGCCACGGCGTTCGCGACGTGCGTGCTCACGACCATGGGCATCGTCGCCCGCCGGGAGGGGATCGCGATGGAGGGCGCCACGGCCTCGGTCGAGAAGGGGATGAGCAGCTACGGGCCGCGGCGCATCGCGCGGCTCGCCCTCGAGGTCCATCTCCCGATCCCGCGCTCGGCCGATCCGAAGGGCGTGCTCGAACGCGCCGGCCGCGCCTGCCCGGTCCACCGCAGCCTCCATCCCGAGGTGCGACAGGAGATCACCTTCCACTGGCGGGCCGGATGAAGGGAGCATTCAGGAGCTCCCTGAAGCGCGTGGTCCCGCGGATCCTCGCCCTCGCCGCGCTCTGCCTCGCCTCCTGCCGCCCCGGCGGCGAGTCCGGGGCCCCGGCCCCGACGACGCTGATCTTCGCCCGCGGGAGCGATGCGCAGAAGCTCGACCCGGCGGACGTCGACGACGGCGAATCGGTCAACACCCTCGTGCAGATCCACGAGGGGCTCGTCCGCTTCCGTTCCGGCACGCTGGAGATCGAGCCGTGCCTCGCGGAGGGCTTCGCGATCTCGCCCGACGGCCTGCGCTACGCCTTCACCCTGCGCGAGGGCGTGCGTTTCCACGACGGCACGCCGCTCACCGCGGAGGCCGCCGTATGGAGTTTTCAACGACAGATGGACCCCTCCCATCCGGGGCACACGCCGGGGGCGAACTTCCAGTACTGGAACCATCTCTACCAGGACGTCGCGGAGGTCCGCGCGACCGGGCCGCTCACCCTCGAGTTCCGCCTCGCCCGGCCCAACGCCTCGCTCCTCGCCTCGCTCGCGATCTTCCCGGCCTTCCTCGTCGGCCCGGCGGCGCTCGAGGCGCACGGCGACGAATTCCAGCGCCGGCCCGTCGGCACCGGCCCGTACCGCTTCGTGGGCTGGGCCCCGAACCAGGCGATCACGCTCGAGGCCAATCCCGACTACTGGGACCGGGGCGCGCCGCCGCGTTTCCAGCGCCTCGTCCTCAAGGTCGTGCCGGAGAACTCCGTGCGCCTGCTCGAGCTCAAGGCCGGCCGCATCCACGGTCTCGACGGCCTCGCCCCGGCCGAGCTGACGGCGCTCGAGCGCGACCCGCGCTTCGTCGTCCACCGCGACGCCGGGCTCAACGTCGGCTACCTGACCTTCAACCTGAACAACCCGCGGCACCGGGACCCGGAGTGGCGGCTCGCCATCGCGATGGCGATCGACCGGGAGGCGCTCGCCCGCGTCGCCCTGGAGGGCGCGGGCCGGGCGGCGGACCAGCCGCTGCCGCCGGGATTCCCCGGGTATCCGGAAACTCCCGACACGATCCCCCATGATCCGGAGCGGGCGCGGGCGATCCTCGCCCGTTTCACCGCGGAGCGGGCGGAGCCGATCCGGCTCCACGTCATGACCGCGCCGCGGATGTACCTGCCCGACCCGGTGAAGGCGGCCTCGTTCATCCGCGCCCGGCTGGAGGCGGTGGGATTGCGGGTCGAGATCGTCGCCCGCGATTTCAAGAGCCACCTCGACGCCCTGCGGAACTTCGAGTTCGACATGGCCGTGATCGGCTGGGTTGGCGACAACGGCGATCCCGACAACTTCCTGAGCGTCTTCTTCGGAAGCTGGGCCGCGACTCCCGGCAGCGCGACCAACTACGCGGGTTACCGCGACCCCGGGATGGACCGGCTCCTCCTCGCGGCGCGGGCGGAGGTCGATCCGGCCGCGCGTGCGCGGCTCTACGGGGAGGTGCTCGCCCTCTGGCGGCGCGACCTGCCCATCGTCCCGCTCGTCCACGGCGACAACATCGTGGTGCTGCGCCGCGAGGTGGAGGGGTTCGAGCTCCAGCGGATCGGCGACCTGCGGCTCGGACCGACCGGCTGGCGCGCGCCGTGAGGGCGCATCTCCCCGGGTTTCTCCGGCTGGTCGCACGCAAGGCGGGGCTGCTCGCCCTGCTCTTCCTGCTCGCGGGCACGGCGCTCTTCTTCGCCGTGCGCGCGGTCCCGGGCGATCCGGTCGCGCTCCGGCTCAAGAACCCCGACCCGGTGCGGGTGGCCGAGGAGCGGGCGCGGCTCGGGCTCGACCGGCCGGTGCTCGTGCAGTGGGGGCTGGGTTTCTCGGCGTTCCTCCAGGGCGACTGGGGCCGGAGCCTGACGACGGGGCGGAGCGTACGGGAGGATGTCGCGGAGTTCCTCCCCGCGACCCTCGAGCTCGGCCTCGCGGGCCTCCTGCTCGGGGTGTGCGCCGGCGCGGCCGCCGCGGTCGGGGCCGAGGTCGTGCGCCTCGGCGCGCTGCGGAGACTGGCCTTCCTTCTCGGCACGCTCGGGCTCACCGTACCCATTTTCTGGATCGGGATGCTCCTGCTCCTCGCCGGGAGCCTCTGGCTCGGCTGGTTCCCGAGCGGAGGTCGCCTCGACCTCGCGCTCCCCGCGCCGGAGGCGAGGACGGGTTTCGTGCTGGTCGACGCGCTCCTCGCGGGGGACGGGAGGGCGTTGCTTTCCGCGCTCCAGCACCTCGCGCTGCCCGCGGCGTGCCTCGCGCTCCATCCCGCGGCGCAGGTGTGCGCGGTGCTGCAGGCGCGCCTCCAGGATCGGGGCTTGCGCACGCTGCTCACCGCGCTGCGCGCGCGGGGTCTCGGCCCCGGGCGGATCTGGCTGCGACACGTCTCCCGGGTGGTGAGCGCGCCGGTCATCACCGTCGTGGGCTCGGGCTTCGGCGCGCTGCTCGGCGGAGCGGTGTTGACCGAGACCGTGTTCTCGTGGCCGGGCATCGGGCGCTACCTCGTGGGGGCGGTGCTCGATCGCGATCTCTACGTCGTGCACAACGTGCTGCTCTTCGTGGTCCTGCTCGTCGTCACGGTCGTCTTCCTCGCCGACCTGCTCGCGCGGCTCGTCAATCCCGTGGCGTTGCAGGCGGAACGACGCGACGGAGGGAGCGGCGGATGAGCGCGGCCTCGACGGGCCCGCGACCGCTCGATCTCGTCCTCGGCGGGTGGGTGCTCTGGGCGCTGCTCGGCCTGCTCTGGACGCCGCACGATCCGCAGGCGCAGGCGTTTCTGGAGGCGCGGCTCGCCGGTCCGGGCGCGGGCCACTGGCTCGGGGTGGACGGGTTGGGGCGCGACGTCCTCAGCCGGGTGTGGCGCGGCTCGGGCAACACCGTCCTGCTCGGGGCGACGGCGGCGGCGGGCGCGTTGCTGGGTGCGGCCGCGCTCCTCGTGGTGGAGCGGCGCGGCCCGGCTTGGGCGGGGGCCCTTCTCCGGCCGCTGCTCGCGGCGGGGCTGGCGCTCCCGGTGCTTTTCGTCGGGTTGATCCTGCTGGTCTTTCTGCGGCCCTCGCCATGGACGATCGTGCTCGCGTGCGCGCTCGGGAGCGTGCCGTTCGCGTTCCGGCAGCTCCGGGTGATGTGGATCGAACAGGCGGGTGCGCTCCACGTGACCGCGAGCCGCGCGCTCGGCGCGGGCCCCGCGCACGTGATCCGGTTTTCCATCTGGCCGAATCTGCGCCCGCAGGCGGTGGCGCTGGCGAAGCTGCTTTTCGCCGTCGGCGTGCTGGAGTTGAGCGGCCTGACCTTCCTCGGCCTCACCGGCGATCCCGACCTGCCGGAGCTCGGGACGATCCTGCGGCAGAATCAGGCGTACCTGTTCCTGCAACCGGGCCTCGTCCTCTGGCCCGGGCTTCTGTTGAGCGGGCTGCTCCTGCTCGTGCACCTTTCGACCGTGCGGGGTCCGGCGACCGAGGGATGAGTTCGCGAACGAGGGTCCGCAAACGGGGCCTTGATTTTTCGCAAGGCAGGGGTTTTTCTCATCGTTCGTCGTTGCGATGCCCTCATCGTCTAGCGGCTAGGACGGAAGATTCTCATTCTTCAAACCGGGGTTCGATTCCCCGTGAGGGCGCCAACCCCGCCGAAGCGCGGGCGAGGGCCGGGATCACTTCCGGAAGAGGATCGTCCAGGCGCCGGCGCCGTCGTGGCTCGCCTCGTGCCGGAAACCCCGGTGACCGAGCAGGCGGTAGAGCGGCGCCGGTTCGAAGGGGGCGATCAGCCGCAGCGCCTGGCCCGGCGCGAGCCGCGCGACCGCATCGAGCACGGCCCCGAGCGGGGGTTTGTTCGCGGCGACGAGGGGGCGGACATCGAGCTCGAGGGGTTCGGGAGTCTGCATGACGAGTGGGGTGGCGGAAATGACGCGTTCTCGCCCGGAGGCGGATCACGAATCGTCGGCCGGGGCCCAGCCGAGCTGCTCCCTCGCGGTCGGGCTGAGCCTTGCGGGCGTCCACTCGGGATCCCAGACGACCCGGACGTCCACCTCGCGGTCGCCGGCCAGGTTCCCGGTGGCGGCCCGCACGCCATCGACGATGACCCGGCCCGCGGGACAATGGACCGTCGTCAGCGTCATCGTGATGACGAGGGCCGAGGCGGTGACCGTCACGTCGTAGATCAGACCGAGGTCGACGAGGTTGATTCCGAACTCGGGATCGAGCACCCGGGTGAGCACGAGGCGGACGGCGTCGGCGTCGAGGAGCCGTTCGGAGGCGTCGGTCATGGCGGAGAGGGTTGGGAGGATGAAGGATGGAGGGGCGTGGTGTGCGGACGTCGCAGGTGGTCGAGTACCCGGACCACGTCGATGCCGAACGCTCCGATCGCCGCCGCGAGGAGCCATGCGCCGAGGTGGGCGAGTGTCGGACTGCCCAACGCGGCGGCCGGCGCGAGCACGGAGATCGCCGCGAGATGGAGGACGAACCAGACGATTTGGAGGCGGCGCGAGCCGAGCCGGGTCGCCGCGGGCACCGTCTCCCGTCCCACAAGCGGGCCGTAGGCGCGCATCCAGACGAGGAACGGCACGATCTTGCAGAGCATTCCGAGGACGGCGAAAGCGAGACCTGCGGGGATGATGACGATCCCGTAGACCACGGCCCCGCGGTCGGCCGGAAGCAGGCCGGGCAGGAGTGCGATCCCGAGGGGGGCCGAGACCGCAAGCAGGAGCAGTCCGGTGAGAAAGGCGCGAAGGCCGGGTTCGAGCGGTCGTCGAGTGCGGGCGCGAAGGGTCGCCCGAAGAGCGCCGCCGGAGAACGCCAGCGACGCGGCGAGCCCGGTGGCGCCGGCCCGGACGAGCGCGGGCGTCGGGGCGAGCCATCCCACGACAAGCAGGAGCAAGCCAGCCTGGGCGCACGCGACCGAGGCGGCGACGAGTCGTGGCCGACGCAGCGCGCCCATGGTGAACATGGGGACGAGATGGAAGGTGGCGCCGAGAAGCAGCGTCAGGAAGAACCCCACCAGCCCGAGGTGCGCATGGGCGCGCAGGAGCGCCAGCGAAGGAGCGTCGAGCAGGCTCCACCAACGGTTGGCCGCCATGAAGGTTCCGAGCGCGACCGTCAGCAGCAGCCAGGCCGCGGAGAGGGGAAAGCACCAAGCGGTGGCGTCGCGGCGCGGGCCGGCGCGGAAGGTCGCCCAGACCGTGCGGGTGAAGAGGACCATGCCGGCCGCGACCACGGCGCCGCCGGCCGCGACCGCATCGAACCGACCTTGGAAGAAGCCCGCGACGAGCGCGGTCACGCCGGCCATGTGGAGGGCGAGGTGGATCCATGCCCCGGTCGCGCGCGTCGCGAGCGGGACGCCGAGCACGACCGGCATCATCTGGTAGACCGCGCCCATGGCGACCGTGAGGAGGAAACCCGGGAGCCAGAGGTGCACGTGGGCGACGAGGTGCGGATGGGTCTGCGGCAACAACAGGATTCCGGGGCGCGCGACCAGGCCGGCGACACCCGCGAGCAGGAAGACGAGCCCCGTCGCGACGAAGGCCAGCGGCAGGCCCGCCCCCGCGACAAGCGGCACGCCGATCGTGGAGGCGGGGCGCGGAGTGGCGGCCGGCGGGCGCCGTGCCGGGGAGCTCGAGACGGTCATGGCGGCGAGGGCGGCGACCGCCCGCGGGTCAGGCGCGGTGGATCGTGGTCAACCACCCGCCGTCGGCCTGTTCCTCGCAGGCGTGGGAAAGCCCGCGGGCATCGAGCTCGGCGAAGAGGTGGACCGGCCGGCGATCGGTGCGGGCGCGGAGCGTGCCGCCCGGCCCGAGGCCGCCGAGCGCGGCAAGGATCCGGGCGAACGGCTCGGGTGGTTCGAGCCCGCGGGCATCGACCTCGGTGGCGCCTGCGGGGGACGGAACGGCCAGGATCCGGCCGGGCGGCCTCGCCAAGAGGGCCGGCGCGGAGGTGGCGGCGGTGCGCGTGATCCGGACCCGGAAGATTTCGGGACCCTGTTCGAGGTGCTCCCAATCGAAGGCGTCCGGATACTGCCCGGTGAACTGGTGGTAGAGGGGGATCGGATCGTGGTCGTTGATCAGCTCGAAGCCGGCCCCGACGGGGAGCGCGGCCCAGAGGCGGAAGATCGTCGCGTGCTTGTCGCGCGGGGGCAGCGGGCGCACGTCGAGCCGGCAGGGAGGAGAGGAAGGGTCGTCGATGGTGTTCACGGATCGAGTCAGGATGGGAGGGATGGCGGGCCGTTGCCGTCGAAACCCGGGCGGGGGCGACGGCGCGATCAGTCCTCGGTCGCCCGCGGTGAACGCGCACGGAACAGGCTGAGGAGCGAGACGAGGAACGCACCCCCCGCGAGCGGGACGAGCCAGCCGGCGTCGAAAATGCCGCCGCCCGAGCCGAGCTCGGCGAAGTCGATCGAGGGCTTCTTCACGATCACCGTGCCGGCCATGTAGGGATGCGGCTGGCAGATGTAGGGGAACTCGCCTTCCGCCGTGAAGGTGTGCGTGGCCGACTCGCCGTGGGCGAGGAGCGGCAGGTTGAAGCCGAGATCGTCGTCGCGCCCGATCGTCTGGGCGTTGTGGATGCCGGCGAACTCGCCCGCGAGGTAGGTGAAGGCGTCCTCGTTGACCCAGCGCACCGTCGTGCCGGGTTCCACCTCGACGACCTTCGGCCAGTAGGAGTTGCCGATGATCGAGACCTTCACCTCGCGCGTGCCGGTCGGGAAGCGGGTGACCTCGTCGTAGTCCGTCGGCTTGAACGGTGAGATCGTGCGCCTGGCCTTGCTCTCGATCTCGGCCATCTGCGCGTCGGTGTAGCGGATCCCCTCGGAGGACACCTCGGCCGGGGTCTCGGCGTCCTTCGAGGCGACGAGCAGGCCGATCGCGCCGCGGGCGGCCGAGCCGACGGCGTGGGTGAGCATCGTGTAGGCGCCCTCGTCGGGGGGGATGCGGAAGTCGATCACCCAGGAATCGGTCGGGCCGGCCAGCACGCTTTGTCCGCCGGTCATCGCCGCGGCGGGGTTGCCCTGCCAGTAGACGTAGTCCCAGCAGATGCCGACGATGTGGAAGGTGGAGATGTTGTTGGGCCCGACGTTGAGGAAGTAGATGCGGACGAAGTCTCCGGGGCGCGCCTTGATCGGCTCCTCGACGTAGCGGAAGAGTTTTCCGTTGAAGGTCGTGTAGAGCGCGCGGCTCTCGATCGCGTCCTTGCCGCTGGCGTAGAATTCGTGCTGCACGAGGTAGAGCTCGAGATCGGGTTTGCGGCCCATGACCTCGTCCATCTTGAAGGCCTGCCGCTTCGGTTTGACCACCATCATGCCGTACTGGCCGAAGAGCACGTGCATCGGGATCGCGTGGCCGCCGGGCGCGCAGTGGTAGAGGTAGACGCCGGGCTGGGTGCAGCGGAAGACGACGCGGCCGGAGTCGCCGGGCTGGATCTTGCCGAGGTACTTCGAGGTCTGCGTGTAGGCGGAATGGATGGAGGCGCCGTGCGGGATCGTGCCCTTGTTCACGATCGTCATCTCGACGATGTCGCCCTCGTCCACGATGACCATCGGCCCGGGGATCGTGCCGTTGGTCAGGAAGCCGTCGTAGACCACGCCGTTGCCGAGGTAGGTCTTCCCCTCCGAGAGTTCGATGGTGAAGGACTTGTCGGGCTTCGTGTCCTGCGGGACGTAGGATGTGGCCGGGATCGGCAGGGTGTAGTCGCGCTCGATGATGTCGATGAACGGATCGTTCTTCCACGCGCCCGGCACCGCATCGTAGCGACCGGACGGTCCGGTGCGGAGTCCGGCGTCGGGGAGGGTGGTCGCGCCCGTGGAGGCGAACAGGCGTTCGGCGAGCGGGGCCGGCCCGGGCCGGGCCTGCGCGACGACGACGGGCCGGACGTCCTCGGTGAGCGGGGAGGAGCCCATGCCCTGGAGGGGCAGGCCGGCCTGGTTGACCATCGCGGCCTGCAGGTCGAGGGCGGCCAGCGAGCCGGCGCGCGCCCCCTCGAGTTCTTGCGCGAATTTGACGTTGCACGCGGGGCAGGCGCGCAGCGGCGCCGGCGTGGCGACGAGGGCCGGGATCAGGCCGAGGAAGGCGAGGCGGGGGAGGTGGTCGGATGGGTGCATGGCGGAAAGGCTCAGCGCGAGGCGGTGGACGGGCGGGACGGGTTCGTCCCGGGGGCCAGGAGGTCGGCGGGCGTCACCCCGAGCACGAGGCGCACGAGCGAGGGCGTGCTCGAGAGGAGCGACCAGAAGACGGCCACGAGCAGGAGCAGCGCGCCGAGGCGCAGCGCGTGCTCGTTGGCGTGCCACTGCCCGAGGGCGAAATAGATCCACGCCATCAGGAGCGAGAAATACGCCGGGGCGACGGCCGCCTCGCGGGCGAGGCTCGCGGGCCGCGGCACGCGACCGCGTCCGCTCCACGGGGCGAAGCGGAGCGTCCAGACCAGGCGCGGCAGCAGGCGGCCGATCGTCCCGATGATGGCGAAGGAGAACGGCCCGAGAAGGGCGAGCGAGAGGTAGAAGCGCATCCACTCGCGCGTCTCCGCGAGCGTCCCGGAAGCGACCTCGGGAAGGCGCCAGAGGGCCGCGGCGACGATTCCCACGAGCAGGGCGATGCCGGTGGCGTGCGTGATCGCACCCCAGGAGATCCGGTCGCGGAACATCCAGAGCACGCACCCGAGGTCCACCGCGAGGAGAAGCACGCCGGTCGCGACGATGCCGCCGACCGCCACGAGGAGGCCGCCCGGGCCGGCGAGCGAGGCCGGGAGCAGGAGCATGAGTCCGCCGTTGAGCGCCGCCCAGCCCGTCCAGGCGAGCGTATCCAGTTTCTTGGGATGGGAGGCCTGGCCGAGGAGCAGCGGCACGACCCGGAGCGACACGCCGAGGAGCGCCTGCGCGAGGAAGCCGAACAGCGCGAAGTGCGCGTGCAGGGCGATCATGGTCTCGGGCGCGGCGAGCCAGGGGGTCGCGAGCCGGCCGCGCAACATCAAGAGCGCGAGCCCCCCCGTGACGGTGAGCCAGAACATCGAGGTCTGGAAGGCGATGTTCGCCGGGGTCCACCGCGAATGGCGCGAGGCGGTGACCATCAGGTTGAGGGTCATCAGGGCGAGTCCGGCCACGAGCGTCGCCGCGCCGACCGAGGCGATGTCGTAGCGCACGACCGAGAGACCTCCGAGCAGCAGCGCGAGGCCGGCGAGGTGGAGCGCGAGGTGGACCGCGGCGAGCCTTCCGCTCCACAGTCCGCTCTCCGCGAGCATCGGGCCCACGACGTAGGCGGCGGCGAAGAGGACGGAGCCGATCCAGCCGAGCGTCACCAGGTGGGTGAGCGCGAGCACCGGGCCGCGCACGGGATCCCCGGCGAGGCTGTCCGGCGCGACGAGGAGCGCGACGCAGGCGAGGCCGAAGGAGAACAATCCGGCGGCGGCGAAGCCGAGGATCGTGATGACGGGGGGGCGGGAGGTCGGAGTTCCGGTGGTCACGGCTGCACGCGATCCTAATGGATCGCCGGCGGACGGTCCTTGACCGGCATCAAGAAAAGCAACGTCCGCACGGCGCCGGAAATCCGGGTGCTTCAACGCCCGGTGCGAGGCGATCGTGCGGGACGAGCCGCGCGCCGGACCGCGACACCTCGAGTTCGGCGTAGAGCCGGAGTCGCGAAAAGGGGCGGGTCCGTCAGCCGCCGGCTTCCGCGGGCGCAGGATGCGCCCCCGCATCGCGCCTCGAGGGTCGGTTCCGTCAAGCGCCGGTCCTTGCGGACGCCGGTGTCACCGCTTCCGACGCCATGCCCGGCTGGAACGGCGATGCCGGAGCGCGGCGGTCAGCGACCGGCGGGAGCGGGCAGCCAGGCGTCGAGCTGATCGAGCAGGGTGCGCACGCGCTCGGGTTGGGCGGCGGCGAGGTCGTGGAGCTCGTGGGGATCGGTGCGCAGGTCGAAGAGCTCGCGCGGACGTTCGGGGCGGTTGCGCGGATGCGGGACGATGAGCTTGTGCGAGCCGTCGATGATCCAGCGGTAGGTGAGGCTGCGGGCGGGTTGGTCCACGTCGGCGATGTCGTGGGCGTAGGCCGCGCCGTGGATGGCGGTGCGGCGGGCGAGGGCCTGCGGGTCGGTGAGGTCGATGCCCGGGAGGCCGGCGGGGACGCTCGTGCCGAGCAGCCGGGCGAGGGTGGGCCAGAGGTCGATGTTGCTGGCGAGGTGCGTGTCGTCCATCCGCGGGGCGAGGCGGCCGCGCCAGGAGATCAGGATCGGGGTGCGCCCGCCGCCTTCGTAGGGCGATTGTTTGGAGCGGCCTTCGAAGCGGTTCACGAGCTCGGGGTCCTGGATCCAGCCGTTGTCGGTGGTGTAGAGGATGATCGTGTCGTCGCGCAGGCCGCGCTGGTCGAGGTGTTCGAGGAGTTCGCCGCAGGTGCGGTCGAACCACTCGACGTTGGCCTGGTAGCGGGCGACGGCCTCGGTGGGGGCGAGGGGCAGGTATTTCTTCAAGAGATCCTCGGGCGGGGTGTGCGGGGAGTGCGGGAGGAAGGGCGCATACCAGACCAGCCAGGGCTGGTCGCCGGCCGCGGCGATGAAGTCGGTGATCGCGGCCAGGCCCTTGCGCCCGATGTCGAGGCCGAGGTCGCCGTGGCGGCCGCCGGGACCCTCGCCCTGCGTCATGGCGTGGGTGAAGCCGCCGACGCGGATCGGGTCGCCCTCCCACCACTTGCCGGTTTGGAGGGTGCGGTAGCCCCGCGCGGTGAGGTCGCGCACGAAGTTCGGCCGCTGTTGGAAGTTCTCGATGATCGTCCGGTAGAGGTGGGCGAAGCGCGGGTCGGCGCGGCCCCGCTGGGGGTTGACGCCGGGTTCCGGAAGGGCGGGGTCGTTGCCGGTCACGCCGTGCTGGTGCGGGTGCAGGCCGGTGAGGATCGTCGCGAGCGCCGGCCGGCAGAGCGGCACGGGCGAATAACCGCGGCGAAACGTGATCGACTCCGCCGCCAGCCGATCCAGCGCGGGGGTCTGGATGTGGGCATGCCCCATGAAGCCGTAGTCGTTCCACGCATGGTCGTCGGAGACGATCACGACGACGTTGGGACGCGGGTCCGCGGATGAGGGCGCGGGCACCGCGAGGGTGAGCAGGCCGACGGCGGTTGCGAGAAAGGGAATGGGGTTGGTCGATTTCATGAGAACACGATCCGGCGCCGCGGGGCGGACGCCGCCGCTTGTTCAGCCTTCCCCCGCCGCGCCCGGCCCCGGGGCGGTGTCGCCGGCGAGGCGGTCGACGAGGCGGGTGGCGGTCTGGACGGTGGCCATGACCTGCTGGCCGAGGCGGTTGCGGAGCACGAAGTAGGCGACCATCGCGGGGATGCCGATGACCAGGCCGGCCGCGGTCGTGATGAGCGCTTCGCCGATGTCGCCGGCGAGCAGCTCGGGGCGGCCCATCCCGCCGGCGGAGATCGTCTGGAAGGCTCCGATCATCCCGCTGACCGTGCCGAGCAGGCCGATCATCGGCGCGACGGTGGCGACGACGTTGAGGTAGTTCACCCACTGGCCGATCGCGGACTCCTCGTGCTCGATCCCCTCGGACAGGCATTCCTCGATGCGGGCCTTGTTCGCGTCGGGCCGTTCCGGGCGGGCGCGGGTCAACGCTTCGGCAAGGACGCGGCCGAGGACGGTGCGGTCGCGGGCCAGGAGGTCGAGGGCCTCGCCGATCTCGCGGGCGGCGAGGGCGGCGTCGAGGTGCGGGAGGAGGGCGTCGGGCACGAAACACGCCCGCCGCGTCTCCCGCGCGGCGTGGATGATCAGGGCGAGTGCGCCGAGCGAGCAGAGCCCGAGAGGCCACATCGCCCAGCCGCCCTGACCGATGAGTTGCCAGAGGTTCAACCCGTCGGCGGGCGGGGCCGCATCGGCGGCGGCGAGGGCGGGCGCGAAGACGAGGGCGGCGAAGACGGGGGCGGTTCGCATGGGCGGGCGCGAGTTTTCAGGGGGCCGGCGAAACGACAAGCCTGCGCACCTCATCGAGCGTGCGCGCCGCGCGGCGGGTCGGAGGCGACGCGTCTCCCGGGCGGCGGTCCGCGGGCGGTTGGCGCGGCAGGCCCGCGGCGACCGGCCAGGCCAGCCCGCGGTCGTGCAGCTCCGCGTCGAGGCGATCGGCCGCGGCGGTGTCACCCAGGCGGCGCGCGGCCGCGATGGCGACCGCGTAGCAGGTCTCGAGTTGCGGCGTCGGCTCGTGGGTGGAAAACACGACCGGCTGAAGCGCGATCCAGAGCGCGCGCTCCAGGTCGCCGGCTTCGTAGGCGAGGCGGGCGAGCACGCTCCAACCCAGGGCGGAGCGCGGCTCGCGCCCGACCTCGGCACACCAGGCCTCGGCGAGCCGTCGCGTCTCCTCGGCGACGCCGAGCCGCGCGTGGGCCGCGAGCCGGGCGTCGAGCAGGCGGGCTCGCGCCTCGGGCCCGGTCGTGTGGGGGAGAAGGGCGTTGGCGTAGCCGACGATCTTCTCCGGCGCACCTTCGGCCGCCGCCTCGACGAGGGAGAGGAGCGGGCGGAGTTGCCCGGCGTCGAGGAACGCAAGGTAGCGCACCCGCTGGCGAAAGAGCGCCTCCAGCAGCGGCAGCGCCTCCGGTGCGCGCGAGCGGTCGAGCAGTTCGAGCGCCTGCGCCTCGACCGCCGCGCCGGGGAGGGCGAGGCGCTCGATCTCCTCCCGCGCGAACGACCGCCCGACCTCGCCGCCGTCGGTCGCGCGACGCAGGTGAAGCCGACCCTCGTGCACGCCGTCGAGCCGGCCGCGGAAGATGGAGCCCGCCTTGGTGGTGACGGCGGCCTCCTCCCGGGCGAGGGCGAGATCGAGCTCCGCGGGTTGCGCCGATGCGCCCGGGATCCCCGCGGTGAGGGCGAACAGGAGGAGCGCGGCGGGCGGCTTCATGCGGGCGGGATCGTCGGGCCGGCGGCGACCGGCGGAGGAGTCGCGAGCCGGGGTTCCAGTTCGGCCAGCGCGCGCCGCGCCGCCTCGCGCTGGCGGGCGTCGCCGATGTCGCGGGTGCCGAGCATCTCGCGAAACGACGCTGCGGCCGCTTCCAGATCGCCGAGGTCCGCGAAGAGTTCACCGCTGCGCAGGTAGGCGTCGGCGGCGAGGTCGGTCTGGGCGCGGTGGAGCGTGTAGACACGCTGGAAGTAGGCGACGGCACGGCGGGCGTCGCCCTCCGCGAGACCGCACCGCGCGAGCCCCATCAGGGCCTCGGCGTGCGGACGGCCGCGCCCGGACTTGAGACGGAGCAGGTCCTCGTAGGCGGATCGGGCGGCGGCGTATTCCCGCGTCCGCTCGAGGGTCGCGGCCGCGAGCAGGGCCGCGCGGGGCGCGAGCGGATGGGTGGGCGTCTCGGTGTCGAAGCGGGCGAGCCAGCGCCGCGCCTCCTCCCGCCGACCGCGGTCCGCCGCGAGCGAGGCGAGCCCGTAGAAGCCGGCCGCGCGTTCGAACGAGGCCGGAAAGACGGTGACGAGCCGTTCGAAATGCTCCGCGCAGGCCGGCGAGCCGACGTCGAGCAGGGCGAGCCCGACGCGGGCGAGCGCCGCGGCGTCGAGCGCCTCCACCGGCGCGGCGCCGGCGATCCCGAGCTCGAGGGCCTCGGCCTGGTGCGGTTCCTTGCGCGCGCGGTGCAGGTCGGCCCGCGCCAGCGTGAGCCGCGCCCACAGGGTGTGGCGCCGCTCGCGGGCGACCCGCTCCCGCTCCCCGACGAGCCACGCCTCGAAGCCGTCCCGGAAGGCGGGCGGGAGCGCCGACGGATCCCCGGTGGTTGCTTGTTGGATACGGCGGACGAGGCGCCCGAGCGAGGCGAGGGTCGTGCCGACCTCGGGGGCGGCGGGGTCGTCGCCGAAACGCTCCAGCACCTCGAGGTAGACGGGCAGGGCGGCGCCCGGTCGGCCGCGTTGTTCCTCCGCCCACCCGATCCAGTGGAGCGCTTCGCTCAGGCGCGGGTGCGTCGGGAGGTCGGCGCGCCGGGCGTAGGCCGAGAAGAACTCGACCATCCCCGCGTGGTCGCCCTGCGTGCGGAGGATCTTGCCCGTTTGAAACACCCCGTAGGCGAAGGAGTCGACCGCCTCGGGCTCCACTTCGGCGAAGCGGGCGCGGGCCTCGTCGAGCAGGCCCATGCCCATGAGCACGTCGCCGAGCAGGACGATCGCCTCCGGCCGGCGCGGGTGGCCTGGGTGGGCCGCCACGAAGCGTTCCAGCGATCCCCGGGCCTCGTCGAACGCGCGCATCGCGTAGAGCGTCGTCGCGCGCCGGTAGCGGATCTCCGGCAGCAACGGATGGCCCCGGGGTGCGGACGCCTCCAGGGCCTCGAGCTCGGCGAGCGCCCCGGCGTGGTCGCGCTCGAAGAACCGGGAGAGCGCCCGCCACAAGGCCGCGTTGAGCGCGAGCGGACCCGTCGGATGGTCGGCGAGGCAGGCGTCGAAATCGGCGCGCGCGCCGGCGAAATCCTCCCGCATCGTGCGCACCCACCCGCGGGTGAAGCGCGCCCGCTCGGCCACCGCGGCCGGGGGGCGGCGGTCGAGCAGGTCGCCGAGCACCTCGTCGGCCTCGGGCAGCCGGCGTTGCTCGAGGTGCGCGCGGGCGATCAGATGGAGCGCCTCGTCCGCCTGCGGGGATCCGGGGAAACGCGTCGTGAAGGCGCGGGCGATCGCGAGGGCTTCGTCCCAGGCGCCGAGTTCCGCCGCCGCGAGGATCCAGCGGTAGTGCGCCTCGCCGCGCACGGTTTCGTCCGCCCCCGGATCGAAGGCGAGGTGTTCGAAGACGAGCCACGCCTCGCGTCCGCGACCTGCGAGGAGGAAGGCCTGGCCGACGCGGAGCCGGAGGGGCGCGGTGTGGTCCTCCGCGGCCTCGAGCGCCGTGAGCTGCCCGCGGAGGCGCGCGATGCGGGCGCGGTAAAGGTCGGCCCAGAAGGCCCCGGCGTTTCCCGCGGTCGCGGCCGCGCGTTCGGCGAAGCGGGATTCCAGTTCCTCGAGGCGTTCGCGCTGCGCCTCGACGAGGCGCGCCTTCGGGAGCACGAGCCGATAGGCGCGGAGCGCGTCGCCGGGGCGTTCCGCGGCGAGCAGGCGGTCGCCGATCTCCATCGCCGCGAGGGCGAGCACGGCGATCTCGGGCATCGAGGCGACCGACCACGGTTCGTCGAGCAGGAGGGCGGCGGCCTCGGCGTCGCGGCGCAGTTCCACCGTGCGTTCGAGCGCGCGCAGTCGCGCTTGGGTCCGCAGGCTTGCGGCGGTCCCGCCTTCGGCCGCGAGCTCCCGCAACAGCGCCAGCCCGTCGTCGTCGCGGCCGAGCGCGAACGAGAGCTCCGCCCGCTGGAACCGGGCGAGGGCGGCCTGGGCCGAGCCGGCGTGCTCGCGCTCGTATTCCTCGAAACGCGTGAGTGCCCCAGCGGGGTCGCCGCTCGCGTGGAGGGCGAGCGCGAGCGCGTAGAGTGCGAAGCCGCGCCGGTCGGCGTCATCGGGGAACCGCTCGAGAAACGCGGCGAGGCTCGCGGCCGCCTCCGCCGGGGCGCCTGCGCGTAGTTGGGCGAACCCGCGCAGCGGGAGCAGCTTTTGCGGGAGCGCACCGGTGCGCCATTCGGGCTCGGCCCCATAGTCGATCTCGACCCGCGAGAAGGCTTCGGCCGCGGCCGGGTAGTCGCCGGCGGCGAAGGCCTGCGCGCCGCGCGCGAGAAGCGCCGGGAGCGGCTCGGTCACGGTGATCGCGGCCGGCGGCCGCCCCCGCTGGGCGGGGAGGGGCGGGGCGGCGAGGAGGAGCGCGCCGAAGAGCGCAAGCCGGGGCCACGGAATCGAAATCGTCCGCGTCGGCGGGCGCGCAGTTCGGGGGCGGGGACGACGAGCGGGCATCGAGGGCGGCAGCGGGCGACGCTCACGTGGTCGGGGCGGTCAGATTCGAACTGACGACCTCCTGCTCCCAAAGCAGGCGCTCTACCAGGCTAAGCTACGCCCCGGCTCCGCGTGGAGGCAGGAGGCGACGACCCAGCCACCGGGCTGTCAACGTTTTCCTCGGGAGTCGCTCCGGTCGGGATGCGATCGCGGGCCGGCCGAACGGGCCCGCGCGCTCCGGTCTCCGCGCTTGACACACACTTCCGCCGCGGGGCACTGTCGCGGGCTTTTTCGCCCGCCATGCAACCCACCTATCGTCCGCACAAGAAGAAGCGCGCCCGCAAGATCGGGTTTCGCGCGCGCAAAGCCACCCAGCACGGCCGGAAGGTGCTCGCGAACCGCCGCCGCAAGGGGCGCAAGCGTTTGACGGTGGTCTGACGCCGCCCGCCGGCGGTTCCCCGGCCATGCGACTCCGCTCGCGGCAGCGTCTGCGCAGCCAGGCGGATTTCGCGGCCGTTCGCACGAAGGGCCGCCGATGGTTTTCGGCGGTCTTCGTCTTTGTGGTGCTGCGGCGCGAGGGCGGTGCGACCCCGGGCGCGGCCCGGTTCGGGGTGGTCGCTTCGCGTCGCGTCGGCGGGGCGGTCGTCCGCAACCGCCTCAAGCGTCGGCTCCGCGCGATCTTCCGGGAGCACCAGCGGCTGTTTCCGCCGGAGGTGGACGTGGTCGTGACGCTGCGCGAAGCGGCGGCGCGGGCGGCTTTCGCGGAGCTGGAGGCGGCGTTTGTCGCGGCGGCGGCGCGGGCGGGTTTTCGAGAACCGGCGGGCCCGCCGGCGGGAGTGGAGGGTGCCGATGCGGGCTGAGGGCCTCTGGCCGCGCCTGTGCCGGGCGCCCGCGGCGGCTTTGTCGTGGGTGGTGCGCGGGTATCAGGTGTTCGTTTCGCCGTTGTTGCACGCGCTCGCGGGGCCGGGCTTCGGGTGCCGGTTTTCGCCGACGTGTTCGCAGTACGCCCGCGAGGTGCTGCGGGAGCACGGGCTCTGGCGCGGGGGATGGCTGGCGGTGCGCCGGATCCTTCGCTGCCATCCCTTCCACCCGGGCGGACACGACCCGCCACCGCGGCGCGAAGCGCGGCGCGGACGGTGAAGGCGGTCGGGTCTTTCTTCTTGCTGGCGGTTCGAGCCGGGGTGTATCCAAACCGTTTTTCCGCGCCTGCTTTCGTCTCGTTTCCATCGGCCGGTCGCCGCCGGGGCGCCGACGCGGTCGGGTCGGGGAATCTCCAGTGATGGACAAGAAGAACACGACGATCGGCATCCTGCTCCTGCTCGCGGCCATGGGCGCGCTGTTTCTCGGCCAGCCGAAGCCGCCGCCGCCCGGGGCGGAGCCGCCGCCGGTCGCGCCGGGCGGTGTCGCGGAGGGGGAGAACGCCTCCCCGCCGCCGCCGTCCCTCGAGCTCGAGCCCGCCGCGCGCCCGGGAGGCCCCGCCGGGCTCTTCGAGACCGTGGAGGGCGCGCGGGCGGGCGAGGAGCTCGCGACCCTGGGCAACGATTTCATCGAGGTGCGCTTCTCGAATTATGGCGGCGCGATCGCCGAGGTCGTGCTGAAGCGCTATCCGGCGACGAAGCGCGGCGACGCGCCCTACATCCTCAACGCCCACCGCGCCGCGCCGGCGCTCGCGCTCCTCGACTTCCCCGGGGCCGACCGCCACACGGTCTACGAGCTGGTGGAGACCGGTCCGCGGTCGATCGTCTGGCGGGCGGTGGTCGAGGGCCGGGTCGAGGTCACCCGCACCTACACGATCAACGACGGCGAGGGCGAACCCTACCTCATCCGGCACGAGACGCGGCTGCGCAACCTCGGCGACCAGTCGGTGAACACCGCGAAGCTGAGCTTCAGCCTCGGCACGGCCGAACCGGTGGACGCGAAGGATCCCGGCCAGCACCTCAACGTCGGCGTCTACGACGGCGACGACGACGAGTTCATCGGACGCTCGGATTTCGAGCCGGGTTTCTTCGCCCGCAACTTCGGCGGCGACACCCGTGCGAAATCGGAGATCGCGGTCGTCCGCCCTGTCGTCTGGGCCTCGGTCAAGAACCAGTTCTTCACCGCCGTCTTCGAGCCCGACCAGCCGGGCGTGGGCGTGACCGCACGCCGGGTGGAGCTCGCCCTCGTCGAGGGCGAGAGCCTGCCGCGGATCGCCGTGACGGGCGCCCTCCACCTCGACCCGGTGCGGGTCGCGCCCGGCGAGGAGAGCGTGCTCGGCTTCGACTACTACGCCGGGCCGAAGGAGTACGACCGGCTCGTCCGCCTCGGGGCCGGGCAGGATCGGGTGATGGAATTCGGCTTCTTCGGCTTCTTCTCGAAGCTCCTGCTCTACCTCCTGAAGTTCCTCCAGGGCTACGTCGGCAACTGGGGCGTCGCGATCATCGGCACGACCATCATCGTCCGCTCGCTCATGTGGCCGCTCACGGCGTCGGCCTCGAAGTCGGCCAAGCGGATGGGCAGGATCCAACCGCTGCTCAAGGAGCTCCAGGAAAAGTACAAGGACAACAAACAAAAGCAGCAGGAGGCGATGCTCGCGCTCTTCCGCGAGCACAAGATCAACCCCGTGGGCGGCTGCCTCCCGATCTTCATCCAGCTCCCGATCTTCTTCGGGCTCTTCACGATGTTGAGCAGCGCCTCGGAGCTGCGCTTCGCCGAGTTCCTCTGGGTGCCCGACCTCTCGGCCCCGGACACGGTCGCGCGCCTCTTCGGCATCCCGGTCAACATCATGCCCCTGCTCATGGGGATCAGCATGCACGTGCAGATGCGGATGACGCCGACTCCGACGATCGACAACTCTGCGGCCAAGATCATGAAGTTCATGCCCATCATGGTGACCGTGATGTGCTACACCTTCTCCTCGGGCCTCGCCGTCTACTGGACCGCGAGCAACCTCTTCTCGATCTTCCAACAGTGGGTCACCAACCGGAGCAAGGACCCCGTCGCCGCCGCCGCCGCTCCGGAGGCGGCGACCCGGCCCGCACGCGTCAAGGAACTCGCCCCGACCCGGGGCGCGAAGCGCAAGCGGCGCTGAACCCCGCCCATGGCCGGTCACAACAAGTGGTCGAAGGTCAAGCGCCTCAAGGCCGTCGTCGACGGCCGCAAGGGCAAGGTCTTCAGCCGCCTCGCCAAGGAAATCACCCTCGCCGCCCGCGCCGGCGGCGGCGACGCCGCGATGAACCCCCGCCTGCGCACCCTGCTGCTCAAGGCCCGCGAGGCCAACATGCCCGCCGACAACGTCGAGCGCGCGATCAAGAAGGGCGCCGGCGAGCTCGAGGGCCAGCAGATCGAGGAGATGATCTACGAGGGCTACGGCCCGGGCGGCGTCGCCCTCGTCGTCCAGGCCGCGAGTGACAACAAGAACCGCGCCGCCTCCGACGTGCGCTCCGTCTTCAACAAGTACGGCGGCAACCTCGCCGGATCCGGCGCCGTGATGTTCCAGTTCCACCACTGCGGCCACTTCCTCATCGGCCGCGAGGGCGTCGACGAGGACTCGCTCATCGAACTCGCCCTCGAGGCCGGGGCCGACGACGTCAAGACCAGCCCCGACGGTTTCGAGATCCTCTGCAGCGTGCACGCCTACGACCGCGTCTCCGCCGCCCTCGAGGCGCGCGGCGTCAAACCCGCCTCCTCCGAGATCGCCTACCTTCCGACCTCCTCCCTCCCGCTCGCCGACGTCGCCACCGCGCGCAGCCTCTACAAGCTCCAGGCCGCGCTCGAGGAGCTCGACGACGTACAGGCGGTCTTCTCCAACGAGGAAGTGCCCGAGGCGGTCGCCGAACAGGCGCACGCGGGTTGAGCCGGGGCCCGCCCCGACCCAACCGCGGATCGACACGGCCGCACGAGGATGCAAGAAGCTCGCCGACGGATCCGAGCGCCCCGGCCCCGCGATCCTTCGCCCTGTTTCGTGTGAACACGCTCCCTCCCGAGACCTCCCCGCCCGCCGGCCCGGCCCCGTCGTGAACGACTCCCTCCCCACCGGAACCGCGGCGCAGCCCGGCGAGGTCGGCCTCGTCGAGGCGCGCGACTTCGTCAGCCGCGAGCCCTTCACATTCGACAGCGGGCGCACGATCCCGGGCTTCACCCTCCGCCACGAGACCTACGGCCGCCTCAACGAGCGGGGCGACAACGCCGTCTTCATCTGCCACGCCCTCAGCGGCGACCACCACGCCGCCGGCATCCACCACGTCGAAGACCGCAAACCGGGCTGGTGGAACAACATCATCGGCCCCGGCAGGGCCATCGACACCAACCGCTACTTCGTCGTCTGCTCGAACTGCCTCGGCGGCTGCCAGGGCTCGACCGGCCCGAGCTCCCTCGATCCGGAGACCGGGCGCGCCTACGGCATGCGTTTCCCGGCGGTGACGATCCGCGACATGGTGCGGGCCGACAAACGCCTGCTCGACCACCTCGGCGTCACCAGCCTCCACGCCGTCGTCGGCGGCTCGATGGGCGGGATGCGCGTGCTCCAGTTCGCCATCGACCATCCCGGCTTCGTCAAGCGGATGCTCCCGATGGCCACCACCGCCCGCGAGAGCGCCCAGGCCATCGCCTTCAACGCCGTCGGCCGCGAGGCGATCATGCAGGACCCCGGCTGGCTCGGCGGCGACTACCCGCCCGGCGGCGGCCCGCACGTCGGCCTCTCCATCGCCCGGATGATGGCGCACATCACCTACGTATCCGACGAATCGATGGACCGGAAGTTCGGCCGCCGCCGCCGCGTCGCCGCGCCGACCGAGGTCGACGGCCCGTTCGAGGTCGAGAGCTACCTCCAGCACCAGGGCAAGGCGTTCATCAACCGTTTCGACGCCAACACCTACCTCTACATCACCCGCGCCCTCGACAACTTCGACCTCGCGGCCGCGCACGGCTCCCTTGAAGCGGCCCTGCGCCCGGTCGAGGCGCGGACCCTCTGCGTGGCCTTCGCCTCCGACTGGCTCTTCCCGCCCGAGCAGAACCGCGCCTTCGTCCTCGCCCTCCTGCGCCTCGGCAAACACGCCGCCTACGCCGAGCTCGACACCGACCTCGGCCACGACTCGTTCCTCCTCGAGTCCCCGGCCCTCTACGACCTCGTCCGCTCCTTCCTCGCCGCGGAGTGAGGGGTCGCCCGGAGCCGTTTCCCGATCGAGCCCGGCGAACTCCGTCGCCGCCATGGTCCGCGACAGGGTCGCGAGCTTCAGTTCATCCCTGTCAACGGCCCCTTGGGTTCGCCGCGCGAGGCCATGACGCGAGAAACGTGCCCGGAGCAACGGAACTCGCTCGAAGCGTCGAACGATCGCCGTTTGTTGGATGGTGAAGTGCGACTCGGCTTGGCAACTTGACGACATGAACCTCACGAGCCCGGTCGACCTTCAGGAGAGGCAAGAGGAGCTCGGGCAGTTCCTCACCCCTCGACCGGTTGCCGAGTTCATGGCCTCGCTGTTCGCGCCGCTCCCGCGGACGGTGCGCCTGCTGGATGCAGGGGCCGGCGCGGGCGCTTTGACCCTGGCTTTCGTCTCTCGATGCTGTGACGGGCACGACGGCGTGGAGGCCATCGAAGCCACACTGTACGAGGTCGACGACGGGATCCGGGACGCGTTGGCCGCGACGATGCGCGAGTGCGAGCGTCGCTGCTCGAAGGCCGGAATCCGCTTCGCCGCCACCGTCCATGCCGCCGACTTCATCCGGGAAATGTCGTCGCGCCTTGCCGGCGAGTTGTTCAGCGAGCCGCCTCCCGCCTTCGACGCCGCCATCGCGAATCCCCCCTATCGCAAGATCAACACCGATTCGGGTGAGCGCCACGCGCTGCGTCTGGTCGGCGTTGAGACGAGCAACCTCTACACCGGCTTCATCGCCCTCATCCAACGCCTGCTTGTTCCCGGGGGGCAGTTCGTCGGCATCACCCCGCGAAGCTTTTGCAATGGCCCGTACTTCCGCCCGTTTCGCGAGGATCTTCTGAGCCAGCTTGAGCTGCACCGCCTTCACGTCTTCGAATCCCGCAAGGCGGCCTTTCGCGAGGACGGTGTGCTTCAGGAGAACATCATCATCCACGCGATAAAAGGCCTCGATCAACCGCGCGAGGTGCTGGTGTCCAGCAGCAGCGGCAAACCGGGCTCCGAAGTCACGGAGACTGTTCTCCCTTTCGCCGACATCGTCGATCCGAACGATTCCGAGAGATTCATCCACATCCCGTCCTCGTCGGGCCATGCGACCGCCAAGGAGATGATGACCGGTCTCGGCGCCACCCTCGCTTCGTTGGGCGTGACCGTCTCCACCGGACGGGTCGTGGACTTCCGCCTCAAGGAGTTTCTACGCAGGGAGCCCGGGCAAGGGACCGTACCGCTGGTGTATCCCTGCCACTTCGGCGCTGGTACGGTTCGCTGGCCGAAGCTCGAAGCCCGCAAACCGAACGCCATCGTGGACAACGCTGAAACTCGGTCGTGGCTCGTGCCTTCCGGCGTGTACCTGCTCACCAGGCGTTTCACCTCCAAGGAAGAGCGCCGCCGCCTCGTGGCCTGCCTGTTCGACCCCGATCAGGTGAAGGCGGAATGGGTCGGGTTCGAGAACCATCTCAATTATTTCCACGCGGACGGCCACGGGTTGGAGCGCCATCTCGCCGTCGGCCTTTACGTCTTCCTCAGCTCCACCGTGGTGGACCAATACTTCCGTCGCTTCAGCGGCCACACTCAGGTGAACGCCACCGACCTCCGCGCGCTGTCGTATCCGCACCGGGACACGCTCGAGGCGATGGGACGGGCGGCGCCCGACCTCGACCTCGAACAGGAAGTGATCGATCGACTCGTCACCGAACACCTTCATGCCCGCCGATAAGCCCGGGCGAAACGCCGTCGCCCGAAGACGGCGGCTGGCCGAGGCCGTCGAGGCGCTCACCGCGTTGCGGTTCGGACCAAGACAGCGAAACGAAACCGCCGCCTACACGTCGCTCGCCCTGCTCGAACTCCCGCCGGGCGCCTCGTGGGCCGAGGCGCAGGCGCCGCTTCGCGGCATCACCCCGATCATCGATTTCATCGCCGGCGCCTACCTCAATCGCTACGCGCCGAACACCCGTGAGACCATTCGCGACGACGCGGTGAAGTTCTTCGTGGAGGAGGGACTGTTGCTGCGCAATCCCGATGATCCCGATCGCCCGACCAACAGCGGCAAGACCGTGTACCAGGTCGAACCGACGGCACTCCGTCTCCTCCGCGCGTTCGGAACTCCCGATTGGGTTCCGCTGCTGAAGGACTACCTCGCCAGTCGCGACGCCCTGAAACGCGAGCTCACCCGCACGCGAAACCTGGCTCGCGTGCCCGTGACCCTGCCGGACGGATCGCAGGTCGCTCTCTCGCCGGGCGGTCAGAATCCGCTCATCAAGGCGGTCATCGAGCGGTTCTGCCCCATCTTCGCTCCCGGCGGCATGGTGCTGTACATCGGCGACACGGAGAGCAGATCCGTCCACTTGGAAGCCACCGGTCTCGCCGCGCTCGGGGTGGCCTTGGAATCCGCCGCGAAGATTCCCGACGTCATCGTCCATCACTCGGCCAAGAACTGGCTCCTTCTCGTCGAAGCCGTGACGAGCGCCGGCCCGGTGGACGGGAAGCGACGCAAGGAACTCAAAAACCTTTTCGCCGGATGCCGCGCGGGCCTCGTCTTCGTCACCGCCTTCGAGACCCGTCGCACCATGCAGGCCTTCGTCTCGCAGATCGCCTGGGAATCCGAAGTCTGGATCGCCGAGGATCCCGAACACATGATCCATTTCGACGGCGAGCGGTTCCTTGGTCCGTATCCCGATGTCTCCCCGACGACCTCGCCTTGGTCCGAGGCCGAATGAAAAGACACGCGCCGGGTCCGATCCGCGACTACCGGCCCCCGCCTTCGTCCTCCGGTCCCGGGGGCGGGATCAGGCTGTAGAGCACCGGGGTGACGAGGCGGGAGAGCAGGAGCGAGCTCACCAGGCCGCCCATGATCACGATCGCGAGCGGCGAGAAGAACTCCGAGCGCGCGACGGCCAGCGGGAGGAGCGCGCCCAGCGCGGTCGCGGTCGTGAGCACGACCGGGAGGAAGCGGATCTCGCCCGCCCGCTCGATCGCCTCCCGCAGCGGCACGCCCTGCGCGCGCAGCTGGTTGGTGAAGTCCACGAGCAGGATGCTGTTCTTGATCTCGATCCCGATGAGCGCGATGAAGCCCACCATCGCCATGAACGAGAGGGTGTAGCCCGTCAGCCAGAGGCCGACGAAACCGCCGATGAAGCCGAGCGGGAGCACCGAGGCGACGATCGCCGTGCCGCGGAAACTGCGGAACTCGAGCACGATCACCGCAAGCACCCCGAAGGTCGCGAGCAGGATCGCCGAGCCGAAGCCCCCGAAACTCTCCGCCCGGCTCTCCGCCTCGCCTCCGAGCGCCCAGCGGTGGCCGGCCGGCCACGCCATCGCCTCCAGCCGCTCGACCGCGGCGCGCGTGACCCGGTCGGTGTTCTCGCCGACCCGCACGTGGGAGGTGACGGTGGCGGAGCGCTCGCGGTTGAAACGCTGGATCACCGGCGGAGCGGATTCGAACTCGAGCCGCGCCAGCCGACCGACCGGGACGAGATCGCCCGAGGCGGTCGGCACGCGGATGTCGGCCCAGTTGTCGAGCGCCGGACGGCCGTCGCGCGGGAGCACGAGGCGGATGCCGTACTCGTCGCCGTCGGCTTCGCGGAAACGGCCCGCCTCCAGCCCGGCGAAGGCGAGACGCACCGCGCGATCCACCGCCGCGTCGGTCACTCCGAGCAGGCCGGCCGCCGCCGGGTCGATCCGCACGCGCAGGTCGGTGCGCGGGGTCCGCAGCGGATTGTTCACGGCCTCCGTCCCGGGCAGGTCGCGCAACCGCGCCTCGACCTCGCGGGCGAGGCGGGTGATCTCGCCCAGATCGGGCCCGAGGATGCGCACCGCGATCGGGGCCTCGATCGGCGGACCGTTGACGAACTCCCGCAGCGTCACCTGCACGCCCGGCAGTTTCGCGAAGGCCGCCCGCAACCGGGCGAGGAGTGCGGGCGTCTTCGCGGGATCGTGGGCGTGCACCGCCGCGAAGACCTCGGCGAGGTTCGCCTGTCGCTCGCGCGGGATCTCGTTGTAGTAGACCTGCGGATTGCCCAGGCCCACCGAGGTGAAGCGCCATGCGACCTCCGGCTCCGCTGCGAGGATCTCGTCGATGCGGCGGGCGGCCGCATCCGCGGCCTGGATACCGGCGCCCTCGGTCGCCTCGATCCGCACGAGGAACTGGGCCACGCCCGCGGCGGGGAAGAGGCTGAAGCCGATCCGCGGGACGAGCGCCGCGCTCCCCGCGAAGAGGAGCAGGGCGATCGCGAGCGTCGTCAGGCGGTGGCGCATCGCGCGGTGGAGCAGCGGGCGGTAGGTGAGGTGGATCGCGCGTTCGAGCGCGCGCAGGGGGCGGTTGCCCTCGGGCGGGACCTCGCCGGCGAGCACCCGGCTCGCGAGGAACGGGATGATCGTCAACGCCACGAACATCGAGGCGACGACGGTGTAGACGACGGTGACCGGCAGGCTGCGGATGAACTGGCCGGGGCCGCCCGGCAGCAGCAGGAGCGGCACGAACGCAAGGACGACCGTCGCCGTCGTGCCGATCACCGCGACCGCGATCTGCCGCGTCGCCTCGATCGCGGCCGCGACCGGGGGCCTGCCCTGCCGGCGGAAGCGGGCGATGTTCTCCACCACCACGATCGAGTCGTCGACGACCAGCCCGAGCGCGATCACCATGCCGATGATGCTGATCTGGTTGAGCCCGTAGCCGGTCGCCTCGAGCAGGGCGACGCCGATCGCGAGGGAGAGCGGCATCGAGACCGCCACGATCAGGGCGGCCCGGAGCCCGAGCGGGAGCAGCGTCACCAGCACGAGGCAGAGGGCGATGAGGAAGTCGCGCTGGAGGTGCCCGAGGCGGTTGCGCACGTTCTCCGACTGGTCGAAGGCCATCTCGAGCCGCACGTCGCCGGGGAGCCCCCCGCGGAACGCCTCCGACGCCGCGACCAGCCCGTCGCGTACGGGAAAGATGTTCTGGCCCTCCCGCATCCGGGCGGTGACGAAGACCGCGCGCTCGCCGTTGAAGCGGCCGAACACCTCGAGATCCTCGACGTCCCAGGCGACGTCCGCGATCCGGTGCAGACGCACGACGCCGGCCCCGTCGGTGAGGATCGGGGTCTCGCGCACCTCGTCGAGGGAGGCGTAGGCGCCGGTGGTCTTGATGTTGAAGCGCCGCGGGCCCGACTCGGCGGCGCCACCGGGGATCGCGAGGTTGGCCTCGCCGATCGCGGCGAGCACGCGCTCGACCGGCAGGCGCAGCGCGGCGAGCTTCTCCGGATGGAGGGTCACCCGGATCTCCTTTTCGGGGAAGGCCCACTTCTGCGCGTCGCGCACCCCCGGGACCGCCTCCAGCCGCTTGCGGTACTCCTCGGCGAGGTCCTGGAGCCGCGCGTAGCTCGCGGTGGGCGAGACGAGCGCGGTCTGAAGCACGGCGACGTTGTTCGTCCGGATGCGGCGGATCTCGATCGAGCGGATGCCCGGCGGCAGTTCGGCGCGCACGGCGTTCACCTGGCGCACGACTTCGTCGTACTTCTTGTCGGGATCGGTGTGGTAGAAGAACTCGACCCAGACGGTCGTCACCCCGTCGCCGACGGAGGACAGGATCTTGTTGATGTCGTCGAGCTCGTTGACCGAGTCCTCCAGGGTGCGCGCGACGAGGCGTTCGCCTTCGACCGCATCCGTCCCCGGATGCACGACGATGACCGCGTAGGCCGGGATCGAGAAACGCGGGTCCTCCGAGCGCGGGATGTTTTGAAACGAGTGCCAGCCCAGTGCCGCGAGGCAGAGCAGGAGCAGCAGCGTGAACGGCTGGTTGCGGACGGAGAACTCGGTGATGCGCATCGGGGCGTCGGGTTCCCGGACCGGCGGTCCGTGGTCAATCGACCGCCTCGACGGCCGCCCCGTCGGTGAGGAACTCCGCACCCGTCGTCACGAGTCGGGCGCCTTCCGGGAGCGGCGACTCGAGGGAGGCGGAACCGGCGTGCAGCCCGGCGATCGTCACCTCGACGCGGCGCACCGAGCGCGCATCGTCGGCGAGGAGAAAGACGTGCGCCCGCCGCCCTTCACCCGCGACGAGCGCCTCCAGCGGAACCACCGGGCGCGGGGCCACGTCATCGGGCCTGATCTCGACCTGCGCGACAAAGCCCGAGCGCAGGTCGGCCGGCGGTTCGGCGGGCGTGATCTCCAGTGACACCGTGCGCGTCGCGGCGTCGGCCCTACCCGCGAGCCGCGTCACCTCGGCCGCGAGCGGTGATCGACCGGCGATGGTGACCCGGGCCGGGCTGCCGACGCGGATCCCCGCCAGTTCCGCCTCGCCCACGCCCGCCCGGACGATCCACGGCTCGGCGTCCGGCGCGAAGCGGAGCACCGGCCTCCCGGCCGCGATCAACTCGTCGGGCTCGGCCTCGCGGCTCAGGATCACCCCGTCGGCGGGGGCCGTGATGATCGCGAAACGCCGGTTGAACTCGGCCGCCCGCAGCGCCGCCTCCGCCACCTCGAGCCCGGTGCGTGCATCCTGCGCCTGGTCGAGTGCGATGACCCTGCCGCCGAGCAGCGCCTCCGCCCGCTCCAGATCGCGCCGCGCCTTCTCCACCGTCGCGGCCGCTCGCGCGACCTCGGCGTCGATCTCCGCGGGGTCGAGCGAGGCGAGCTCGTCGCCCGCCCGCACCGCCTCGCCCGTGCGCACCGCGATCGCGCGCACGACCCCGCCGGTCTTGAAGGAGAGGGCGGACTCCGTGCGTCGCGCCAGCACGCCCTCGGTCGTCACCGGCGTGGCGGCGTCCGACCAGGCGACCGCGACCGTGCGCACGCGGATCGGCGGCGGTCCGCCGGCCGTCTCCGGCGCGCGGCCGCAGCCCGCGAACGAAGCGAGGGCGGCGACCAGGGCCGCGGCGCGGAGGGCGGGACGGAGCGTCGTCATGTCGGCTGACACCGTGTCAATGGCTGACGTTTCGTCAACGGCTACCTGCGTGACGATCGTGCGGCTTTCGGCGCCGGGATGATCGCGCGCGTGAGCAGGTCGAAGGCGGTCTCGATGGTGGCCTCCGGGTCGAGCCCGTGGCTCTCGGCGAGTTGCGGGCCGCGGACGGCGATGATCTGGGCGAGCCCGTGGGTGAAGGCCCAGAGGCAGACCGCGACCTGGAGGAGGTCGCCGAGATCCCGGCGCAGCACGCCTTCCTTCACCCCGCGGGCGAGGGTGTCGGTGAGCATGGCCATGGTGCGGGCGTGCAGCTCGTCGATCCGCGCCTCCATCGGGTGGGTCCGGGCGCCGGCGGTCTTCTTCCGCGCGCCGTGGGCGGCCACGAGGTGGAAGCAGGAGGGCTGCTCTTCGAGGAAGGCGAGGTAGGCGCGACCGATCGCGGTGATCTGCGCGCGGCCGTCGAGGTGTGGACGGGCCGCGGTGGCGAAACGGGCCTGGAGGGCCTGCTCGGAGCGTGCGACGGCCTCGAAGAAGAGCGTCTCGCGGTCCGGGAAATAGAAGTAGACGAGCGGCCGGCTGAGGCCCGCGGCCTCGGCGATGTCGCCGAAGGTCACGTTCTCGAGGCCGTGCTTCGCGAAGAGTTCGGTCGCCGCCTCGAGGATCGCCTCGCGGCGCCGCTCCTTGTCGGCGTCTCGTCGACCGGCGGCGCGCCCCGGCGCGACGGCCCGGGCGTTGGGGGTCTTGCGCTTGTTTCGCGGCACGCCTCCATGCGGTGCCGATCTGCTGACAGGATGTCAATCGCCCGCACGACCTCGGGCGCCGGCCGGCGGGCGGGTGTAATCGGAAGTGTTGGCGACCTGCAGTCGTGGGCCGGGGTTCATCCCCGGCTTCTTCCGCGCCTCCTGGCCGAAAGCCGGGGACGAACCCCGCACCACACCAAGGAATGCCAGGTGGCCGCGGTCGATGCATCGGACCGGCTGCGGGAACGGTCGTCGGTCTTCAGCGGAACCGAGACATGCCATCACTTTTGATCACACCCGGTCGCGACCGGCGACGGCCCGGGTCCTTGACATGATGAATCCGCATGATAACCGCGGAACATGTCCGACGAAGTGACGACGTTGACCGAACGCGGGCAGATTTCGCTGCCGGCTTCCCTGAGGAAGGCGATGCAGTTGCGGCCCGGTCAGAAGGTGCGGTGGAAGTTCCTCTCCAGGACCGAGGCCCGTCTTGTCGTGGTGGACGACGGCGCGAAAGTCCCGGGGCCGTTGGCGGTCCTGGGGTACGCCGCGCGGTTTCGTGCGACGCGGCGAACCGGGGACTGGATGAAGGAGCTGC
>DAIPIQ010000120.1:0-12288 GCA_036770745.1 Opitutaceae bacterium | reverse complement strand
GTTCACCGTCCACGCGATGATCTCGTTGCGCGGGCGGGACATGCAGTGGAGCACGGCGACCGCGAGGAGGCGCTTGAGGAGCGCGTCGTGCTCCGGGGCGAGCTGGACCTGGTTGTCGGCGAGGTGGAGGTAGTAGTCGAGGTAGAGGTCGGCGAGCCGGGCGCGGGAGAGCAGGGCGTTGCGGTGGCGGACGAATTCGGAGGTCGCCGCGATGCCGCCCTCGGGCGGACTGGGATCACTGGGCATGTCGTCGAGATGCGGGCACGACGCGCGCTGTCAAACCGGCATCGCGGAGATTGCGCGGGTGTGGCGCGCGCGCCAGCGTGCCGGGATGCTGCACTTCCTCCGCGTCAATCTCTGGACCGTGGTCGTCGTCGCCCTCGCCATCACGGCACTCGTCGTCTTCGTCGACCCCGCGCCGCCGGACGAGTTGACGATCGCGACGGGCGTCGAGGGCGGCGGCTACGACGCGTTCGGGCGAAGGCTCGCGGAGCGACTCGCGCAGGACGGGATGAAGGTCGCGCTGCGCCCGACGGCGGGTTCGGCGGAGAACCTCGCGCTCTTGCGCGATCCGGACGGCGACATCGGAATCGCGCTGGTGCAGTCGGGCCTCGCGCCGCGCGAGGATCCCGGCGACCTCCGGCTGCTCGGAAGCCTCTTCTACGAGCCGCTCTGGCTCTTCCATCGCGCCGACTTCGAGCCGGATTCGGTGCGGGACCTGCAGGGCCGGGCGGTCGCGATCGGCGCGCCGGGAAGCGGGACGCACGCGGTCGCCCGGATGATCCTCGAGGCGCACGGGGCGGATGCGGATGCGTTTCTCGCGATCGGCGGGGCCGAGGCGGTGACCGCGCTCCAGGAGGGGCGTGTCGACGCGGCGTTCTTCGTGGCCGCCCCGGGGAGCCCGCAGGTGCGGGAGCTCGTCGCCGATCCCGGCGTGCGTTTGATGGACATGCGGAGGCGGCGCGCCCTGCAGGCGCACTTCCCCCAGCTCACCACGCTCGTGGTCGGGCAGGGTCAACTCGATCTGGCCGCCGATCTGCCCGCTTCCGACCAGGGGTTGCTCGCTTCGGTCGCGACGCTCGTCGTCAACGACCGTTTCCATCCCGGGTTGACGCCGCTGGTCCTGAACGCCGCCAACGACATCCTCCGGCAGGGCGGCCTGCTGGAGCGGCCCGGCGAGTTTCCCGCGGACCGGCCGGGCGATTTTCCGCTCTCCCGGGAGGCCGGCCACTACCACAAGTACGGATTGCCGTTCCTGATGCGTTTCCTGCCGTTCTGGGCGGCGTCGCTTTTCGATCGCGTGATCATCCTGCTGATCCCGTTGCTCGCGCTGTTGATCCCCGTCTTCCGCGCGGCCCCGCCGCTCTACCGCTGGCGCACGCGGCGCAAGATCTTCACCTGGTACCGCCACCTTCGCGAGATCGACCGGCGCATCGAGGCGGGCACAATCGCGGCGACGATCGACGAGGACTTGAAGCGGCTCCACGCCCTCCAGGACGAGACGTCGCGGGTCGACGTGCCGCTCTCCTACGCCGACGAGCTCTACGCCCTGCACCTGCACATCGAGTGGGTCGTCCGTCGTCTCGAAGCCCTGCGGGCGAAGGCCCGCGGCGACGCGACCGCGTAGCGCCGCGGATCAGGCGCGCGGCAGGTCGCGGGCCTTCACGCCGATGACGGCGTCCGTGCCGTCCTTCAACGCGAAGACGTGGTGCCGGAGACCGGGGAACTCGTGGAGCACCTCCAGCCGCAGACCGCCGAGCTCGAGCACGAGAACGCCCCGCGGGGCGAGCCGGGCGCGCGCTTCGCGGAGGATGCGCCGGACGACCGACATGCCGTCGTCGCCGCCCTCGAGCGCGAGCCGGGGCTCGTGGTCGAGCTCGGGCGGCTGCTCGTCGACGAGCGCGGCGGGTTCGTAGGGCGGGTTGGCGAGGATGAGGTCGTACCCGCCCGGCGCGAGCCCGTCGAACACGTCGGCGTGGACGAGGAGGACGCGTTCCTCCAGTCCGTGCGAGGCGACGTTGGTCCCGGCGACCGCCAGGGCGTCGGTGGAGACGTCCGTGGCTTCGACCACCGCGTCGGGAAAGGCGTGCGCGGCCAGGATCGCAAGGCAACCGGAGCCCGTACCAAGATCAAGGATACGCCGCGGCGACCACGAGCGCCCGGCGAACTCCGCCACCGCCCCGGGCAGCAGCTCGGCGAGGTAGGACCGCGGGATCAGGACGCGCCGGTCGACGAAGAACGAAAGGCCCCCGAGGGAGGCCTCGTTGACGAGGTAGGGCACGGGCACGTGGGCGAACACGCGTTCGCGGATCATCCCGTCGAGCTCGGTGATCTCGGGGGAGGTGAGCCGCGCCGGCAGGAAATGCGGCAGGTCCTCCTGCGGGATCCCGAGGAAGCGGCCGACGAGGAAAAGCGCCTCCTCCTGCGGACCGTGCAGGCCCTGGGCGAAGGCGAGGGGGGCGCGGGAGAACGTCGTGACGGCGAACCGAAGCCAGTCGCCCACCGTCACCAGCGTCTCCACCCCGGGCAGCGCGGGCCGGCGGCGGGACTTCCGGGGTCGTCCGGGCGCGGCGGCCATCAGACCACCGTCGCCTTCAGGATCTTTTGTTCCTCGACCGGCCGGTCGCCCCCGTCGGTGGCGACGCCCTCGAGTTTCTGCACGACCTCATAGCCCGCGGTGACTTCGCCGAAGATCGTGTGGCGCATGTTCAGCCACGGCGTCTTGGCCGTCGTGATGAAGAACTGGCTGCCGTTGGTGCCGGGGCCGGCGTTGGCCATCGCGAGCAGGCCGGTGCGGTCGAAACGAAGGTCGGGCGTGACCTCGTCGCCGAAGGGTTTCCCCCAGAGCGATTTTCCGCCGCGGCCGGTGCCGGTCGGATCGCCGCCCTGGACCATGAAGTTCGGAATCACCCGGTGGAAGATGATGCCGTCGTAGTAGCCCTTCTCGATCAGGCCGACGAAGTTCTCGCAGGTCTTGGGCGCGAGGTTCGGGAAGAGTTTGAACTCGATGGTCCCCTGCGTCGTTTCGAGCAGGACCTTGGTCTTGGTGGTTTCGGACATGGGAAGCGGGAGTGTTGCGACGCTCCAACAGAGGGCAAGCGTCGAGGGGGAGGCGCGTCCGCCCGACGAGGTTCACAAAATGGATACACGACGCTCCGCAGTTGGTCCTTGCCAAAGGGGCGGCCCGCCCCAACGTCGCGGGTCATTGATGGGCGTCCCCTGCCGCCGTGCGGTCGCGGGAAGGCCTTGTCCCTTCGGGCGTTTCTTCGATGAGAGACCGTTCAGAGGTCACCAAACTCATCGAGCCCACGGCCTCCCTTCGAGGCCTTCGATCGCCGCTCTCGTTCCGAGCGGCTCCCGTCGCGCACCATCCGGTCGCGGCAACCGCATGAACACGTCCGATACCGTCACCTTCGCTTCCCTGAAACTCGCCGAGCCCCTCCTGCGGGCGCTCGAGGAAAAGGGCTACACGCACCCGTCGCCGATCCAGGCGCAGGCGATCCCGCACCTGCTCGCCGGGCGAGACGTCATGGGCTGCGCCCAGACGGGCACCGGCAAGACCGCCGCGTTCGCCCTCCCGATCCTCCACCTGCTCAACCAGAACCCGAAAGCGCGCCAACCCGGAAAACCCCGGGTGCTCGTCCTCACTCCGACCCGCGAGCTCGCGCTCCAGATCGAGGAGAACATCCAGCGCTACGGGGGCAGACTGCGCCTGCGCCACGCGGTGATCTTCGGCGGCGTCGGCCAGAACCCCCAGGTGCGCGAGCTCACCACGGGCGTCGACATCCTTGTCGCGACCCCGGGACGTCTTCTCGACCTGATGGGGCAGGGTTTCGTCAATCTCTCCGCCGTCGAGGTCTTCGTGCTCGACGAGGCGGACCGCATGCTCGACATGGGCTTCGCTCCCGACGTGCGCCGAGTCATGCAGAAGCTGCCGGCGAAGCGTCAGTCGCTTCTCTTCTCGGCGACCATGCCGGACCCGATTCGCGAGCTCGCCAACCGCATGCTCATCGACCCGGTGAGCGTCGCGGTGACGCCCGTCTCCTCGACCGCCGAGCGGATCGAACAGCGCGTCTGCCACGTCGAAAAGAACGACAAGCAGCGCGCGCTCGTCCACATCCTCGGCCGCCAGCGCGAGGGCCTCGTCCTCGTCTTCGCCCGCACCAAGCACGGGGCGAACCGGCTCGCGGAACGCCTCACCCGCGGCGGCATCCGCGCCGCGGCGATCCATGGCAACAAGTCCCAGAGCGCCCGCCAGCGCGCACTGGAGGAGTTCAAGGACGGGCGCACCCGGATCCTCGTCGCGACCGACATCGCGGCCCGGGGGATCGACGTGAAGGGGATTTCCCTCGTGGTCAATTTCGACCTGCCCAACGAGCCCGAGGCCTACGTCCACCGCATCGGTCGCACCGCGCGCGCCGGGGCGGACGGGCTCGCCATCTCGCTCTGCGACCCTTCCGAGCGCGACTACCTGCGCGACATCCAGCGCCTGATCCGCCAGGAGATCCCGGTGGACGGCGAGGTCCCGGGCACGCTCGCCGCACCCGCCGCCGGCGGCCGCGAGGCGCGCCCCGCGGCCCGGGCCGCCGGGGCCGACCCGCGCCGCTCGCCCGCGCCGCGCGGCGGTCATCCACGAAACGGATACGCCGAGTCCAACGGAAACGGTTCGCGCCGCGGCTCGCGCCGCAACCCGGGCCGGCGGGACGGACGTCCCACCGCGGCCCCGCAGGCGGGCGCCGCCCCGACCGCCGAGGCCGACGCCAAGCCGCGACGCTGGTTCCATTTCGGCTTCGGCCGCTGAGCGCCGATCGTGGATTTTCCTCGCCCAGCGCTCACCACCTTCAACGATCCCTCGCCGTGCCCTTTCGCCTTCCTCAAACCCGCATCAACTGGGTCACGAGTTCGTTCCTGATCGGGACGCTCGTCGTCTCCCTCACCGTGGTGCCGTGGTACCTCTGGGTCCACGGGATCGACACCTTCCTGGTGGTCCTCTTCCTCGTCTACGCGCTTGCGACGGGCATGAGCATCACCCTCGGGTACCACCGGCTCTTCTCGCACCTCGCCTTCAAGGCGAAGTGGCCGGTCAAGCTGTTCACGCTCCTCTTCGGGGCGGCCGCCTTCGAGAACTCGGCGCTCGACTGGGTCTCGGACCACCGCCGCCACCACAAGCACGTGGATCACGACGACGATCCCTACGACATCTCGCAGGGGTTCTGGTACGCCCACATCGGCTGGCTGATGTTCAAGCTCTCGGCCGAGCGGCCGCGCGACAACATCAAGGACCTCGAGTCCGACGCGATGCTTCAGTTCCAAGAGCGGTACTATGTGCCGATCGCCGTCTTCTTCGGTTTCGTCGTGCCCGCGCTGCTCGGCTACTGGCACGGCGGCGCGGTCGGCGCGCTCGGTGGTTTCCTCATCGGCGGCGTGGCGCGGGTCACCGCGGTGCAGCACATGACGTTTTTCATCAACTCGCTCTGCCACACCGTGGGCGATCGTCCCTACTCGAGCCGGTGCAGCGCCCGCGACAGCTGGTTCATGGCGCTCTTCACCTTCGGGGAGGGCTACCACAACTACCACCACGAGTTTCAGCACGACTACCGCAACGGGGTGAAATGGTGGCAGTTCGACCCGACCAAGTGGACCATCTGGACGCTGAACAAATTCGGCCTCGCCGCGAACCTGCGCCGCGTGCCGGAGGAGAAGATCCTTCTCGCCCAGCTCAATGAGGCGCGTCGTCGCCTTGGTGCGCGGCTGGCGTGCCCCGAACGACCCCTCGAGGCCCGGATGCGCGAGGTGCTCGACGCGGCCGATGCCCGACTGCGCGTGATCGCCGAGAGCTGGACCGCGCTCAAGGCGGAATACGCCCACAAGGCGGATGAGCAGCTCGACAGCGCCCGGGCCGCGTTGGAGGAGATGCGCCGGGAGCTGCGCGAGGTCCTCAGCCTGCTCGAGCGGGTCGGCGCCCCGGCCTGACGGCCTGGGGGACCTCCCCTCAGGCGGCGGAGAGAAGCTTCTTCATCTGGTCCTGGAAGTCGGAGCGTTTCTTTTCGAAGGCCTGCGTCCTCTCGGCGAGGTCCGCCAGCTCGGCTTCGAACCTGGCGCGCTCCCCGGCGAGCGCGGAGCGATCCTTCTCCAAGGCCTTGCGATCCACATCGAGTGAAGCCCTCGCGCCCATCATGTCGGTGCGCGCGGCCTCGAGCTCGGCGTGCAGACCTTTGCGCTCGGCCTTGATCTCCTTCGTCTCGGCGGCGATCTCGGCCCGGGCGATGACGAGCTCGCCCTCCATCGCCTCGAGGGCGTTTTCGCGGGCGCCGATCTGCGCTTCGCGCGAGACGAGGGCGCCGTCGCGCTCGTCGAGCGAGGCGGAGCGCGCCTGAAATTCCCGATCCTGCTCGGCCCGGGCCTGCGCAAGGGTGGCGTCGAGCGCGGCGCGATCCTTCTTCAACTGCGCCTCGAGCGCCATCACGGCCTTGTCCCTCGACTCCACGCGGGCCTTCTGGTCGGTCAACGCGGCCTCGGCCTCGGCGAACTCCTGTTCGCGGGCCTGCTGGGCGGATTCGTTGGATCGGAGCTTCGAGCCCAGCTCTTGGAGCGCGGCGGACTCCCGCTCGAGGGCGGTCTTTCGTTCGTCGAGCTGACGCGTCCCGTGGGCAAGGGCCTTCTCCGCCTTCTCGACCTGCTGTTCGCGGGCGACCACGGCGGTCTCCTTTTCCTTGAGCGCGCCGGAGCGCGTCTTGAGGTCGCTCTCCATCCTGGCCCGTGCGTCGGCGAGGGACGCCTGTTCCTGGTTCAGGATCATCCGCTCCTCCTCGCACTCGGCGCGCGACTTCGCGGCCGAGGCCTCCGCCTCGGCGAGCGAGGTCTCGCGTGCGCGGTGGTCGCGCTCCACGGCCTCGGCCTTCGCCGCGAGCTCCTCGAGGGCCTTGCGGTCCGTCTCGAGTTTGCGGGTTCGCGCGGCCACGTCCTGGACGGCGTCGGCGTGCGCCTTCTCTTTCGCGGCGATCGCGACTTCGCGCTTGGTGAGGCGGTCTTCGCGCTCGGTGCGCTCCTCCTCGAGTTTCTTCGTCTTCGCCTCGAGCTGGGACTTCTGGGCGGCGATCGCCTCGCGTTCGGCGGCGAGCGCGGCTTCGGCCTCGTTCTTCGCCTTCACGGCGACGCGTTCGGAGGCGACGAGGTCCTTCTTCTCCGCCTTCTCGGTCAGCAGCTCGGCCTCGATCTCCGCCAGTTGCTTCTCACGCTCCTGGAGCGTCGCCTCGGCCTTGCGGGCCTGGGCGAGGTCCTTCTCGAGACGTGCGACCAGCCCCGCCTTCTCCTTTTCGGAGGCGGCGAGCTCGTCCGCGCGCTTCGACAGCACGGCGCGCTCGCTTTCGGCGGCCTGCTTGATCCGGGCGATCTCGTCGGCCTGGGACTTCGCGCGCTTGATCGCGTCGGCCGCCTCGGCCCGGGCGGCCGCGAGCTCGCGGGCCTCGCCGGCCAGCGTATCCGAAATCCTGGCATGTTCCGCCTGGAGCGCGGCCAGCTCCCGGCCGAGCTCGACGGCGGTCGCGCGCTCGGCGGCGAGGCCGGCCTCGGCCTCGGCGAGCTGGGCTTCCATCCGGTTCTTCTCCTCCAGCGCGGCGGTGCCGTCGTCGAGCGCGCCGGTCAGCGTGCTCTTCAGCTCCTCGATGCGCTTGTTGAGTCGGGTGCGCTCCTCGTCCCATTTCTTCTGGCGCGCGGCGTCGTCGCCCGGCGCACCCTTGGCGGAGGCCTTGGATGGGGCTTCCTGAGATCGGGCTTCGCTCAACTTCGCCACCTGCGCCTCGAGTGCGGAGGTCTTTGCGGCGAGCGCCTTCGCGGCGGCCTTCTCGGCGGCGAGTTCGGCCTCGAGGTCGGCGAGCGTCGCTTCCAGCGCCCCGGCGTCTCCCGGCGAAGAGGCGGGCTCCGCCTTGGCGGCGAGTCGGGCCTCGAGGTGCGCGATCTTCGCGTCGGCCTCGGCCAGCGCCTCCACCCGGGCCTTGCGGGCGGCCTGTTCGGCGGCGAGGGCCTGCGAACCGGAGGCGCCCGCGGTCGCCTCGGCGAAACCAAGGAAGTGCGACAGCCGCGCCGAAAAATCCGCGCAACCCGAGTCGGCCCCCGGGGCGAAGACGGAACGCACGGAGTTCTCGATCGCCGCGCCGTTGAACGGCGGGACGATCACCTCGCGGATGCCCGAGCGCATCGCCTGGACGACCTCGGTGAGCTCGAGCTTGCTCGCGAGGACGAAGATCTGTGCCGAGGGATGGCGGCTGCGGATGCCCTCGAGGAGATCCATCACGCCCTTGCGCGCGTCGCGTGCATCGACGACGACGACGTTGTAGTTGCCGTCTTGAAGACACGTTTCCGCCTCGGCGGCGTCCCTGACTTCGCGGAGGAAGATCGCCGAGCCGTCGCGCTGGGCGCAGAGGGCGGAGCGGGCGCTTCCATCGGTTCGAACGGCAAGGAATCGTGACTGGGATTTGGAGGACTTCGACACGTTGGGAGCGATGGGCTTGAGCGAAGGAAGGGGTTCGCGTGGGTAATTCGACAGGATCCTCACAGGATTAACCCGAGGATGAGGGGAAATCTGCGAAAACGGCGGAGGGAATGAGTCAAGCGGCGGGCCGTGCGTCCGAAAGACTACTCAGTTCCGGCGACTCACGCACGGGGCGATCCCCAAGAATCAAATCATCCGTCATGTCATCCAAAGGTTCCACCACCACCCTGGTCGAAGTCAGCGAACATTTCCTGAGCGCCCTGACGCTCGAGCGCTCCGCGAGCGGGTGCGAAGTCCGCGAGGTCGTGGATTTCCACGCGGACAACACCGCCGGCATCGGCGCGTGGTTGGAGGCGATTCCGGCGGATCAGGCCCGGGGCGGGTGGCTCGTGCGCTCGGGCGCGCAGTTCGCCGGACTCGCCGCCTCCGCGGCGGTCGCAAAGACGGCGTCGCCCGAGCAGGTGGTGCGCGAGCTGGGGAGCGGTCGTTGCGACGGCTTCGGAGCGATGCAGGCGGCGATCGTCCGCGGTTCCGACGGCGCGGCGTGGACGGGCGGGGCCGATGGTCGCTGGCTCGCCTTCGGTCTTGTGAAGGACGAGGCCGCCAAGGCCCGTGCGCGCATCGAGGCGGGCGGGAAGTTCGCGGCCTCCGACATGATGAGCGCGTCGCTCGCGCAGGTCTGGTCGACGCGGGAAGTGCTGCAGGCTTCCGGCTCGGCGGCTTCGGTGGCGCTGTGGGAGTTCGGTCTTTCGTCGTCCGCGCTCTGGATCGTCGACGCCAAGGGCGTGAAGGCGATCGAGCCGGTCGGAGTCGCCTTCGAACAGCTCACGGACGCGATCATGGAGGTCGTGGGCCTGAAGTTCCGCGGGGCCGCGGGAAAACTCTTCTTCAACGAGCGCTACGACTTCAAGGCTTCGGCCGCGGACATCGCGGGCCGCCTGGTGAAACAGTTTCGTCCGGAGGCGGCCGCGTTGCTCCGGGGCGGGCAGGGCGGGGCGCCCGAGTTCCACCTCTCCGGCCTGCCGGCGAGGCAGCAGTGGCTCGGGGCCGCGGTGGCCTCGTCGCTTGGTTCGAAGGTCTGGACGCCGGACCTGAAGGCATGGCTCGGCGAGTTGAAGGTGAAGACGAACACGCCGCTCTCGGCATCGCAGGTCGGTCTCGTCGGCTTCGCGGCGCGGCCGTCGGGCATCAATCACTGGTCGGCCGTCCGTCTCGGTGATCCGTTCGCGGCGCGCCCGCAGCCGGTCGCGGAGGCGCGCCCCGAGAATATCGCGGTCAAAGCCGCGCCGGTCGCGGTCGAGCCGGCGCCGGCGATCGTGAAGGTGAAGCCGGTCGTCGAGACGCCGAAGCCCGAGGTCGCGCGTGCGGCTCCGACGCCCGCGCCGGCTCCGACGCCGGTAAAGAGTGGCAAGCGGGGCGGCTCGCTCGTGGCCGCCGCGACCGAGAAGGTCGCGCAGAACGAGCGCTCTCCCGCCGCCGAGCCCGCGGCAGCGCAGGTCGTGGCGGAGACCGGGCGTGCGCGCCGCTCCCCGATGAAGTGGGGCTGGATCGGCACGGCGTTCGCGGTGCTCACGGTCGGCGTGCTCGGATTCCTTTATTTCCAGAAGGTCGAGGCGGAGCGCCAGACAGCGCAGGCCGAGAAGGCCGAGCTGGAGCAACGCGCGGCCGCGGCGGCCACCGCGCGGCTCGAGGTCGAGCGCGCGATGCGCGAGGAGACCGAAGCGCGCAAGCGCGCCGAGGAGCTCGCCCGGCAACAGGCCACCGAGGCCGAGGCCGCGCGGGTCGCCGCGGAGCAGCAGTCCCGCATGCGCGACGAGGAGCGCGAGCGGCTCCTTCATGCGCGAGGCTCGGTGGTCCTGCGCACCCAGCCGGCCGGCGCGACGGTGACCGTCGGAAACCTCGCTCCGCGCACGTCGCCCGCCACGATCCAGGACCTTCGCCTCGGGCGATACACGGCCCGGATCGAGCTCGAGGGGCATGATTCGGCCGAGCTCGAGTTCGAGATCCGCGAGAACCAGCAGACGAGCCCGCAGGTGGTCACGCTTCGCAAACGCGCGGGCGGTCTGAGCCTGAACACCGAGCCCGCGAACGTCGCCTTCGACATCCGCCCGGCCGGCTCCCGGCTCTTCGTTTCCAGTGCGGAGACGATGCAGGGCGTCACGCCGGCGCGCCTCGACGGGCTCGCCCCGGGCGAGTACGTGGTGACGTTCCTGCGCGAAGGATGGCCGCGGGCCTCTTCGAACGTGCAGATCGAGGATCGCTCGACCGCGACCGCGCGACACCGCTACGAGGGCGGGGCGCTGCGCCTGATCAGCACGCCGCTCGGAGCCTCGGTTTTCGTGAACGACCGCAGGGTCGGCGTCACTCCTTGCGAGGTCGCGGACCTGCCGCCGGGTCCCGCGACGGTCCGTTTCGAGCTGGAGGGCATGGCTCCCGAGCGCGTCGAGACGAACGTCGAGGTCGGCGGTCCGTTGGAGGTCGCGGCCACGCTCGTGCCGCTCGACCGCGTGGCGCGGCTCTCGGAGTTGGACGTGCGACCGGAGCCCGTCCAGACCGTGGCCCCGAAGCTGGCGTCGTCCGAGGCGATCGCCGGGTCGCGGGTGTTGATCTCCGCGATCGTCGACGAGAACGGCGTGCCCGGCGACATCCGGGTGGAGCAGACGCCGGACGCCGAGTCCGGCCGCATCTGCGCCGAAGCGATCGCGCAATGGCGCTTCAAGCCCGGCATGATCGGTGGCCGGCCGGTGAAGACGCGCGTGAGCATTCCGTTCAGCATCAACTGACCGGTTCCCGCGAAGGCGGGGAATAGTTGCGGGGGCGGGGTTGTCCCATCGGGCAAGTCCGTGCACGGTGTGCGGGCTTCAACCAACCCCGTCATGCATCTGAAAATCCCCCGCGACTGGGAACTGCCGGAATCCCGGGTCACCCCGGAGTCGATCTACCTGCGACGCGATCGGCGCACGTTTCTCAAGCGTCTCGGCGCGGGCGCGACCGCCCTGCTCGGGGCGCGGATCGGCGAGGCGGCGACGGCCGGCTTTCCGTCGCGGCTCAACCCGGAGTATCCCGCGGGCGACCTCGTGGTCACGCCGGAGGAGCTCGTGACGAGCTACAACAACTTCTACGAATTCGGCACCGACAAGAGCGACCCGAAGCGCTACGCGAACCAGGGCTGGAAGACCGAGCCGTGGTCGGTCGAGCTCGCCGGATTGATCCGCAACCCGGGTGTGCACGACGTCAACGAGCTCATCCGGACCGTCGGCGGGATCGAGCAGCGGATCTACCGGCATCGCTGCGTCGAGGCCTGGTCGATGGTCGTGCCGTGGGATGGTTTCCAGCTCTCCAAGCTCGTCGAACTGGCGGACCCGAAGGCGGAGGCGAAGTTCGTGCGGTTCACCACGTTCTTCGATCCCAAGGCGGCGATCGGTCAGCGGCGCGGATTCCTCGACTGGCCGTATGTCGAAGGGCTCTCGCTGGAGGAGGCGCGCCACGAGCTGGCGTTCATCGCGACCGGGATCTTCGGCAAACCGATCCCGAATCAGAACGGCGCCCCCCTGCGACTGGTCGTGCCGTGGAAGTACGGATTCAAGGGGATCAAATCGATCGTGAAGATCGAGTTCACCGCGCGGCGTCCCGAGACCTCGTGGAACCGGAGCGCGCCGGACGAGTACGGGTTTCTCGCCAACGTGAATCCGACGGTCGATCATCCGCGCTGGTCCCAGGCGACCGAACGCGTCATCGGCGGCGGTTTCTTCGCGGGCAAGAAGCCCACGCTTATGTTCAACGGTTATGAGCGGCAG
>DAIPIQ010000119.1:8214-12309 GCA_036770745.1 Opitutaceae bacterium | reverse complement strand
GGGCCGGCCCCGGGCGCCGACCCCGCGACGCATGCCGCGGCGCTTCGCGCGATCGCCGGCGCGCTGCGCTGGCCGATCCTCGCCGACGCGCTTTCGCCGCTCCGCCACGCCGGCGCGTGCGAGGTCCCCGTCGTCGCCTGCTACGATGCGTTGTTGCGCGACGAGTCCGTGGCGCGCGCGTTGACGCCGCGGAGCGTCCTCTGTGTCGGCGGCTGGCCGACGAGCAAGGTGCTCCGCGGCTGGCTCGAACGCTCCGGGGCCGAGATCCTTCTCGTCGGTGAAGCCGGCGCGAACCGCGACGCCCTGCACGGGCGCACCCGCCGGATCCGCGCGCCGATCGAGTCCCTCGCGATCGAAGGCCCCGCGATCCGCGACGACGCCTGGCTCGCGCAGTGGGCCGCGGCCGACGGCGCCGCGCGCGCCTCCCTCGACGAGGGCCTGCGCGCGGAACCGGGCTTCTTCGAGGGCCTCGTCCCGGGCGTGCTCGCGGCCGTCCTCCCGGCGGGGACCCCGGTGTTCGTCGCGAGCAGCATGCCGGTGCGCGACGTCGAATACTTCTGGCCGCTCAACGACCGGGGCTTCGCCGTCCACTTCAACCGCGGTGCCAACGGGATCGACGGCACGCTCTCCACGGCTCTCGGCGTCGCCCACGGGGCCGACCGGCCCGCGGTCCTGCTCACCGGCGACCTCGCGTTCCTCCACGACGCCAACGGTCTTCTCTCGGCCCCGCGTCTTCGCGGCGGGCTGACCGTCGTGCTGATCAACAACGACGGCGGCGGCATCTTCGAACACCTTCCCATCGCGGCCTTCGAGCCGCCGTTCGAGGCGTTCTTCGCCACGCCGCAGCGGGTGGACTTCGCGAAGCTCTGCGCCGCGCACGAGGTGGCCCACCGCCTGGTCGCCGCGCCTGCGGAGCTCGCCGCGGAGCTCGCGAGCCCGTGCGCGCGCGGGATCCGCGTGCTCGAGATCCGCACCGATCGCAAGCGCGACGCCGCCACCCGCCGTCGTCTCTTCGCCAACGCCGCGCGGGCCGCGGCCGGCGCGATCGGCGGGCCCTGAGTCCGCGCACCCGCCCGCTTCCGTTTTCATGAGCACCGCCTGGCAGACCGCAAAGTCCTACGAGGACATCCTCTACCACAAGACCGACGGCATCGCGAAGATCACGATCAACCGGCCGCACAAGCGCAACGCGTTCCGGCCGGAGACCGTCTCCGAGATGTATGATGCGTTCGTCGATGCGCGGGAGGATCCCGCCGTCGGCGTCGTGCTGCTCACCGGGGCCGGTCCGCACACCGACGGCGCGTACGCCTTCTGCGCCGGGGGCGACCAGTCGGTCCGCGGTCATGCGGGCTACGTCGGCGGCGACGGCGTGCCGCGCCTCAACGTCCTCGATCTGCAGCGCCTGATCCGCTCGATGCCGAAGGTGGTCATCGCTCTCGTCGCCGGCTACGCGATCGGGGGCGGGCACGTGCTGCACGTGGTCTGCGACCTCACGATCGCGGCCGACAACGCCGTGCTCGGTCAGGTCGGTCCGGCGATGGGGAGCTTCGACGGCGGCTTCGGTTCGGGGTACCTCGCCCGCATCGTCGGGCAGAAGAAGGCTCGCGAGATCTGGTATCTGTGTCGCCGATACACGGCGGAGGAGGGGCTCGGGATGGGGCTCGTCAACTCCGTGGTCCCGGTCGACCGCCTGGAGGACGAGGGCGTGGCGTGGGCGCGGGAGATCCTCCGGCACAGCCCGCTCGCGATCCGCTGCCTGAAGTCGGCCTTCAACGCCGACGTCGACGGCCAGGCCGGAGTCCAGGAGCTCGCGGGCAACGCGACGATGCTCTACTACATGACCGACGAGGCGAAGGAGTTCCATCGCGCCCAGCGCGAGCGGCGCAAACCCCGCGCGCGAGACTTCCCCTGGCTGCCGTGAGCGCCCGCTACGAGTCGTCGCGCACGGGCACGTAGAGCGGGGTGAGCCGGCGAAGGATCCGCTCGAGCTCCAGGAGGTGTTCCTCCGGCGCGAGCCGGTCGGCCCGCTCCCGCAGCCGCTCGAGCTCCTCTTCGAGTCGATCGCGCTCCCCGCGCTGCCACGCCGTCAGCGCCCGGCCGCCCGGGGGCTCGATCAACGCGATCCGCCGTGCCAGCGCTCCGTCGACGGCCGCCCCGTCGTCGCTCCGCCGGGACGCGCGCGTGCCGTCGAACCATGCGGCCGGGGTGCCGCGACCGTCGCCGTTGTCGTCGAGGATCGCGTGCTCGGTGGCGAGGCGCCCGGCCTCGGCGTAGTGCGCCTGCACCCGCCGGTCGGCGTGGAGGAACGCCTCCAGCACGGAGGTGCGCCCGTCCTGATCGAGGTCGGCCGCGTCGTCGGCGAGCGCCGCGGCGAACGCCTCGCCGAAACGCGCGTAGTTCACCTCGTCGCCGGTCTCGGTCGCCGTGACGATCACGCGGCCCGCGCGCGACAGCGCCGGCACGAAAGGCGCGCTCGCCGCTCCGCCATGGACGAAGACGAGGGGCCGCGCGATCGCGTCCAGCCACTCCGCCAGCTCGCTCGCGGTGACGTCGGGGCCGATCAGGTTGAGCCGCGCCTCGCGGCCGTCCCACGAGCCGTGGCCGATGTAGACGATCCAGAAGGGTTCGTCCCGCGCCGCGTCGATCTCGCGGATCGCGTCGCGCAGCGCATCGCGGTCGGTCACCGTCAGCGCACCCGGACCGGCCCGGGCGGCCGCCTCGGCCAGGCGTGCGGCCGCACGACCGAATCCGTCTTCGAACTCCGCCGCGCCGGGCGCCCCCAGCACCAGCAGCAGGCCCGGGCGCTCCGCGAGGGTCGGGGCCGCGAGCGCGAGCGCGAGCAGGCACGAACCGAGGCGCCTCACGGCAGACCCCTCCGCCGGCGCCACCACCACTCCGTCGCGAAGCACGCGAGCACGACGAGGAACACCCACGCGTTGTTCCAGGCGGGACGCGCGTGGTGCTCTTCGATCGGCGCGGCCCGCGAGGGCAGGGAGGCGACGAAGCCGGGCAGGTCGGCCGCCTCGAGCAGCGTCCCTCCGGTGCGCCGCGCGATCCCGGCGAGAAGCTCGCGATCGGGCTCCAGCGTGCGGAACTCCGCCCTCGCGGGATCGTTCACCCAGCCCGTTTCTCCGACCCCGATCGACGTCCCGTCCGCCGCGGTGACGTCGACCGTGGCGACGTAGGCGCCCGCATCGCGTCCGCGAAACAGCGCGGTGAAGCGACCCGGTCCGTCGACGAGCGGTTCGGCCGGTACGGTGACCGAGGAGAAACCCGAATCGGCCCCGGCCCCCGAGAGCGGCGCGACGCGTGTGATGGTGACGGTGGCGCGGGCTCCGTCGACGAACCGGAAGGCCCGGTCGCGGGCGACGATCCGGAGCGTCGTGTCGGGTCCGGAGGTCGTGTCGGCACGAAGATCCACCTGCGCGGGCACGTCGGTGACGAGCCAGCGCGCGAGTTGCCGCCAGAAGCGCGCGAGGTCCGTTTGCGCGCCCTCCTCGGTCAGCCCCCACCGCCAGAGATCGCCCGCCAACAGGCATGCGACGCGGCCCGCGCCGAACGGTTGCGTGATCAACGCCGGGAATCGCGCGCCCGCCTCGTCTTCGACCTCGGCCAGGACGGCGGCGCCGGGCTTCATCCGCTCGACGTTGTTGAGCACGCTGAGGCGCGGGAGGTTCGCGAGGCGCGCCAGTTCCTCGCCCTCGGTCGCCCGCACGCGCGTCCAGGGCTGGACCCGGCCCTCGCGGGTGGAAGACCAGCGGAGCGCGCCCTGGGCCGTTCGTCTCGAGTCCTCGGGGAGCCATGCGGGGAGTGCGGCGGCGAGCGGCGAGTCGCGGTAACCGCCGTTCTCCAGCGCATCCGCGCCGCCGAGGACGAGGAGACCGCCTCCGCGATCGGAGACGAATCGTCGGAGGAGGGCCTGCTGCTCCAGGGTGAAGAACGCCGCCTCGACATCGTCGAGCACCACGGCGTCGTAGGCGAAGAGTTCCTCGGCCGAGGTCGGGAAGCCGGCGCGCAACTCCTGCGCGTCGCGGGCGTTGACGCGCACGAGCACCGGTTGGTCGTAGCGCGGCGCCTCGTCGGCCCCGGCCTCGA
>DAIPIQ010000119.1:0-8204 GCA_036770745.1 Opitutaceae bacterium | reverse complement strand
ACCGCGGAACATCGGGTTGCTCGATTCGCCCGAGCGGCCCTTGAAGTCGAACTTCGGCTCACGCCGCGCCACCCGGAGCAGGCCGACCATCCGCAGCCTCGGGTCGTCGAGGAGGGCCCGGTTGAGGAACTTGAACTCCCAGTTGGGCCGGCCGCCCACGTAGAGGATCCGGCGGGTGTCCGCGCCTCCGTCGAGCACCACGACGCCGCGGTTGTTGTGCGGGGTGGCGTCCTCCGCTCCCGGATCCAGCTCGAGTCGCAGGAACCGCACGCCGCCCGCGGGCGGACTCCACGTGAACGTCGTCGTGGCCGGTTCCCCCGGGGCGATCCGGACGCGGCGCGAAAGCGGGGCGTCGCTCTCCGAAGGAATTCCTCCCGCCGACAACGGCCGGAGGGTGAGGCCGACATCGGCCGCGCGTCCCAGGGATCCGGATACGGTCGCCCGCACCGAGACCGGGGCGTCCTCGAAGGCGGTCTGCGCGACCTCGATCCGATCGATCCGGAGGTCGCTTTCCGCGGCCCCGCCGACGAGCACGGGATGCACGGGCGGCAGACCGGCGAGGTCGGGAGGCGTGGCGCCGACATCGGTCGCGATGCCGTCGGTGAGGAGGATGACCCCGGCGAGCGGCTGGTCGGCGAGCCGCTCGCGCAGGCGCGTGAGGGCTTCGAAGAGGTTCGACCGGTCGCCCGTGAAGTCCAGCGACGCGAAGTCCTCGATCCGGCGCACGTCCCGATCGAAGGCGTAGCGTCGGATCGAGAAGGTCTCGCCGAGCGCGGCGAGCCAGCCGCGGTCCTCCGCGTTCATCAACGCCTCGCGCAGGCCCGCGCCGCGGGAGACGGTCGCGCCCGCATCCGCGACCGTGAGGCCGAGGCCGTTGTCCGCGAGCACGGCGACGAGGTTGGCCCCGGCGACCGCGCGCTTCGTCGTCCACTGCGGGTCGAGCAGGCAGAGCGCGAGCAGACCCACGCCGAGGATGCGCAGGGCGAGTGCGAAGGCCGGCGCGCGCGCCCGGGCCCCCGCGGGCGCCAGCGCGAGCCACGCGAGGGGAACGAGGACCACCGCCGCGGCCAGCGCCACCCACGCCCACGGACCGCCGGGAACTGAGAGCGCCGCCAGCATCAACGACCGAGGGATTCGTAGTAGCGTCGCACCGCCTCGGCGTAGGCTTCGGGCACCGGGTCGCGATCGGCCGGCTGGAGCGCGGTGGGATCGTCGCGCCGGGCGAGCTCGTCGCGCAGCCAGGTGCGGACCTCGGAGAGCGGGGCGACGATCCCGCCTTCGACGAGCTCCCACTGCGGGGGTGTGCCGTCGCGACGGAACTCGCGGCGCAGCACATCGGCCCGCGCGCGGGCGGAGGCGAGCCGCTCGCGGGCGAGCGGCTCTTCGAGGAGGGATTCGACGGTGCGGAGTCGTTCGCTCCACTCGCCGAAATCGACGCCGGTGAGCGGCGCGTCGAGGCCGCCGCCTCCGTCACCGGCCGCCTCCGCGAGCGCGCGGGCGAGGTCGTCCCGCATCCGTTCCGCCCCGGTCCCGGAGGCGCCGCCCGCGGTCGCCTGGGGTTGCTCCGCGCCGCCTTCGCGTTCGCCGTCGAGGGCGCGCTCGAGCCGCTCGAGTTCGTTTCCGGCGAAGCGAAGGGTCGTCGCGTCGTCACCGAGGACGGCGTCCGCCGCGCGCTCCACTCCGCGCCGGAGCCGCTCCAGTCGTTCGCCGATCGCCGGTTGAAGCTCGCGTGCCTGATTCGGGAAACCGCGGCGCAGCCACTCCGCGGCCTCGGCCAGTTCCCCGGATGTCGCGCCCGCTCCCTCCTGCCGGAGCAGGTCGTAGAGCTGGCGGTGCAGGCCGGGCTCGACGCCCTCGGCGTCCTCGGTGACCCGTCGCAGTTCGCCGAGCACGCCGGCGAGTTCCTCCTGGCGACTCTCGAGCGCATCGGCGAGTTCGCCGTGGCGCTGCGATTCGTCGAGCCGTCGACCGGGCCCGTCCGCGAGCGCGTCGAGATCCGTCCGCGTGGCCTCGTGGTCCTCCGCGAGGTCGCGCGCGCGCCGGCGCAGCTCGCGCAGCTCGTCGCCGAAGCGCCCGGAGGCGCCGCTGCGCAGCTCGTCGCGGACCTCGTCGAGGGCCTCGCGCGCCCGCGTGCCCGCGGCGAGGGCCTCGGAGACGGCGCCGTCGTTCAACGCCTCGGTGGAGCGGCGCATGTCGTCGCGGGTGCGGTCGAGCCGGCGCGCGGTCTCGCGGGCGGACTCGTCGCGGGCGCCGCGCTGCTGCCGCTGCCGCAGCTCGTCGAGGTCGGCCAGCATGCGGCGCTGTTCCTCCTCGAGGCGCCTGAGTTCGCGACGGACGCGCTCGCGCTCCTCCTCGTCTCGGGCGGCGGCGAGCGCGGTCTGCAGTTCCTGGAGCCGTTGATTGAACTCGTCCTGCCGGCGGGCGAGTTCGCGCAGGCGCGAGATGTGGGCGAGCTGCTCGCGCTCTTCGGGCGAGACGGGCTCCTGGGCGCGGGATTCGGTCTCGTAGGCGGCGTCGTTTTCGCGGAAGCGGAGTTGGTTCAACTGGCGCTGCGAGCGACCGGAGCCGCCGCCGCCCTGGGCGTTTTGCGAGCGGGCGACGCGGCTCTCGCGCGGCTGGAGTTTCAGGAGTTCCTGGTACGCGCCCTGCGAACTCGTCCAGGCCGGCTCCAGCGCCGAGGCGTCGGGCGTGGAGGCCGCGCGCTCGAGGTGCCCGCTGACCGCCTCCATCGCGTCGCCGGCGGCGGTCGCGGCCCGGCGGAGGCGGGGGTCGTCGAGGTCGCGGGCGAGCGCGTCGAGCCGTTCGCGAGCCGTGCCCTGGGCGGCGCGGATCGTCGCGGCGTCCGCGGCGAGCGCGGAGGGGTCGGCCCCGGGCTGGCGCAGTTTCCAGAGGGCGATCGAAATGTCCCGCTGGAGTTGGAGCACGTCGTCGGCTTCCGAACCGCCGCCCCCGCCCGGCGGGGGTTGCCGGCCTTCGCCCGATTCGCCCTCGCGGAAGATCTCGTCGAAGGGCCGCACCTCGACGAAACGCAGGTCGCCCCGGACCGTGCGGGGCCGGCCGTCCGGCCCGTGGTCGATCGCCCAGGCGAACCAGGTGACGAGGTCGTCGGGTCGGACGGCGCACTCTTCAAGATCGAGCAGGTCGGCGAGTTTCGCCTCGAGCGGCGTCTCCGCGGAGTGGTGCAGCGAGACGAGCTCCGGCTCGGCCGCTCCGACGGCGAAGCCGAGGCCGAAGTCGAGCAGGCCGAAGTCGTCGCGCGCCTCGACCTCGAGCGTGAGTTCCTCCAGCGGCGAGGCGCGCTGGTCGCCGCGGGGAAACCCGACCCGCAGCTCGGGCGGGCGATTGGGCAGCGCTTCGATCCGGATGTCGGCCGGGCTGGGATCGACCCGCCCGGCGTCGTCCTCGAGGTGAAGGGTGAGGCGCCGGGATTGGTCGATCACGATCCGGGCGACGTGCCGGGTGCGTTCCGCTTCGACGGGCTCGAGCGCGATCACCCCGCCGTCCTCGCCCCTCAGCTCCGCCCGCCGCAGCGGCTTGTTGAAGCGGAAGGCGTATTCGAGCGAGGTGCCCTCGACCGCGCTCACCCGTCGCGTGTCTTCGATGCGTCGCGTCTCCAGCGCGGTGTAGTCGGGGTAGTCGAGGGTGGCGTCGGCCCGCACAAGCGCGGGGAGGTCGAAGACGGTCAGCCGGTGCCGCGCGCTCGAGCCGCCCGCGAACTCGATGGCGTACTCGAGGTCGGTCGCGACGCCGGCGAGCGTCCGGGCGAAGACGGGGTCCGAGAGGCTGCGCGCCATCGGGAGTCGACGCGTCACCCCGTCCGCGGCGGTCCACGCGAGCGTCGCCTCTTCGGGGACGGTCCCGGAGAAGCGCGCGGTCACGACCACGCTCGAGCCGCGCTCGACCTCGCCGTCGCCCGGCAGGATCTCCACCCCGACCGGAGCGGTGAACGCGAGCAGCGGAACGCCCTGCTCGGAGCGGGGAAGAAGCGCCGCGAACCACGCGACCCCGCCGCAAAGAAGGAGCGCCGCGAGGTGGGCGAGCGGGGGCCGGAGGAAACGGGGACCGCGCACCGTCGCCTCCCAATCGTGGCTCCAGGCGTGGGCGAGCGCCTCCTGGAGCACGCGCCGTTGCAGGAAGCCGAACTCGGCGTCGCGGCCGGCCCGCTGCTCGAGGGCCGTCGAGAGCAGGCGCTCGAGCCCCGGATGCGCGTGCTCGATCCAGCGGGCGGCGGCGGCGCGGTCCGGCGGAGTGCGCAGGCGGCGTATCAGGATCGCGGTGACGACGGCCAGGGCGGAGGCGGCGAGCCCGAGGAGGACCGCGTCGATCCGCAGGCCGAGGAACGAGCCGACCGCGACCCACGCGGCGCCGACGCCGGCGGCGCCCGACCAGAGGCGCGCGCTCCAGAGATGTTGGCGACGCCCGCGGAGCCGGCGCGCCACGCGGTCGAGCTCCGCGACGAGGCGCTCCTGCGCCGGAGGATGTCCGGTCTCGCTCATGCGCCCGCCTCCGAAGACGCGGCCCCGGAGGCCCGCCGGGCCATGAGGATCGCGGCGATGCTTTCGGAAGCGAGCAGCACGCCCGCCAGAAGCAACATCCAGCGCCAGAGTTGTTGTTCGCGTTCCAACGACTCGGCCGCCCCGCTGCGCGAGGAGAAGGCGACGGCGCCCGGGCTCGTGCTGACGGAGGTCGCGAGCGGCACGCCGAGCCGCTCCCAGGTTTCGATCGCGAGGGTTTCTCCGGACATCTCCTCGCCCGGGACCTGGAGGGCGACGCGGCGGGTGCGGCCGTCCTCGCTCACATCCCAGAGGCCGGGGGCCGCCGGCGTGCGACCGGGCGGGAGCACGCGGCCCGTTGCGATCGGCGTCCATCTTGCATCCGCCGCGGCGCCGAGGCGTTCGAGGGCGCCGAGCTCCACCGAGTCGGGCCGGGCCGGGCCCCCGGAGGCCCGCGTCACCAGCGTCTGGAGCCAGGGGATGAACTTCGTCGACACCACCCACTGGCCCGCCGCGGGCTGCCAGTCGCCTCCCCAGACCACGAGCGCACCGCGGCCCCGCGGGATCTCGACGACCGCGGCGGTGCGATCTTCGAAGCGGGCGGCGACGGTCGCGCGCGACTCCGGCGGCAGGACCAGCGGAACCGGTTTCCAGAAACGCACCTTGGTGAAATCGCTGAAGCGCGGGTCGGCGAAGGGAGCGAAGAGCGGATGCCGGAAGTCGATCTCGCCGAGGATGAGGTCCGCGCGTCGCCCGACGGGGCCGGTCGCCCAGCCCGTCTCGCCCCCGAGTGCCATCGCCGTTTCGAGCCGGGACTCGTCGCCGAGGAGCAGGAGCACGGTGGCGCCCGCTTCCAGGCGGGCGCCAAGCGTTTCGACGAGCGCCCGACCGGGCGTGTCCGCGACGAAATAGAGCGGCGCTTCGGGAAGCGGCGGATCCCCGGCGGGGTCCACCACCGGTGTTTCGACGAGACCGCCGGGATGGTTCTCGAGGGCGCGCGTCAGGTAGAAGAGCGGTGCGCCTGCGTCCTCCGGCGTCGCGCGGCCGAGGTAGGGCGCGGTGATCGTGCGCGGCCGGGGCGGCAGGAGCCAGACGGTGTTGTCGAAGGCTTCGTCATCGCCGTCCAGCTCCAGGCGAAACGCCCCGGGACCGCCGGCCGGGAGCTCGAGGGCGACGACGCGAACCTCGCGCGGGCCGAGGATCTCCTCGCGGGTCGGGGCGGCCTCGTCGCCGGTGCGGTCGTCGCGGAGTCGGAGCCGCACCGGGAGCGGGGCCGCGGAATGGTTCTCGAGTCGGACGCGCGCCCGCGCCGGTCCCTCCGCGGAGTCGGTCCAGCCGAAGTGGCGGAGCGAGGCGTTGCGGCCGGCGGGGGGCTTGCGGGAAGCCGCGGGCTCGCGGGGGTCTGGGACGGTCGGGGTGGTCGAGGGCGACGGGGCGGTATCGGCGGGGGGATCGAGCCGCTCCAGACGCACGACGACGCCGGGGGGCCAGTCGCGGCCGGCGAGGCCGGAGAGCCGCGCGCCGGCGCCGAAGGGGGAGACGACCAGGATCTCCGCCGACTCCGGCGCGCCGCCGGCCTCGCGCATCGCGCCGAGCTCGTCGAGCGCGGCCTCGAGCGCGGTGTCGAGGCGGACGGGTCCCCAGCCGGGCTCGAGCGTCGCGAGGACGCCGTCGAGCAGTGCGCCGCGCACCGGTGGCGCGGTCGCCGCCCACCGTTCGGCGGAGACGGGGACGCGCCCCGCGGGATCGGTCGAGACGAGGGCGAACCGGTCGCCCGGGGCGAGGGCCGTGCCCAGGGAGCGGATACGGGCGAGCGCCTTGTCGTGCAGGCCGGTGCGGCGCATGCCGGCGCCGGCGTCGAGGACCACGACGCGGTGCCGCCCCTCCGCGGCAGGCGCCGGGGAGGCTCCGACCTCGCTGAAGAAGGGGCGGGCGAAGCCGAGGGCGAGCAGCGCCACGATCAGGCAGCGCAGCAGAAGGAGCCACGGATGCCGGATGCGGCTGCGGCGGTCGCGGAGCGGGGGAAGGGGATCGAGGAAGCGCGTCGCGGAGAAGCGCACGCGCTCGCGGGTCGAGCGGCGCACGAGGTGGGCGAGCACGGGGGCGGCGACCGCGAGCGCGCCGAGCAGGAAGAGCGGGAGCAGGAGGCTCACGCGGAGATCCTCCCGGTGGCGGGCCGGGCCCGGCCGCGCCGGGCGACGCCGCGCAGCCAGGCGTGGAGTGTGACGTCGATCGGCTCGTCGGTGCGCGCGAGGTGGTGGGCGACTCCGCGGGCCTGCAGCGCCCGCCCGACCGCCTCCTGATGGCGCGCGAAGCGCGCGGCGTAGGCCGGCCGGGCGCGAGCCGGGTCGGTGAAGAGGCGACGCCCGTCCTCCATGTCCTCCCATTCGGCGGCGTGGCCGAAGTCGAGGTCCGTCTCCGCCGGGTCGAGCACCTGGATCACCCGCACGTCGTGCCCGCAGGCGACGAGGCGGCCGAGGGCGGCGTCCCAGGACTCGACGGGCGGCAGCAGGTCGGAGACGAGGACGACGAGGCCGCGGCGGCGCCAGAGGCGCGCGGCTTCGTCGAGCGCGGCCTCGAGCCGGGTGGTCGCCCCAGTCGGCGGTCGGTCGAGCGCGGCGAGGAGACGGCGCAGGTGGCCCGGCCGCCAACGGGCGGGGACGTGGGCGGCGACGCGCTCGTCGAAGACGGCGAGCCCGACCATGTCGCGCTGGCCGAGGAGGAAGTGGGCGAGGCTCCCGGCGAGCGTGCGCGCGTAGTCGCGTTTCGAATACCCGAGGGAGCCGAACTCCATCGAGCCGCTCAGATCGACGAGGAGGTGGCAGCGGAGGTTGGTCTCGTCCTCGAACTTGCGGAGGAACTCCCGGTCGGTGCGGGCGAGGACCTTCCAGTCGAGGTGGCGCACGTCGTCGCCCGGGCTGTAGGCGCGGTATTCGGAGAACTCGACGGAGAAGCCGGCGAACGGGCTCCGATGGAGGCCGGCCCAGAGGCCCTCGACGACCACGCGGGCGCGCAGCTCGAGGTCGCGGATCGCGAGGAGCGCGGCGGGATCGAGGCCGGTGGGCGAGGGTGGGGAGGCGGGCACGGGCGACGGCGGCTCACGCGTCCGCTCGGATCGTCTCGAGGAGGCGGGTGATCACGTGCTCCACGGAGACGCCGGCGGCCTCGGCACGGTAGTTGAGGAGGAGGCGGTGGCGCAGCACGGGCGCGGCGAGCGTGCGGATGTCGTCGAGCGTGACGTGGGCCCGGCCGTGCCAGAGCGCGCGGGCCTTGGCCCCGAGCACGAGGCCCTGGGCGGCGCGGGTGCCGGCGCCCCAGGAGAGCCACTCGTTGACGAAGTCCGGCGCGCCCGGCCGCGAGGGCCGGGTGGCGGCGGCGAGCCGCACGGCGAAACGCACGAGGTCCTCGGCGACCGGCACGGAGCGGACGAGGGCGTGGAAGGCGAGGATGTCCTCCTTGGCGAAGACCGGCTCGATCGGCTCGGCCGGCCCGGAGGTCGTGCGCCGGATCACGGCGACCTCGTCGTCCTCGGGCAGGTAGTCGATGAGGACGTTGAAGAGGAAGCGGTCGAGCTGCGCCTCGGGGAGGGGGTAGGTGCCCTCCATCTCGATCGGGTTCTGGGTGGCGAGGACGAAGAACGGTTCGGGGAGCGCGTGGCGCACGCCGGCGGCGGTCACTTGATGTTCCTGCATCGCCTCGAGGAGGGCGGCC
>DAIPIQ010000118.1:0-12311 GCA_036770745.1 Opitutaceae bacterium | reverse complement strand
ACGACCAGCTCGTCGCCGTCAACCAGGGCGGCAAACGCAAGGGCTCCGGCTGCGCCTACCTCGAGACCTGGCACAACGACATCGCCGACTTCCTCGAGCTCCGCCGCAACACCGGCGACGACCGCCGGCGGACCCACGACATGAACACGGCGAACTGGATCCCCGACCTGTTCATGAAACGCATGGAGGCGCGCCGGCACTGGACGCTCTTCCGCTCCAGCGAGACGCCCGACCTCCACCACCTCTACGGCCGCCGCTTCGAGGAGCGCTACGCCCACTACGAGAGCCTCGCCGAGAAGGGCGGGATCTGGGGCCAGCGCGTCGAGGCCATCGAGCTCTGGAAGAAGATGCTCCAGATGCTCTTCGAAACCGGCCACCCGTGGATCACCTTCAAGGACGCCTGCAACATCCGCTCCCCGCAGGACCACGTCGGCGTCATCCACTCCTCCAACCTCTGCACCGAGATCACCCTCAACACCGGGGCCGACGAGACCGCCGTCTGCAACCTCGGCTCGATCATCCTCGACAGCCACCTCCAGGCCGACGGCTCGCTCGACCTCGAGAAACTCCGCGAGACCGTGCGCATCGCCGTCCGCGCGCTCGACAACGTCATCGACCTGAACTTCTACCCCACCGAAGCCGCGCGTCGTTCCAACCAGCGCCACCGCCCGATCGGCCTCGGCGTCATGGGCCTCGCCAACGCCCTTTACCTCAAGGACGTGCCCTTCGCCTCGGCCGCCGCCGTGGAGTTCAACGACGAGTTCATGGAGGCCGTCGCCTGGTTCGCCTACGAGGCCTCCAGCGACCTCGCGGCCGAGCGCGGCGCCTACTCCACCTTCGCCGGCTCGAAGTGGGACCGCGGCCTCCTCCCGCCCGACACCCTCGACCTCCTCGCCGAGGAGCGCGGCGAAGCCATCGACGTGCCGCGCGGCGGCCGGATGGACTGGGACGCCCTCCGCGCCCGCATCGCCCGCCAGGGCATGCGCAACAGCAACGTGCTCGCCATCGCCCCCACCGCCACGATCTCCAACATCACCGGCACCTCGCCCTGCATCGAGCCGACCTACAAGAACCTCTACGTCAAATCCAACCTCTCGGGCGAGTTCATCGTCCTCAACCAGTTCCTCGTCCGCGACCTCAAGTCGCGCGGCCTCTGGAGCCAGGAGCTGCTCGACGACCTGAAATACTTCGACGGCGAGCTCGGCGGCATCGCGGCCATCCCCGCCGACCTCAAGGAAAAGTACCGCACCGCCTTCGACATCGACTTCAACTGGTTCATCGAGGCCGCCGCCCGCCGCCAGAAGTGGATCGACCAGGCGCAGAGCGTGAACCTCTTCCTCGGCAAGGCCGACCTCAAGACGCTCAGCCACATGTACCGCGCCGCCTGGCGCAAGGGACTCAAGACGACCTACTACCTGCGCACGCTCCAGGCCTCCAACATCGAGAAGGCCACCGTGACGGTGAAGAAGGCCGTCCGCGGCGTCGTCGGCGAGGCCGCCGCGCCGGCCGCCGAAGAAGCCGCCCCCGACGCTCCCCGCACCCACACCGAAGCCGAAAAGACCGCCTGCTCCCTCGAGGCCCGCGCCCGCGGCGAGGAGTGCGAGGCCTGCCAGTAGCCGGAGGATCCGTACTTCCCTTCACGCCGCGCCGCTCCGGTCGATGGAGGGGGGGATGATCGCGCCGTTTCGAACCGAGGAGATCGACCAGGCCGTCGCCCGGATGCCGCCGGTCTCGACGGTGCTGCAGCGGCTGCTCGTCGTCCTCGACGATCCGCACAGCGACCTCGACGACGTCGCCCGCCTCCTCGGATCGGAGACCGTCCTCGCCGCGCGCATTCTGCGCGTCGCCAACAGCGCCTTCTACGCCTTCCCCGAGCCCGTGGGTTCGATCGCCGAGGCGGTCCAGCGCCTCGGCGTCGTCGAGGTGCACGCCATGGTCTCCGCGATGGCCAACCAACGGCTCTTCCTCGAACCGCTCGCCGCCTACGCGATCGCGCCGGAAGAACTCTGGAACCACGCCCTCGCGACCTCGGTCGCCGCCGAGACGATCGCCCTCGCGACCGGCCTCGATCGCGGCGCCTCCCGCCTCGCCGGGATCCTCCACCCCGTCGGTCTCCTCGCCCTCGACCGGCTCGCCTCGATGCGCGGCGTGCCGCCCCTCAGCGCCGACGAGCCGATGCTCGAGTGGGAGCTGAAACACTTCGGCGTCACGAACGACTGGCTCGCCGCCGAGGTCCTCTGGCGCTGGCGGCTGCCCGAGCAGCTCGTCGCCGCCGTCTCCTGCCGCTACGTGCCCGGGCAGGCCCTGCCCGCGGCCGAAGCCGCGAACCTTCTCCATCTCGCGAGCTGCCTCGCGGTCGACCTCGGCGCAGGGCTCGGGCCCGAGCGCGGACTTTTCACGCCCACCTCCGAAGTCGTCGCCCGCGCCGGCGTCGAACCGGCCGCCTACGGCGAACTGGCGATCGAAGCCGGCGCCCGCCTCGAGCGCGCCCGCGAGCTGCTCGCCCTCGCCGGAGTCCGGACCTGCGGCTGCGAGCGCGACCTCCGACACGGGAAGCTGCGACAAGCTACGGTGGCCGCGCGAAGGTGGCCGCGGGCCTCTGGACCCCGTCGCTCGACGGACGTTCGCGCAACCCGCAGTCGTGGGCCGCGGGTTCATCCCCGGCTTCTGCGCGTGGGCCGGGCTTCACGCCCGGCTTCCGGACGCGCCGGGTTGCCGCGCGTTCCGACCCCGTCCACCTTGGCGCGCTTCGCCGATGACGAACACCATCGCAGACCTCGACGCCCGCTGGGCGGTCTTCGCCGCCGCGCCCCGCGGGCCCGCGCGGGTCGCGCAGGTGTGCCTGCGGCCCGGAGTCGATCGGCGCGAATTTCCCTCGGGCATCGAGCTGTGCCCGCGTCGTGGCGCGATCGGCGATCGCTGGGAAAACCGCACCTGGATGCACCTGCCCGACGGCTCGCCCGACCCGCGGGTCCAGGTCGCCGTCGCCGATGCGCGTGCGCTCGCCTTCATCCGTTCCGTCAGCGGTTGCCCGCACCATCCCGGCGACACCCTGATCGTCGACCTCGGCCTCGGTGTCGTCGACCTGCCCACAGGCGCGCGCCTCGCGGTCGGCGGGGCCGTGCTCGAAGTGTCGGACGTCGAGAACGACGCCTGCGCCAAATTCGCCGCGCGCCACGGTGCCGACGTGCTGGCGTGGATCCGCGCTCCCCACAACCGCCCGCTCCGCCTGCGGGGGCTTTTCGCCCGCGTGCGCGAGGGCGGTCGTGTCCAGCCGGGCGACGCCGTCGTCGTCCTTTCCCGTTGATGCGGATGCGCCGGCTCGTCCTCCTCCTCTTCGGCATGACCGCCACCGCGCCGCTCGCCGCGACCGAGCACGTGATCCTCCTCCACGGGCTCGCCCGCACCTCCCGGAGCATGGCGACGATGGCCCGCGGTCTCGAGCGCGCCGGCTACACCGTCGACAACCGCGACTACCCCTCCCGCAGCGCGCCGGTCGAGGAGCTCGCCCTCGCGACGATCGACGCCGCCCTCGCGAAGCCGGAGGCGCGCGCGGCGACGCGCATCCACTTCGTCACCCACTCGATGGGCGGCATCCTCGTGCGCGCCCGGCTCGCCCGGGGCGGGATCGACCGTCTCGGGCGCGTGGTCATGCTCGCCCCGCCCAACGCCGGGAGCGAGGTCGTCGACCGCCTCGGCGGCTGGTGGTTGTTCAAGCGCGTCGGCGGTCCCGCCGGGGCCCAGCTCGGCACGGGGGGCGAAGCGCTCGCCCGCACCCTCGGTCCCGCGACCTTCGAGCTCGGCGTCATCGCCGGCGATCGGAGCATGAACTGGATCAACAGCGGCCTCATCCCCGGTTCGGACGACGGCAAGGTCTCGGTCGCCTCGACGCGGCTCGAGGGCATGGCCGACCACGTCGTGATCCACGCGACCCATCCGTTCATCGCCGGCCGGCGCGAAGCGCTCGAGCTCACGCTTGGTTTCCTGCGGACCGGGGCGTTTCCCGCGATCGGTTCCGTCGACGACGCGCCCACCGGGGGCGGGACGCGACCCGCGGCCGGCATCCATCGGCGGCCGCAATCGGGGACGGGGCGGCCGTAGTTCGTCGCTGCGGGGAGCTCTTGTGGCATTCCCGTGTCCCCGAGGTGGCACGCCTCTCGCCGAGAGGCGTGGAGAAAGGGCCGCCGCTACGCGCGCGCCGAATAGAGCGCGACGAGCGCGGCCCCGATCGCCTGCGAGAGCTCGCCGAGGGAGGCGGGCACGACCTTGAGGGTCCTGCGTTGCGCGGGGAAAAGGTAGGGCAGGGCGGCCTCGTGGATCCGGCCGAGGTAGCGGGCGCGGAATTCCGGCGTGGTCGACTCCGGATCGATGAGACCGCCGCCGATCACGACGAACTCCGGGTCGAGCGCCATCGCCAGCGAGGCGACGTGGAGGCCGAGGGCCTTCGCCTGGAAATCGAAGATCTCCACCGCGAGCGCGTCGCCGCGCTGGGCGCGGCCGCGCAGCGAGAGGACCTTCTCCTTCATCGGCACGGTCGAGCTCGCCAGTTCGTGCCCGGGGTGGCGCGGGAGGAAGTCCTCCAGCAACTGCGGCAGGCCCGAGATGCTCGTGTAGGCCTCGACGCAGCCCCAGTCGCGCCCGCAACCGCAGGCGTAGGGCCGCACGCCGAGGAGGTGCAGCGGCGCGGGCATGTGCGCCGCCTCCATGCCCGCGAGGGTGTCGCCGTCGAGCGGCAGGCCGTTGGGATCGACGTAGGCGCACCCAAGGCCTGAACCCGGCGCCAGCATCAGGACGCCGACCTTGCGGTCGCCCCGCACGCGCTGCGCCTCGCCCACGCCGCCGTAGTTGCCGTCGTTGCCGACGACGAGCGGGATCTGCCGCCCGGCGCGCGTGGTCAGCGCGTGCTGGTAGTCGCGGTGAAAGTTCCAACCCGCGAACGACGCCGGCAGGTTGGCCGAGCGGTCGAGCACGCCGTAGCCCTGGTAGGGACCCGGGATCGCCAGACCCACGCCGTGCACCTGCTCCCACGAGAGGTCGTTGTCGGTGAGGAAGCCCTCCACGCCGTCGACCCAGCCCGCGATCACGGCGGCCGTTCCGGCCTGCGCGTTGGTCGAGCTCTGGCGGAGCCGGGTCGAGATGGTCGTGCCGTCGGCCCAGACGCCGCCGGTCTTCGAGGTGGTGGCGCCGCTGTCGGTGCCGAGGTAGACTGCCTTGGGTGCGCTCATGCGAGGTGGGCGTCTGGTCTCCCACCGCGCGAAGGAAGGGTCAACGCCCGTCCGCGCCGCGCGCGGGCGCAACCGGAAGAGCTGGCGCCTGGCAGCCGTGGACCAAGAGCTGGCGCCTTGCAGTCGTGGGCCGGGGTTTACCCCCGGCTTCTGCGGGATCTCGCGCTCGTGAGCCGGGGATGAACCCCACACCGCTGCAAACCGTCACCGCTTTCGATCACACGCCCCCGGGCGCGGAAAATGCCGTTGTCGTCGCGCGCCGCGCCGTCGAGGATCGCGTTTCGATGACCGCGCGCGACATGCAGGAGGCCTCCGGGCGCCTCGACCGCTGGTTCGAGGCGTGCCCCTCGGCGGCGGTGGCGTTTTCCGGCGGGGTCGACTCCGCGCTCGTCGCCTTCCGGGCCCGCCGGGCGCTCGGTCGCGAGCGGGGCGCCGCGTGGACCGCCGATTCGCCGAGCCTCAAACGCCGCGACCTCGAGCTGGCGCGCGCGTTCTGCACCCGGCACGACATCGTGCTGCACGTGCTTGCGACCGGCGAGGTCGACGATCCCGCCTACGCCGCCAATCCCGTCGACCGCTGCTACTTCTGCAAGGGCACGCTCTACCGCACGCTCGCCCGGGCCCTCGGCGACGCCCTCGCGACGACGTGGATCTGCAGCGGGGCCAACCTCGACGACATGGGCGACTACCGCCCCGGTCTCGCCGCCGCGGCCGAAGCCCGCGTGCGCCATCCCCTGCTCGAGTGCGGCATCGGCAAGGAGATGATCCGCGCCCTCGCCCGGGAGCACGGCCTCGAGCTCGCCGACAAGCCGGCCAGCCCGTGCCTGAGCTCACGCATCCCCTACGGCGAGGCGGTCACGCGCGGGAAACTCGCCCGGATCGAGGCGGCCGAGGCGTGGCTGCTCGAGCGCGGCTTCCCCGTCTGCCGGGTCCGCCACGTCGGCGCGCGGGCGCGCGTCGAGGTGCCGGCCGGGCGTCTCGACGAACTCGACGCGCTCTGGCCGGAGTTGGGCGCGGCGTTCATGGCGCTCGGCTTCGAGAGCGTCGAGCGCGACGGCGAGGGCTTCGTCTCCGGGAAACTCAACCGCGCGATCGGCCGCGCTGGAACCGCAACCACGGGATGAACGACATCGATCTGGATTTCTCCCGCGCCGAGCGCATCGGCATGCCGGAGGTCGTCTACGGAGAGGGCAAGAGCGCCGCGCAACTGCGCGTGATCGCCGCCCGTTTCGCGGAGCGCGGAGCGGACCTCCTCGTCACCCGGTGCCGCGCCGAACAGGTCGAGGGCCTGGAGGGCGACTACGATCCGGTCGCGCGCACGCTCGTGTGCCGGCGCGGAGCGCCGCCGCGGATCGACGGCCTCGTCGGGGTGGTCTACGCCGGCACCTCCGACGCGCCCGTCGCGCGGGAGGCGCTGGTCACGCTGCGCTTCTTCGGTTGCGCGACCGCGGAGTTCGGCGATTGCGGCGTGGCCGGCGTGCACCGCCTTCTCGCCCACCGCGAAGCCCTGGCGGGCTGCCGCGTCCTGATCTGTTGCGCGGGCTTCGAGGGCGCGCTCGCCTCGGTGCTCGGGGGGCTGGCGCCCCAGCCGGTCATCGCCGTGCCGACGAGCGTCGGCTACGGGGTCGCTGCCGGCGGTCACGCCGCCCTCCACGCGATGCTGGCGAGCTGCGCCTCGGGCGTCGTGGTGATGAACATCGACAACGGCTGCGGCGCGGCGATGGCCGCCCTGCGCATCCTCCGCGCCTCCGCGCGCGGCTGACCGGCCCGATGCGCATCCTCATCGTCGAGGCCGCGAGCGGCCTGGCCGGAGACATGTTCGTCGCCGCCGCCGCCCGGCTCGCCCGCTGCGAGGACGAGGTGGTCGCGCTCCCCGCGAAGCTCGGCCTTCCCGGGGTGCGCTGCGTCTTCCGCGACGTCGTGCGCTCCTCCCTGAGCTGCCGCAAGTTCGACGTGGAGGAGGCCCTCCGCCCCGCCGCGAGGCCGGCGCTCGTGTATCCGACCGGTGGAGACGCCGCTCCCGCCCACGAACACCGGCCGCTCTCGGAGATCCGCGCGCGGATCCTCTCGGCCGACCTCGGCCCGGGGATCACGGCGCGCGCGTTGCGGATGTTCGACCGGCTCGGCGCGGTCGAGGCGGCCGCCCACGGGATCCCGGTCGAACAGGTCCACTTCCACGAGGTCGGCGCGGTCGACTCGATCCTCGACATCTGCGCCGCCGCGCTCTGCCTCGAGCGGCTCGGCGTGGCCGCGGCCTACGCCTCCCCCGTGGTGGTCGGGAGCGGCACGGTCCGCACCGCCCACGGCCTGCTCCCCGTCCCGGCCCCGGCGACCGAACGCCTGCTCCAGGGGATGCCGACGGTCCCCGGCGACCTCGCCGGCGAGTGGACGACGCCGACCGGAGCGCTCATCCTCGGCGAGCTCGGGGTGCGCTTCACCGAGCCGGTTTCGGTGACGCGCGATTCCGCCTTCGGCGCCGGCACGCGCGATCCGCGGGACCGCCCCAACGTCGTCCGTCTCCGCCTCGCCGATACGCTCGAGTCCCCGGCCCCGCCCGCCGACGGGCTGGAGCGCGACGAGCTGGTCGCGCTCTTCTGCAACCTCGACGACCAGCCCGGCGAACTGCTCGGGGCCGACTTCGTCGAGATGCTGCTGGCGGCCGGCGCGCGCGACGTGGTGGTGCATCCGGTGGTGATGAAGAAGGGCCGCCCGGCCCAGCAGCTCGAAGTGCTCGTCGAAGCCGGCGCGGCCGAGGCGATGGCGCTCCATCTGCTCGCCCATACGAGCACGATCGGGGTGCGGCTCCTCCCCGTGCGCCGCCTCAAGCTGCCGCGCGAGGCGGTGGTGCTCGCGACGCCCTTCGGCGAGGTCGCGGCCAAGCGCGTCCGCCTGCCCGACGGCTCGACGAGGACGACGCCCGAGTACGAGGCCTGCCGCGCGCTCGCGGCGCGCGCCGGCGCGCCGGTGCAGACGGTCTACGGGGCCGCGCTCGCCAGCGCCCGCGCCTGAACCGGCTCGGGCACGATCGATGGTGGTGGCGCCGGCTTTCGTGGGCCGGGGTTCATCCCCGGCTTTCGGCCGAGAGACGCCGCAGAAGCCGGGGATGAACCCCACGACGGTCTTCGGCGGAACCGAAGCGTGTCACCACCTCGGGTTCCTCCTCAGGGAGGTCCTAAATTCTCCGACGGGGTCTGCGTTGAGGGCCGTGCCGGCAGGCCGCAAGGCGGAGAGGCGGGGGGTATCCTCGCGGAGGCCATCCCCCGCCTCTCCAACGCCGCGGATGCCGGCACGGCCCTCAACCCGCAGGGCGGCAGGGAAATCCGGCTGGGCCGGCGTTGGGCGCAGCGGGACATACCCGCCGGGTATGCCCCGCCGCCCCCGCCTTGGCCGAGCCGCATTTCCCTGCCGCGCAGACCTCGTCGGAGAATTTAGGACCTCCCCTCAGCCGCCGCGGGCGGGGCCGGCGAAGCGCGCGCGGTGGGCCGCGGCGACCTTGATGTATTTCTCCGCCATCGCCCGCAGGCCGTCGCGCTGCTCGTCGGTGAGCGGGCGCACGACCCGCGCGGGCACGCCGACGACGAGCGATCCCGGCGGGATCCGCATGCCCTGGGGCACGAGGGAGTTGGCCCCGACGATCGAACGCGTCCCGACGACCGCGCCGTCGAGGATCGTCGCGCCCATCCCGATCAGGCACTCGTCCTCGATGGTGCAGGCGTGAAGGATCGCGGCGTGGCCGATCGTCACGCGCGCCCCCACCTTCACGCCGAAGGCGTCGGCGAGGTGCACGATCGTGCCGTCCTGGACGTTGGAGCCCTCGCCGATCTCGATCGAATTGATGTCGCCGCGCAGGACGCAGCCGGGCCACACGCTGCTCAGGGCGGCGAGGCGCACGTCGCCGATCAGGGTGGCCCCGGCGGCGACATACGCGGTCGGGTGGACTTGCGGATCCCGGGCGAGGAAGGTGGCGAACTGTTCGTCGAGCGTCACGGTGGGGGAGCGTGTCGTGGGCGGGCGGGGGAGGCGAGCCCGTCCGGAGCGGCCGGGCCACGGAGGGCGCGGAGGAGACACGGAGTCCACGGAGCGTCGCGTGCTCTCCGTGAAACTCCCCCGGATTCTCCGTGCCCTCCGTGCCCTTCCGACTGCGTTTTCCAGGCTGAGGGCTTTCCTTCATCTCCGCCCCGGATCGGTCGATGGGGAAGGGCGGGTTGTTCTGCTCATCGCCGCCCCCGCGAATCCTCCATGACCACCGTCCCGCCCCAAGTCGCCCGCGCGCTCACACTCGGCGCCGCCCGGGCCGCGCTCCTCGAAGGGCTGCGCTCCGGCCGGCTCGAGTTGCCCGTGCTCCCGGCCATCGCCGGCAACGTCCTCACGATGTCCAACGACCCCGATGCCGACGTCGCCGATCTTTCCGATCTCATCCACAAGGACCAGGCGCTCGCGGGCAACGTCCTGCGCATCGCCAACTCCGCCGCCTACTGCACCGGCGAGCCGATCGTCTCGCTCCGCCAGGCGGTGATGCGGCTCGGCATGGGCGTGCTCAGCGAGATCGCGGTCGCCGCCTGCCTTCAGGGCGAGGGCTTCCGCGCCCCGGGCTACGACGCCCACCGCCGCCGCCTCCTCGTCCACGCCTTCGTCGCGGGCGGCTTCGCCAAGGAGCTCGCCCGACAGAAACGCCGCAACGTCGAGGCGATGTTCCTCTGCGGCCTGCTCCACTCGATCGGCAAACCCGTGGTCCTCATCCTCGTCGCCACGATGCAACGCGGCAATCCCGCGCTCCTCTCGACCGACGACATGGAGGCGCTCGTCGCCGAGTTCCACCGCGAGGCGGCGCGGGCCGTCACGACCGCGTGGAAACTCCCCCAGGTGGTGCAGGCCGCCGCCGTCCACCACGGCGATCCGGAGGCCGCGCGCGGTTTCGTCGACGAGGTCCGCACGGTGACGCTCGCCGCGCACCTCGCGACCTGGGCGCTCGGTCCCGCGGCCGGTGACGCCGCGCCCGCCCGGGCCTGCGCCGAGTGGGAACCGCTCAACTTCTACCCCGACGACATCGACGCCGTCCTCGCCCGCCGCGAGACGCTCGTCGCCTCCGCCGGCGCCTTCAACGCATGAACCCCGACGAAACCTTCGATCTCGTGGTGATCGGGAGCGGCCCGGGCGGACAGAAGGCCGCCATCCAGGGCGCCAAGGGCGGCCTGCGCGTCGCCCTCGTCGAGCGCGAGCGCGAAGTCGGCGGGGCCTGCGTCTACACCGGCACGATCCCGAGCAAGACCCTGCGCGAGGCCGCGCTCACGCTCCTCGCGGTGAAGCGCAGCGCCGCCTTCCTCGAATGCCGGATGAACGAACAGACCGAGATCGCGACCCTCATGGGCCGGCTCGAGGAGGTCCTCTCCGCGCACTCGCGCTTCATCACCGGCTATTTCGAAAGCAACGGCATCGCCGTGCTCCGCGGCCGGGGCCGGCTTCTCGATCCACGGACCGTCGAGGTGGAAAGCGTGAAGGGCGGGATCCGCCGCCTCACGACCCGGCACATCGTCATCGCCACCGGCTCGCGCCCGCGCAACCCGCCCGAGATCCCCGTCGACCACGAGTCGGTCCTCGATAGCGATTCGATCCTGAGCATGCTCTACCTTCCGCGCTCGCTCACCGTCCTCGGCGGCGGGGTGATCGCCACGGAGTACGCGACGATCTTCTCCCTGCTCGGCGTGAAGGTGACGATGATCGACCGCGGCCCGCGCCCCCTCGGCTTCCTCGATCCCGAGCTCGTCGACCGCTTCCTCGAACACTTCGCCGGCTTCGGCGGACGCTGGATGGGAGGGCGCGAGCTCTCGGAGGTGCGTGTCGGCCGTCTTGGGGAAGTGGTGACGACCCTCGCGAGCGGCGAGGTCGTGACGAGCGAGAAGATGCTCTGCGCGCTCGGGCGCTCCGCCAACGTCGAGGGGCTCGGCCTCGCCGAGGCCGGCGTCGTCCAGGGCAAGTACGGCGTCATCGCCGTCGATCGCGACTACCGCACCAACATTCCCTCGATCCACGCCGTCGGCGACGTGATCGGTCCCCCCGCGCTCGGCTCCACCTCGATGGAGCAGGGTCGGCGCGCCGTCTGCCACATCCTCGGCGTCGATCCCGGTTCCGCCTTCGAGATCGTCCCGATCGGCATCTACGCCGTGCCCGAGCTCGCGAGCGTGGGCCTGACCGAGCAGCAGGTGCGCGAGCGGCACGGAGGCGTCGTCGTCGGCCGGGCCGATTTCTCCGAAGTCGCCCGCGCCCACATCGCCGGCCACCGCCAGGGCCTCATGAAGATCCTCACCGCGCCCGAAGGCGGTCGCATCCTCGGCGTCCACATCATCGGCGAGAGCGCGACCGATCTGATCCACGTCGGCGAAATGGCGATCCTCAACGGCAACGACGTCTCCGTCTTCCTGGAGAACATCCTCAACTTCCCGACCTTCGGCGAAGCCTATCGCATCGCCGCGCTCAACCTCCACAACCAGCTCGGCGCCCGGGGCTCCACGCTCGCCGCGGCCTCCTGATTCCGCTTCGCGCGTTCCCCGTTTCCGGGGAGCGCCTGCGTCCCGCAGGCCGCCCTCGGCGTCCCGCCGAGGGCCTGGAAGGCACCGTCCCGCCGTCGCCTGATGCGGCGCGAGATCCGTTTCACCTGATTGGATCCACTCTTTCCTTGGGCCTCGTGATTCAAGTCCCGGTATCCGTGCCATCTGTGCAATCTGCGGTCCACTTCGACTGCTCCGGCCGGGTTCAGTTCTTCCGCCCTTCAGCCTTTCGGCCAAGCCAAGGCGTTTGGAACCACGGATTACACGGATTGCACAGATCACGAAGGTGATGTGATGAAAGAATACTTCACCCGAGTGGAGCCACTCTTTCCTTGGGCGTCTTGATTCAAGGTCCGGAATCCGTGCCATCTGTGCAATCGGTGGTTCACTTCGACTGCTCCGGCCGGGTTCAGCCCTCCAGCCTTTCAGCTCTTCATCCTTCGTCCTTCGCACTTCGATCCATCTCCCATCATCCATCCCCCTTCCCCCTATGTCCGTGCGCCGCGGCGAGCGCGAGGCACGCCTCCATCGACTCGACCCC
>DAIPIQ010000117.1:8192-12313 GCA_036770745.1 Opitutaceae bacterium | reverse complement strand
GGAGCGCTTGTCGCGATCGCCGATCGTAGTGAACCGACGGATACCTCGGGCGGCTTCGTCATCGAAGGGGTTCCGGCGGGTCGGCACGTCGTGACGACCACGGCAGCGGGGCGGGAGTTCGAACCCCGCGAGGTGGAGGTGCGGGGCGGCGATGTCGCCGGGACCGATTTCCGCGAACGCGTCTTCACGCTCACGGGCGAGGTCCGCGGCGTCGACGGGACGACGCAGGTCACGGTGACCGACGGAACGCGGGCCACGACCGCGGTGTGGCGGCAGACCTCCGAAGGCCCGCGACTCACCTTCTCGCTCCCCGGCGTGCCCGGGGGCGCTCGGACGATCGTCGCACTCGCCGCCGCCGGCTCGTTCCTGCCGTCGAGCTTTGCGAATCCGCTCGCGGTATCGGCGTCCTCGAGCGACGGCCTGGTTTTCCAGAGGGAAGGCGAAACCACCCGTTTCGTGACCGGGCGCGTGGTGGACGCGCGCGGCGGGGTGGCGGCGGTGCGCGTCTTCGCGGGCGGGCGCGAGGGCGTGACCGACGCGGACGGCCGGTACTTCGTCACCGGCCTGGGTCCCGGGAGTCATGCGCTGCAGTTCGAGCGCGCGGGATGGACGTTCACGCCCGCCGTTCGGATCGTCGCCGGCGGCGACGCATCCGTCGGGCTCGAAGACGTCGTGGCGCATCGGGCCAACGGGGCGCCGTCGTGGCTCGCGCTCCCCGCGGTCGTCGGCGAGCCGTTCGGCACGCACCTCAGCCTCTCGGCGCGCGCCGACGACGACGGCGGACGCGGGTTGCTGCGCTATTCGTGGTCGGTGGCCGGAACCCCGCCCGGTCCGGTGCTCTTCTCCTCCTCGGGTCGCAACTCCTCGGGCGACACGGTCGCCTTCTTCGGCGCGGCCGGGGACCACGTGATCCGGGTGACCGCGACGGATGCGGAAGGAGAGGGTTCAAGCGCCGAGGTCGCGGTCGCGGTCCGGCCGACGATCCACCGGATCCGTATCGAAAACATGGATGCGCACCTGGATCTCGGGGCCGTGCGCCGGCTCGTCGTCCGTTGCTCCGATCAGTTCGGTGACCGGATGGAGCCGGCCGCCGCCCCGCAGTGGTCGGTCAGCGGGGGAGGGGAGATCGACACCACGGGGCTGCTCAGCGCGCGAACGGTCGGCGACGGCTTCCGGGTGAGGGCGACGATCGAGGGGCGTTGGGTGGAGAAGGCCTTCTCGGTCGGCCACCCGCCGGGTGGCGGGAGCGGGTTGGTCCACGAGATCTGGCGCGGGGTGGCGGGCACGGGCCTCGACGCCCTGCGGTCCGCGCCTGGCTTCCCGGCCTCACCGACGGTCGCGACCCTTCGCGACGACGGGCTGGAGATCAAGGCGGGTGCGGAAGGGAATCTCGGTCGAAGGTTGCGCGGGTACTTCATCCCGCCCGCCACGGGCGAGCACGTCTTCAGGATCGCCGCGGACAGCGCGGCGGAGCTCTGGTTGAGCCCGGATGCGGACCCGGCCGCGCGCGTGCTCGTCGCATCCGTCCCGGCGGCGACGGGCGTGCGACGGTGGGACGAGTTTGCGTCGCAGCGTTCGGCCGCGGTGCGGCTCGAGCGGGAGCGTCCGGTCTACCTGGAGGTCCTGCACAAGGCGGGGGAAGGCGGCGGTCATCTCGCGGTCGGGGTCGACCTGCCCGGGGGCGTCGCCGAGGATCCGGTCCCGGCGAGTCGCCTCATCCCGTGGGGACGGCCGGCGTTCGGCCCACCGCGGATCGTCCTCGCGGCGAGCGCGACACCGTCGACCGTGGGGGCGGAGCTGACGACGAGCCTCGAGGTCGCCGCCGAGAGTCACGGCGGCGAGGGTTCGTTGATCTATCGATGGGAGGTCCTGGAACCGGCGCCGGGTCCGGTCGCGTTCCTCCCGAACGGTTCCGGGGACTCGTCGCGGACAAGGGCGCGTTTCGCCCGCTCCGGCGATCACCTCCTTCGTGTCACGGTTCTGGATACGGCGGGCCAGTCGGCCGCCTCCAGGGTCCTGGTGCGGGTCAACGAGACCCTCGCCTCGTGGCGGCGTCTCCACTTTTCGGCGACGGAGCTCGACACCCCGGCCTTCGAGTCGACGCGTTGGGGCCCGGAGGCCGACCCCGACGGGGACGGGATTCCGAACCTTCTCGAGTACGCCTACGGCCTCGACCCGCTGGTCGCCGGAACCGAGGGCGCGCCGGTGGCGTCGTTCGTTTCGGTCGCGGGGGTCGAGCACCTCGCGATCTCGTTCCGGCGGAATCCGTTCGCGGCCGATCTCGTTTACACCCCCGAGGTGACTTCGGATCTCACCAACTGGGAGGGCGGGCTGGCCCCGTTCGGTGATCCGACGGGTGAATGGGTGACCTACCGCGACCTCCAGCCGGCCTCGGAGCACCGCCGGCGCTTCGTCCGGGTGACCGTTTCCGGCCCGTGATCGGAGCGGACGCCCCGGTCGCGTAGCGACGGGATGTCCCACCGAGCGTCGCCGGGCCGGCCCCGGCGGGATCCGGAGGAGGCTTCGAGGATCTTCCGCGGCAACTGTCGCAAACGGAGCAGGCAGGGGGCGACGGCGTGCCGAGGCACCGGGTTGTGAATAAGTTGTGAAGATTCCAGCTCGAGATTTCGTGGGCTAAACTCTTGACGTTTGGAGAGGTGTGGAGAGGAATGGGTCGAAGTGGTTGAGCTGTACTCAACGCTCCCGTGAGCACCTTCGCCAAACCGTTTTATGTCGGGACCTTCCGGCACACCCTCGACGCCAAGAATCGGCTGACGATTCCGGCGAAGTGGCGGTTTTCGGGCGATGAGCAGGAGGTCTATCTGGCGCTGCCGCATCCGAGCGGGCACGTGATGGTGCTCCCGCCGGTCGAGGTGGAGAAACTCTACGAGCGGATTTCCGCACTCCCGTTCAGCGACGAGGGAGCGCAGGAGTTCCAACACAAGTTCTTCTCCCAGGCGCATTCCTTCGGTTGCGACTCGCAGGGTCGGGTGAACCTCTCCGAAAGCCTGCTGAAACGCGCCGGGATCGGACGGGAGGTCGTGCTGGTCGGCACGATGACCAAATTCGGCATCTGGAGCCCGGACGCCTGGGCCTCGGTGGATCCTGAACGAAACGGCGACAACCTCGCCGACCTCATGAAGAAGGTCGGCCTCTGAACCTGGAAAACGACATGCGCTACCGTATCTCGCCTCTGCGTCTGGCTTGGGAGTCGATCCTCAATCTATTCGGGGCCGGTCCGCGGTCCTCGCGCTTCACGCCCGCGCGAGAGGTGGAGTCGCGGATGCGTTTCGCCCAGTACCTGCGCCGGGTGCAGCCGGAGCCCGATCCAGCGGCCGCGCGGCGCACCTCGCGCATGCTCGGCCCGGGCGGGGCGGTGAGCCGTGGCGTCGTCCGACACGCGGCGGAGTCGGTGAATCCGCTTCCGAGCCGCCGGCCGTTGTTCCGCCTTTTCACCGAGCCGCAGGGCATCGCGGCGCGACGCCGTGCGCTCGCCCGGCAACCCGCCTCGCCGTTGAGGGTGTTCCTCGATGTTCTGCGCGTCCGTTAGCGCGTCACTTCCCGGGTGGATGAGCCGGCACCTTCCAGTGCTTTGTCGGGAGGTGGTCGAACTCTTCGCCCCTCGTCCTGGGGCGCGGCTGCTGGACGGGACGTTCGGCGGGGGAGGGCACACGCGCGCTCTGCTCGCGGCGACTGAGGGCGTCTGCGTGGTCGGGATCGATCGCGACCCGGAGGCCGTGGCGCGGGCCGCGGCGGTGCGGGCGGAGTTCGGTGAACGCTTCGAATTCCTGCGCGGCAATTTCGCCGACCTCGCCTCGCTCGATTTCGCCGGCGGGTTCGACGGGGTCCTGCTGGACGTGGGCGTCTCGTCGTTCCAGCTCGATGCTCCCGCGAGGGGCTTCTCCTTCCGGGCCGACGCTCCGCTCGACATGCGGATGGATCCCGAGGGCGGCGTGCCGGCCTCGCGCTGGCTCGAGACGGTTTCGCGCGAGCAGGTCGTGGAGGCGGTGCGCGATTTCGGAGAGGAGGCCAACTGGCGTCGGATCGTCGAGGCGATCCTCGCGGCGCGCGGCACGGGCCGGCTCGCGCATCGTGCACCTGGGCCGCCCCTGAAGGGGGCT
>DAIPIQ010000117.1:0-8182 GCA_036770745.1 Opitutaceae bacterium | reverse complement strand
CCACCGCGGGGTTGGTCCCGGTCGTCGATTCGGTGACGCCGGCCCGCGTGCGCCACACCTCGCCGATCCATCCGGCCACGCGGACGTTCCAAGGCGTGCGGATCGCGGTCAACGGCGAGCTCGACGCACTCGCGCGGGCGCTCCCGGCGGCGTTCGCGCTGCTCGCTCCGGGCGGGGTGCTTGCGGTGATCTCGTTTCACTCGCTCGAGGACAGGATCGTGAAGCGCTTCTTCCGGGAACTGGCCGGCGTGCCGGTGGACCGGGACGACAACCGTGCCGTCCAGGACCGCGTGCGACGGGCGGAATTGTTGACCCGCCGTCCGGTCTCGCCGGGCGAGACCGAGGTCGCCTTCAACCCACGGAGTCGGTCGGCCCGCCTGCGCGCGGTCCGCCGCATCGGATCGGAATGACGGTGCGCGCGACGAGGCCCCGGTCTTCGGACGGAACGGTGAACAGCCTGATCCTGTTGACCGTGTTCATGCTCGCCTACGTCGCCGCCATCGGCGCCGCGACCGTCTGGTTGCGCCATCAGATCTCCGTCACGGCCAACGCCAACCGGCTGCTCGAGGTGCGCCTCGGCGAGGTCCAGCGCCGGATCGGCGAAGCGGCGGCCGAGGTCGCCTTCGCCCAGAGCCCCGAACAACTCATGCGCCGCAACCTCGAGCTCGGCCTCAACCTCGTGCGGCCGCGCGAGGAGCAGGTGATCCGCGCGACCGAGGACGTCGAGCGCCGGCTCGCGGCCCGGCGCTTCGGCCGGCTCTTCCTCGCCGCGGAGGAGCCCCGCGGCAACGACGGGGGCCGCGAATGACGGCGCGGATCAAGCGCGACTTCGCCTCGCCGGTGCGCCTCGGGATCCTCTGCGCGTGCGTCGTCGCGGCGTTCGCCGGGATCGGCACGCGGCTCGTCCTGCTCCAGGTCGTCGAGCGGGACGCGCTCGTCGCCGAGGTGGAGCGGGCGCGCAAGCGCGTGCAGGTGCTCAGCGCCCAGCGCGGCGTGATCAAGGACCGCAACGGCAACCTCCTCGCGGCCAACCGCTCGTTCATCGAGGTCGGAGTCGATCCGCAGATCGTCCGGCTCGAGGACGAGGTGAAACTCCCCGAGCTCGCCCGCCTCCTCGGCCTTCCGCGGGAGGCCGTCCTCGCCGCCTTCAACCGCAAGACCGCGATGGACGACGAGGGGCGCGAAGTGCGGACGATCCGCTGGGCGCGCCTCGTCGAGTCGGTGGACGAGGCGACCTACGAGGCCGTGCTCCGGCTCGGGATCAAGGGCGTCTACGGCAACCGGCAGTTCCGCCGCGCCTATCCGATGGGGAGCCTCGCCTCCCACGTCGTGGGCTTCGTCAATCGCGAGGGCGTCGCGGCGATGGGCGTCGAGCGGCACCTCGACTTCTACCTGCGCGGTCAGGACGGATGGCGGGAGTCGGAACGCGACGGACTGCGCCGCGAACTCGCCCAGTTCCGCTCCCGCGAGATCCCGCCGACCGACGGCTTCAGCGTCATCCTCTCCCTCGACAGCGTCGTGCAGGACGTGATCGAGCGGGAGCTCCGCGAGATCGTGGCCCGCTTCAACCCCGTGGGCGCGACGATCCTCGTGAGCGACGCGCGCGATGGATTCATCCTCGGACTGGCGAATCATCCGACCTTCGACCTGAACAACTTCAACAAGGCCGACCTCGCGAGCCAGCGGAACATCGCGGTGACCGACATCTTCGAGCCGGGCTCGACCTTCAAGATCGTCGCCGCCGCCGCCGCCCTCAACGAGGGCCTCGTCACCTCGGGCACCCGCTTCGATTGCACGAGGGACGCGATCCCGTTCCGCGGTCGCACCCTGCGGCTCCCCCGCGATTCCCACGACAACGGCGTGCTCACGGTCGCCGAGATCGTCGCCAAGTCCAGCAACCGCGGCGCGGCGCACCTCGGCGTGCTCCTCGGCGAGGACCGGCTCCACCGCTACTCCGCCGCCTTCGGCTTCGGTCAGCCCTCCGGCTACGCCCTCGGCGGCGAGGTCGCCGGGATGCTGCATCCGGTCAGCGCGTGGGACGGCCTCACGATCTCCCGCCTGCCCATGGGCCACGCCATCGGCGTCACCCCCGTCCAGATCCACTACGCGATGTCGGCCATCGCGAGCGGCGGCGTGCTGATGCGTCCGCAGGTGGTCCGCCGGATCGTCGACCGGGAAGGGGCCGCGGTCCTCGAGTTCACCCCCAAGGAACGCCGGCGGGTGATCCGCCCCGAGGTGGCCCGCGAGATGGCGCGGCTGCTCGAGGGTGTCGTCGGCCCGGGGGGGACCGCCACCCGCGCCGCGATCCCGGGCTTCGAGGTCGCCGGAAAGACCGGCACCACCCAGAAGATCGTCGACGGTCGGTATTCAAGTTCTCACCACGTCGGCTCGTTCATCGGCTTCTTCCCCGCGGGCGATCCGCGGCTCGTCATCTCCGTGATCATCGACGACGCGCGCCTGCGCGGCACGGCCTACGGCTCGACCGTGGCGGCCCCCTCCTTCCGCACGGTCGCGGAGCAACTCATCCAGTACCTCGGCATCTCCCCGACCGCGCCGGCCCGCACCGGCGTCGCCGTGGCCGCCGGGGCCCGCCGTCCGCCTCCGTCGAATGATCGGCTACGCTGACACCACCATTTGCATCAGCCATGCAGCACCGCTCCGCTCCCCGGCCCGTCGGGGACCCCTCTCGCGTCCGCCGACCCGGAGGCGGTCCATGAAGACCCTCGCTGAACTCTTCGCCGGCATCCCGCTGCTCGGCAGCCGGGGCGACCTCGGGACCGCGGTCCACGCGGTCGTGATCGACAGCCGGCGCGTCACCCCGGGCTGCCTGTTCTTCGCCCTGCCGGGGCTGCGCTCCGACGGCGGTCGCTACATCGACGAGGCGATCGCACGCGGGGCGGTGGCGGTCGTCACGCCGCAGGCCCGGCAGATGGCGCCGGCGCACGTGACGTTCCTCCACGCGGAAAATCCCCGGGCGGCGCTCGCCGAGGTCGCGCGCCGCTTCCACGGCGAGCCGGACCGGGCGCTCGAGCTCGTCGGGGTGACGGGCACGAACGGCAAGAGCACCGTCACCCACATCGTCAAGCACCTGCTTGCGGGCGGCGGCCGGCGGGTCGGGCTGATCGGCACGATCAACTACGACCTCGGGGCGCGCACGGTGCCCTCCTACAAGACCACGCCCGAGGCGATCGACCTGCACGGGATGCTCGCGCAGATGCGCGACGCCGGTTGCCGCTCGGCGGTGATGGAGGTGAGTTCGCACGGGATCGATCAACTCCGGGTGCGGGGGATGCGCTTCGCCGCCGCGGCGTTCACGAACCTCACCCGCGACCACCTCGACTACCACGGCACGCTGGAGGAGTACTTCAACGTCAAGGCCCGCCTCTTCACCGGCGAGACCGGGGTGGCGCCCCCGGTGGCGGCGGTGAACATCGACGACGCCTGCGGGCGCGAACTCGTCGGGCGCATCCCGCGCGATGTCCGCGTCGTCACCTTCGCGATCGACCGCGAGGCGCACGTGCGCGCCTCCGGGGTGACGCTGGGTTTCGAGCACACCTCGTTCCTCCTCTCCTGGCCGGGCGGGACCGCCCGCGTGCGCACCCACCTGCTCGGGGCCTACAACGTCAGCAACCTCCTCTGCGCCTTCGCGGTGTGCCACGGCCTCGGCCGCGACCTCGCGGAACTCCTGCCGCTTCTCGAGACGCTCCCGGGGATCCCGGGTCGGATGGAGCGCGTGCCCAACAACCTCGGTTTCAACGTGCTCGTCGACTACGCGCACACCGACGACGCCCTGGGCAACGCCCTCGGGATGCTGCGCGCGATCACGCCCGGTCGGGTCCTCGTCGTCTTCGGTTGCGGCGGCGACCGCGACCGCACCAAACGCCCGCGGATGACCGCGGCGGTGCAGGCGCTCGCGGATCACGGGTGGGCGACCGCCGACAACCCGCGCAAGGAGTCGCTCGAGCGGATCTTCGCCGACATGCGCGAGGGCGTCACCGCTCCGGAGCGCATCGCCTTCGTCGAAGAGCGGCGGCGCGCGATCAGCCTCGCCCTCGACGCCGCGCGACCGGGCGACAGCCTGCTCATCGCGGGCAAGGGTCACGAGCCCTTCCAGGAGTTCGGAGACACGGTGATCTCGTTCGACGACCGCCTCGTCGCCCGCGAGCTCATCGCGGTCAAGCGCATGAAGCCCTCCTCTTGAAGATGCCCGTCCACGACAGCGCGACGCTCGCCGGGGATTGCGGAGGGGTCTGGACCCGACCGCCGTCCGCGCCGCTGCGCGGCTTCTCGATCGACACCCGCTCGCTGCGCGCGGGGGAGGTCTTCGTCGCCCTGCGCACCGGGCGGCGCGACGGCCACGAGTTTCTCGCGGCGGCCGCCTCGCGCGGGGCCGCCGCGGCGATCGTGGCGACGGAGCGGCCGGAGGGGCCGCCCGCGCAGTTGCGGGTCGCCGATCCGCTCGAGGCGCTGCAACGGCTCGGGCGCGCCCATCGCGCGCGTTTCTCCGGGCCGGTGGTCGGGGTCACGGGCAGCGCGGGCAAGACTTCGACCAAGGACCTCCTCGCCGTGCTGCTGGGCGAACCGGGCGAGGTCCACGCGACGGCGGGCAACCTCAACAACCACCTCGGCGTGCCGCTCACGCTGCTCGACCTCGATCCGGCGCGGCACCGCTTCGCCGTGGTCGAGGCGGGGATCAGCGGTCCCGGCGAGATGGCCGTGCTCGCCGACATGATCCGGCCCGATCTCGCGATCGTCACCAGCGTCGGGCCCGCCCATCTCGACCGGCTTGGCACGGTCGAGGGCGTGAGCGTGGAGAAGGCCGCGCTCGCCGCGGGGTCCGAGCCGGCCGGGGCGGTCTTCTTCCCCGCGGACTGCCTGCGCCATCCCGCGTTTCGCGCGCTCGCGGCGCGGGCCTTCGTCGCGACGCCCGCGGACGCCGCGCTTCCCGGTCCGGCGGAGGGCGCCCGGCTCGTGCCGTACACCTGTTCGTTCGAGGGCGACCTCACGGCGGTGACGCTCACCGGGCCCGGTGCGCCCGGCGAGTTCCGGTTCCGGCGCGTCACGCCGGCGATGGCGGGCAACGCCGTGCTCGCGATCGCGGCCGCCCTGCACCTCGGCATCCCGGCCGCTGCGATCCGCGCGCGGCTCGATCTCTGGCGACCGGCCGCGCTGCGCGGCGAGGTGCGCGAGCGCGACGGACGCATCCTCTACCTCGACTGTTACAACGCCAATCCCGCCTCGATGCTCGACGCGCTCGCCGGTTTCCTCGCCGTCGTCGGCGAGCGCCGCCCGCGGCTCTTCGTCGTCGGTTGCATGGAGGAGCTCGGCCCCGGGGCCGAGGCCTGGCACCGCTCGACCGGAGCGCGGTGGACCTGCGGTCCGGGCGACGTCTTCATCGTCCTCGGCTCGCTCGCCGCGGCGTTCGCGGAGGGCGTGCGCTCGGTCCGGCCGGAGGCGGAGCTGATCCTCGATCCGGAGCCGGCGCGCGCGGCCGCCCTGGTGCGCGACTTCGCCGGCCCGGTCTTCCTCAAGGGAAGTCGTCGCCACGAACTGGAGACGCTCCTCGGCGGCGACTTCGATCCCCATCGTCCCGCGGAGGCGGCGGTCGCCTGATGCTCTCCTGGCTGGCCGGATACGAGGACGTCTTCGGACCGCTGCGGCTGCTGCGGTTCATCACCTTCCGCACGCTCCTCGGCGCGGGCAGCGCCCTCGTGATCAGCCTGCTCCTCGGCCCGCCGCTCATCGCCTGGCTGCGGCGGATCAGCTTCACCCAGAGCCTCCGCGGCGAGCGCGAGGTCGGGCGGCTCGCCGAGCGGCACGCGGGCAAGAAGAACACGCCGACGATGGGCGGGTTGCTCATCTTCGTCGCCGTCACGACCAGCACGCTCCTCTGGGCGCACCCCAACATCTGGGTGGTCGTCTCGCTCGTCGTCTACGCCGGGCTCACCGCGCTGGGCTTCGCCGACGATTTCCTCAAGGTCAGCAAGCGCGACAGCCGCGGCGTCTCCTCGCGGGCCAAGCTCGGCTGGCAGAGCCTGATCACGCTCGTCGCGCTCGCGCTCCTGCTCTGGCACCCCGACAGCTCGGAGCGCGTCCGCGAGCTCTGGGCGCCCTTCGTGAAGAGCCCGGTGCTGGAGTCGATGCCGGTGTGGCTGACCGGCGGGTTCCTCTTCCTCGTCCTCGTCGGCGCGAGCAACGCGATCAACCTCACCGATGGCGTCGACGGCCTCGCCATCGGCTGCACGATCACGGTCGCGCTGACCTACGCGATCATGGCCTACGCCGCCGGCCACGCGATCATCGCGAACTACCTGCTCGTCTCCCACGTCGCCGGCGTCGGGGAGCTCACGATCATCTGCGGGGCCGTCGTCGGCGCGGGGCTCGGCTTCCTCTGGTTCCACGCCCATCCCGCCGGCGGACTCATCGGGATGGTCGCGTTCCTCGTGCACCAGCCGCTCACGCTCGTGATCGTCGGCGGGATCTTCGTGATGGAGGCCCTGTCGGTCATCATCCAGGTCGTCTCCTTCAAAAGCACCGGCCGGCGCGTGTTCCGCATGGCCCCGATCCACCACCATTTCGAGCTCCTCGGTTGGGCCGAGACGAAGGTCGTGATACGTTTCTGGATACTCTCCCTGATCTGTGCGCTCGCCGGCCTCGGCACGCTCAAGCTCCGCTGACATGAAGACACGCGTCCCCGCCTGGCTCCGACACCTCCTCGAACGGCCCGCCGCCGTCCTCGGGGGCGGCGTGAGCGGTTGCGCGGCGGCGGGGTTGATCGCCCACCTCGGCGGCTCCGCGGAGGTCTACGACCTCGCCTCCGCCGACGCTTCGCGCCGCGTCTTCGGCGCGGACGAGGCCGGCGGCCACGGGCTCGTGATCGTGAGCCCGGGCTTCGCCCCGGACCATCCCTGGGTCGCGGCGGCGCGGACCGCCGGGTGCGAGGTGTTGGGCGAGCTCGACCTCGGCGCGCTCGCCTGGCCGGGCGTGATCCTCGCCGTGACGGGTACGAACGGAAAGACGACGCTCACCTCCTTCCTCGCCCACGCCCTGAGCCTCGCGGGTCGCGACGCCCGCGCGGTCGGCAACATCGGCGAGGCCTTCTGCGACGCGTGGCGGAGGCCCGCCGACCGCTCCTCGATCGCGGTGTGCGAGGTGAGCTCGTTCCAGGCGGAGACGCTGCGCCACTTCGAGGCCGAGGCCGCGCTCTGGTCGAACTTCGCCGAGGACCATCTGGAGCGCCACGGCACGCTCGAGGCGTACTTCCGCGCGAAGCACCACCTCGTCACCCGCACCCGCGGGCGCCGCGTGTTCTTCGGGCCCGACGTGCTCGTGCAGGCGCGCGCGCTCGGGCTCGACCTGCCGGTCTCGGGTTGCGTGCCGTTCGAGGCCGAGGCGCTCGACCCCGGGGTCGAGGCGACTTCGTTCGCGCTCCGTCCGCAGCGCGAGAACTACCTGCTCGCCCGCGCGCTCTGGCGCGCCCTCGGCCTGCCCGTCGGGCGGCTCGTCGAGGCGGCGGCGACCTTCACGCCCGGCCCGCACCGGATGGCCCGCGTGGCGGAGCTGCGCGGTGTCGCGTTCTGGAACGATTCGAAGGCCACGAACTTCCACGCCGCCGAGGCGGCGCTTGCGAACTTCACCCGACCCGTCCTCTGGATCGGCGGCGGTCGCTCCAAGGGCGGGGACCTCGCCGCCTTCGCCGCGCGGCTCGCCGGTCGCGTCCGTCGCGCGTTCCTCATCGGCGAGACCGCGCCCGCACTCGCCGGCCACCTGGACGCGGCGGGAGTGCCGCACACGAGGTGCGCCACGCTGGAGGCCGCGGTCGCGGAGGCCTTCGCGGTCGCCGTCGCGGGCGATCACGTGCTCCTCAGCCCGGGCTTCGCCAGCTTCGACATGTTCACCGGCTACGACGATCGCGGCCGGCGCTTCGAGGCCCTCGTCCACGAACTTCGCGCCGCCAACGGCGGCCGCCCCGATCCCAGCTCCACGCCAACTCCCAACCGCCCCGCCGCCTAGCCCTCCTCCCGCCATGAAACTCGTGAAGATCTTCGGAATGGTCCTCGCCCTGCACATCGTGCTGCTGACCATCTTTTTTCTCAGCCCCGGCTGTCAGTCGACGCCGCGGACCGTCGCCGAGGCGCCTCCCGTCGAGGCGCCCGTCGTTCCCGTGAGCGAGAACTGGTCG
>DAIPIQ010000116.1:5953-12458 GCA_036770745.1 Opitutaceae bacterium | reverse complement strand
GACTATGACGCGCTCAAGCGCGAGCTCGCGGCGCTGGAGGCCGCGCACCCCGGGCTCGCCCCGGGCCCTTCCCCGCTCGACGCGGTCGGCGACGACCGGGCCGAGGGGTTCGCCACCCGCCGGCACCGGCTGCCGATGGGGAGCCTCGACAACACCTACTCCGAGGCCGAGCTGCGCGGCTTCGACCAGCGGCTGCGCCGACTCTTCGGCGACCGTCCGATCGCCTACGTCGTCGAGCCGAAGATCGACGGGGTCGCGGTGAGCGTCACCTACGAGGGCGGCCGGCTCGTCCGCGCCGTCACCCGCGGCAACGGCGTCGAGGGCGACGACATCACGGCCAACGCCCTTCGCATCCCCGCGCTCCCGCGCGAGCTCGCCGGGACCGGCCATCCGGATGCGATCGAGATCCGCGGCGAGATCTACATGACCCTCGAGGAGTTCCGGCGGATCAACGCCGGGCGCGAGGAGGCGGGGCTGGAGACCTTCGCCAACCCCCGCAACCTCGCCGCCGGCACGGTCAAGCTCCTCGACCCCGCCGAGGTCGGGCGCCGTCGGTTGGAGATCGCGCTCTACGGCCTGGGATTCACGTCCTCTCCGGTCGCGGATGCACAGTCCGCCTTCCACGGGCTGCTCCGCTCGTGGGGCCTGCCGACCGTCGAGGGGATGCGGCGGGTCGACGACATCGACGGCGTGTGGGCGGCGATCCGGGCCCTCGACGAGGCGCGGCGCGGCTTCGCCTATGCGACCGACGGGGCGGTGGTGAAGGTCGACGACTTCGCCGCGCAGCGCGAGGCCGGGAGCACGGCCAAGGCCCCGCGCTGGGCGATCGCCTACAAGTTCGCCGCCGAACGGGCGGAGACGACCCTGCGCGCCATCACGATCCAGGTGGGACGCACGGGAGTGCTCACGCCCGTGGCCGAGCTCGCGCCCGTCCCGCTCGCGGGCTCGACGGTCGCGCGGGCGACCCTGCACAACGCCGACGAGATCGCCCGCAAGGACATCCGCGTGGGCGACACCGTGCTCGTGGAAAAGGCCGGCGAGGTCATCCCGGCGGTGATGGGCGTGCTGACGGAGCGCCGGCCGGCCGGGAGCGAACCCTACCGCTTCGTCGAGGCCTGCCCGGCGTGCGCGACCCCGGCGATCCGGCTCCCGGGCGAGGTCGCGTGGCGGTGCCCCAACGTCGCCTGCCCGGCCCAGGTGCGGCGCCGCATCCAGCACTTCGCCTCGAAGGCCTGTCTCGACATCGAGGGCCTGGGCGAGGCGATGGTCGACGCGCTCGTCGAGCGCGGCTGGGTGCGCGGCCTCGCCGACCTCTACCGGCTGCCCGCGCGCCGCGGCGAGCTGCTCGCGCTCGGCAAGAGCGTGGAAAAGTCCACCGACAACCTCCTCGCCGCGATCGCCGCCAGCCGGACGGCCGGGCTCTGGCGTTTCTTCCACGGGCTCGGCATCCCCGGGGTGGGCGCGACCTCGGCCAAGGACCTTGCGCTTCACTTTCGTTCCCTCGAGGCGCTCGCCGCCGCCCGCGAGGAGAGCCTGATCGCCATCCCCGGCTTCGGCGAAAAGACGGCGGTCGCGGTGCGCGCTTTCTTCAACGAGCCCGCCAACCGCATCCTCATCGAGGAACTGCGCGAACTCGGCGTCGCACCCGAGCCGCCCGCGGCCCCGGAGGCGTCGGCCGCGCTTCTCGTCGGGACGATCTTCGTACTCACCGGCACGCTCCCGACGCTCACCCGCGACGAGGCGGCCGCCCGGATCGAGGCCGTCGGCGGGCGCGTGAGCGGCTCCGTGAGCAAGAAGACCGGCTACGTCGTCGCCGGGGCCGACGCCGGGTCGAAACTGGAGAAGGCGCGCAAGCTCGGCGTCCCGATCCTCGACGAGGCCGGCCTGCTCGCCCTGCTCGGCGGCGACTGAAGAGGCTTCCACCGCTCCGGGGAGCGCCTGCGTCCCGCAGGCCGCCCTCGGCGTCTCGCCGAGGGCTTCAGACGCGCGGGCGGGACGCGTGTGCTCCCAGGACCCTTGCGTGTGCGGGAGCGCGTCAGGGTCGCAGCTCCGCCTCGTCGAGGAGTCGCCCGGAGGTGTCGAAGGTCTGGAGCTGGAGCGAGCCGTCGAGTGCCGAGGCGGTGACGACCTGGAACGTCGGCGTCTCGGCGAACGCCCGGGCCGCGTAGTCGTGCCGCGCCTGCGGGTAGAACTTCCCGCCCGCGGTGGCGATGAGCCAGGTCGTGCCGCCGTGCTCCGGGGCCGTCGGGTGGGTGCGGAGGTAGGCGTGGTCGTGCCCCTGGAGGACGAGCGGCACGCCGTGGCCCTCGAGGATCGGCGCCCACCGCTCGCGGACCATCGGATGGTAGCGACCGGGCCGGCTCGTGTAGGCGCCGTGGTGGGCGACGGCGACGACGGGTCGGAGCGGCTCCTCGCGCCACGCCCGCAGTCGCTCCTCCATCCACGCCGCCTGGCCGCCCTCGAGGTTGCTGTCGAGGACGAGCAGGCGCACGCCGGCGAAGTCGAGCGTGTAGGCCCGCCCCGGTTCGAGCCCGGGCGGACCGTTCTCCGGGAGGACGAAAATCCGGCGGTAGAGATCCGGGGCCTCGCCCGGGAGCAGCTCGTGGTTGCCCACGGCCGGGACGATCGGGAGCGGCGCGCCCACCTCGTCGAGCACCGCGAAGAAGGCGTCCCAGTCGTCGGAGTCGTTGCCGCGGCTCACGAGATCGCCGGCGAAGACCGCGAAGCCCGCGTCGGGCACCGTTCGCAGCGCGCTCTCCCAGAGCGCGCGGAAGGTCGCGTAGCCTTCCTGCACGTCGCCGAAGGCGAGGAAGCGCACGACCGACGGGGCGACCGGAGCGGTCCGGAACGTCCGCGGCGTCGACCAGCCGTCGGGCGAACCGTCGCCCACTTCCACGCGGTGGGCGGTGTCGGGCGCGAGATCCGCGAGCAGCACCGTGTGGCGGAGGACGAGCGGCTGATTGAGCGTGCGCGGGGCCTCGATCCGCGTGGTCGCGGCGACCACCTCGCGCGCGGCGGCCGGCGGCGCATCCATCGGGCGGATACGGACGACGCCGCGCCCGACCGCCGGTCCGGTGCGCCACTGCACGGCGAGGGAGGTCGACGGGGTCGCGGTCAGCGTGGCGACGATCTGGTCCGGCCGGTCCGAGGCGGGATGGCGGGTGACGCGGAAATGATCGTAGACCGCGGCGAGGGTGCGGCGGTCGGAGTCGGTCCGCACGAGCACGTCGCCGGCGAAGTCCCCGGGAACGGCTTCGAGCGGGGCGGTGCGGTCGGTCCACGGGCTCGCACCGTCCGCGAAGACGCCCGTGTCGGGCGCGTCCACTCCGGGCCGGCGACCCCCGACCGGCCCGACGGAGACGAAGTAGTGCTCGCGAATCGTGCGGAGCGCGTGCACCCCGAGCCCGACTTCGCCGGCGGGGAAGTCGCGGCTCCAGGCCTCGAACTCCTGCTGGTAGGCGCGGACCGAATACGGGGCGGGGACGAAGCCGAGGTCCTCCAGCCAGAAGGGCTCGCCGACCGGGGCGAGGCGGGCGTCGCGCCAGACGGTCACGCGGCCGGGGGCGTCGAGTTGGAAACCCAGGTAACCCGTGGCGAGCGCCGCGCGTTCCTCCGGCGTGAGCAGCGCCTCGACCGTGCCGGGCGGGAGGTTCGCCACGCGTTCGGCGGGAAAGGCGGCGGCCACGCGCGCGCGGACGTCGGCGACGATCGCCGCGAGGTCCGGCGCGGCGTCGGCCGCGACCGGGAGCAGGCAGGCGCAGAGCAGCGCGGCGGAGCGGAACAGGCGCGGGATCATGGAGGAAAAGAGACGGGCCGCCCGCCGTCGCCGGTGGGCGGCCCGTCGTCAGAACACACCTGACAAGGATCTCAGAACGCGAGCTTGAGGCCGACCTGGGTGGACCAGGAGCGGTACTCCCATTTCTCGGCGAAGGTCTCGCGCTCATCGAGGTAGACGGCGGAGTTCTCGCGCAGGAGGTTGTTGGCCTGGAGGAAGACGCGCACGCCCTTGCGGAGGCGGTACTCGGCGGTGAGGTCGAGCTGCGGTCCCGCGTCGTCGTAGAGGCCGAGGCCGATCGTCTGGCTGCCGTCGGGGCGGGTGATGAGTTCGCCCATGCCCTGGCCCTGGAAGTAGGCGATGGCGGCCGGGCTGGAGAAGCTCACCACCTCGTCGACGATCGAGCCGCTGTCGCGGAGCGAGAGGCGGGCGAGGAAGTTCTTCGTCTCGTAGTTGAGCGAGACGCGGATGAGCCGGTCGGACTGACCGGGCACGCGGTCGAGGCCGGTCTGGGCGGCGTTCACGTCGAACGAGAGCCGCGTGTAGTTCGCCCCGAAGGAGAAGCCCCAGGCGAGGTCGCGCTCGAGGTTGAATTCCACGCCGGTGACGCTCGCGGTGTCGCCGTTGAGGGTGGAGGAGACGCGCACCTGCTGAAGGTCGGGCACGGCGGCGTATTCAGGAAAGTCCGACGGCGGGGCGACGAAGGTCGAGTCGTAGATCCAGTTCTTCAGCTCCTTGTGGAAGCCGGCGACGGAGAAGAGGCCGCCCGCCGGCAGGTAGTATTCGACGCTGAGGTCGTAGTTCGTCGACTGGGTGGGCTGGAGGTCGGCGTTTCCGCGCTGGAGGTTGACGATGTTGCGGCCGGTGTCGGAGTCGGTGCTGAGGGTGGCGAAGGACGAGGGCGTGAGGTCCTGGAACTCGGGCCGGGCGAGGGTGCGGCCGATCGCGGCGCGGAGCAGCATGCGCTCGTTGATCCGGTAGGAGGCGTGGAGGCTCGGGTAGAAGCTGTCGTAGGAGCGGTCGCCGATGACGACGCGCGGGGCGTCGATCGCGGGGTTGCCGGTGACGTCGGCGGTGAAGCCGAGGTAGTCGCTGGAGGTCCGCTCCCAGCGCACGCCGCCGAGGAGGGTGAAGTCGCCCCACGACTTGGAGGCCTGGCCGTAGAGGCCGAGCACGTCCTCGTCCGCTTCGAGGTCCTGGATCGTGCTGTCGCGGCGGCTGTCGGCGGGCGGCGTGGGCAGTCCGAGGACGGAGGCGACGAGCTCGCGCGGCCCGCCCTGGTTCTGCGCCTGGAGCGAATCGTGGGTGGGGAACACGCCGAGCGCCTGGAGCCCGTTGAAGAAGCCGTTGGCGGACTGGAACGAGGCCTGGGTGGCGTCGAAGGCGAAGCCGGCGGGCGTGATCACGAAGTCGCGCTGGTTCTCCTTGGACTGGGAGCGGTACTTCGCCCCGACCTTCACGGTGAGGTTGTCCTCGAACATCTTTCGGAAGTTGACGGCGAGGGTCGTGATCTCGTCCTCGGCGTCGATGACTTCGGCGCGGCGGCTGTCGCGTTCGAAGAATCCGTCGCCGCCGTTGCGGTAGGAGAGTCCGTCGAAGAGGTCGGGGACGCGCGGGTTGGTCGTCGTGTTGAAGAAGAACTCGCCCGGCCGGATCACGTCGAACGCTGGGGTGCGCAGGTCGGCGACGGTGGCGCGCAACTGCACGTCGTCGGTCGTGAAGATGTAGGTGCTGTTCTCGAGGTCGCGGGAGGACGTGCCGCGGCTGACGTTGTAGTCGAGGGTCGAGTCGTGCCAGCGGTGCACGCCCTCGAGCTGGATGCGGAAGATGTCCTCGGTCTCGTCCTGATCGGCGATGCGGCGGACGATGCGCTGCTCGTCGCCGAAGTAGAACGTGCCGGCGGGCTCGTCGAAGTAGACGTAGTCGGGGTGGGGGAAGGTGCGGTTGTTTGGATCGTTGCCGGTCGAGCGGTCGAAGCGCCAGAGGTTGCGGATCTGTGGCCGCTGCTCGTCGAAGCGGGTGTAGAACGTGCGCAGGCTCAGGCGGAAGGTCTCGGAGACGTTCCAGTCGAGGTTGAGGTTGGCCCCGGTGTTCTGCTGGCTCTGGATCGTGCGGCGGTAGTCGACGCGGCTCGGCATGAAGACGCGGGTGGCGTCGGCTCCGGTGATGCGCGGCAGGGCGGGGTTGGTCGTGACGAGCTGGTCGAAGACGAAGTCAGCCGGGTCGGTGCGGATCTCGTCGCGCCGGCGCTCGTTCTCGGCGCGGGTGAGGGAGAAGAACATGCCGACGTTGTCGGTGAGGCGGTCGCTGTAGCTGATCGAGGCGCGGAACTGGTGGCCGGTCCCGTAGTCGTCCCACCCGTAGAGGACGCGGGAGTTGATCAGCCGGCGGTCGAGGTCGAGGCCGGACTTGGTCTCGACGTTGACCACGCCGCCGATCGAGTCGGCCTCGCGCTCGGGGGTGGGGGCCTTGAAGATCTCGATCGCGCCGATGAGCTCGGCCGGGATGTTGTCGATCGAGACTCCGCGGGTGCCGCCCTGGTTGGAGGGCAGCCGGTCGCCGTCGAGCTGGAGCGAGTTGAACCCGCCCCCGAGGCCGCGGATCGAGATGCCCGAACCGCCGCTCTGCCCGGCCCCGGAGGTGTAGACGCCGGGGAGGCGCTCGACGACGTCGCCGATGTTGGGATCGACGAACTGGCCGAGCCGGTCGGCGGAGATGAAGTCACCGATC
>DAIPIQ010000116.1:0-5943 GCA_036770745.1 Opitutaceae bacterium | reverse complement strand
GAGGGCGTTGACGACGAAGGTGTCGAGCTCGACGATGTCGTCGCCGGAGACCGGCGTGGTCTGGGCGCACAGCGCCGAAGCACCGAGGAGCGGGAGGAACCAGAGGACGGGACGAAGCGCCGGCGGACGGACCCCGGTGGGCGGACGGTGGGTGGAGCGTTGGGTCATGGAGCGGTGGGTTTTCGGACGGGTGGGTTTCCAGCGATCCGGGGGAGTTCCCCGGTCGTGGAAGATCCTCTCTCCGTTGCGAAAACAGGCCGAGAGAACACGGACTCTAATTGAAGAGTGAAACCACGCTCCGGGATTGTCCTTGGGAGCGCGGCGAAGCACGTTGGGTCGCCGATGAAGCGACGCGTCACCATCCGGCACATCGCCGAGGAAGTGGGCTACCACTTCACCACCGTCTCGCTCGCCCTGCGCCGGCACCCGAGCATCCCGGCCGTGACCCGGGAGAAGATCGAGGCGGCGGCCGCGCGGCTCGGCTACCGTCCGGACCCGATGCTCGGGGCGCTCATGTCCTACCGCACCGACCTTCGGCGGCGTTCCTACCTCTCGACCCTCGCATGGCTGACCAACTACCCGACGCGCGACGGCTGGCGGGCGGCGACGCCCTTCGAGGAGTTCTTCGAGGGGGCGTCGGTGGAGGCGGACCGGCTCGGCCACCGGATCGAGGTCGTCTGGATGCGCGAGGCGGGGATGTCGCCGCGGCGCCTCGGAGACGTCCTCCGGGCCCGAGGCATCCAGGGCCTGCTCCTCGCCCCGCAGCCGATCGCGAATTCCACCCTGGATTTCGACTGGGGGTCCTTCGCCTCGGTGACCTTCGGCTACACGCTGCACGAGCCGGCGCTCCACGGGGTTTCCAACCACCATTTCCGCAGCATGCTCGTGCTCCTCGAGCACCTCCAGGGGCGTGGCTACCGGCGTTGCGGCTACGTCGAGGAGCGCCGGGTCGACGCCCGGGTGAGCCACGGCTGGCTCGGGGCCTACCGCGTCTTCCACGACGTCATCGGAGAGCCCGATGGGATTCCGCCGCTTCGCTTCGACGCGTGGTCCGAGGCGGGCTTCGGGGAATGGTTCGAGCGGCACCGGCCGGACGTGATCGTGACCAAGTACAAGCCGCTCCGCGCCTGGCTCGAGGCCCGCGGCGTGGACGTGCCGGGCGACGTCGCGCTCGCCAGCCCGTCGCTCACCTCGAGCGAGACGGAATGGGCGGGGATGCGGGAGAACGCGCGGGCGATCGGTCGCGCCGCGGTGCAGTTGCTCGCGGGCCTGTTGCGCCACCAGGAATTCGGCGTGCCCGAGCTCCCGCAGCGTATCCTGATCGAGGGTACTTGGACCGAGGGGTCGACCGTGCGCCCGCCTCAGGGCGCCGCGACCGCGCCGGGGAGCACGCGGTAGCGGAGGAGCTCGAAGGAGAACTCCGACGGCAGCGCGAAGGCGAGGGTGCGGTCGGCGGCGACGCGTTGGCGGCGCGTCGGTCCCTCCGGCGAGACGGGCTCGAGCTCGACCTCCCGGCCGGCCGGCAGCAGGCAGCGCAGGCGGGACTCCGGCGCGGGGTCGTGCTCCCGCAGGATCAGGAGGAAGCCGGAGGTGTCGTCGCCGCGGGATTGAAAACCCGTCCAGCCGTGACCGTCGGGCTCGGCCCCGAGCGGAAGGATGATGCCGCGATGGATCTCCGGCTGGAGTTCGCGGTAGCGCCGGACGAGCGGGGCGATGGCGAACGCCTCCTCCGGCAGCCCGCTCGCCTCGAACCACGCGAGCGGTTGCGCCATCATCGTCACGGCGAAGGCGTAGGCGAAGGGCACGCGCGCGGGTGCGAGCGGATCGGCGGGATCGTAGCGGTCGGCGTTGCGCCAGAGGTTGAGGAACTCGATCTGGAGGCGCTCGGGCGGGACGTAGTGGGCGAGCATCCAGAGGTTGCGCAGGGTGGCGTGCGGGTAGTGGTTGGCCCAGTCGGTGTAGCGGTTCTCCAGGAAGACCACGCCGTAGTGATTGAGGTAGTGGTAGCCCGGGCGGCGACCGGCGGTGGCGTCGAGGTGGAGCACGATCGCGCCGTCGCTCCCTTCGACGACCCGGTCGCAGAAACGGCGGAAACGATCGTCGGCCGCCTTGTCGGGCAGCTCGACGCCGTCGATCTTGAAATACCGCACGCCGTGGCGGCGGTGGAGGTCGAGGACGATGGCGGCGTCCTGTTCCCAGGTCGCGTAGGAGTCCGCGCGGGTGGGGTTGAACCACAGGCCGAGCGCGATCCCGCGGTCGGCGGCGTGGGCGGAGACGAGGCCCAGGCCCGCGGGCAGTCGGGCGGCGTGCGGCTCCCAGTCGGCCGGTTCCCATCGCGCCCACTTCCTGCCGGCCCGCTGCGCGGAGTTCTGCGAGAGCCCCTGCTGCCAGCCGTCGTCGATCTGGAAATGCGTGAGCCCGAGGCGCGCGGCGGCGTCGATCTCGGTCCGGAGGAAGGCGTCGTTGATCCGGGCGTCGCGGTTGCGATCGCCCCAGGTGTTCATCATGAGCATCGCGTCGCGCTCCGGGCGGTGGACGCGGTTGGTCTTCTGGTACTCCCGCAGGGCGATGCGCATGCCGTCGAAGCCCTCGGCGTACACGCCGGCGACCACGCCGTGACCGCGGTAGGTGCGATCGGGTTCGAGCTCCGTCAACGGAAGCCCGGGACCGACCGCTTCGAGGCGTTTGCGGTCGAGGCGGAAATCGTAGCCGCGGTGGCCGAGCTGCGACTCGCTCGAGGGCGCCTCCTTGAGGAGGAAGAGTCCGTGTTCTTCGCCAAGGGGCTGCGCCCACGCGAGGTTCCCGCGCACGACCTCGTCGTGGTTGAAGGCGAGTCGGCTGCGCTCTTCGACGAGGGTGTCGCGTTCGTCGGTGCGGTCGAAGAACTCCACGGCGCGGAGGCGCCAGTGCGGGCCGGGAAGGGCGACGCGGTCGATCGTCTCCCATGAGCGCTCGAACGCGGCCAGCCGGTCGGGATCCGCCTCCGGGTGGACGCGCACCCACCACGTCATCCGCACCGCGGCGACGCCGGGATGGACCTCGAAGGCCTGATGCAGCGTGAGATCCGGGAAGGTCGTCTCGGCCTCGACCTTCAGGTGGGCGGGAAAGAGCGGCGACTCGGGGACTTCCGCACTGCGGATCGCGAGAGCGGTGGCGGCGGGCGCGCCCTCCCACGAGGGAAGCGCCGGCGCGTCGTCGGCGCGGTGGCTCAGGCCGCGCGCGGGGTCGTCGATCGCGACCGGGTGCAACCGGTGCTCGCGGATCGCGAAGTGCCGCACGATGCGCTCGTTGCCGAGCTCGAGGCGGTCGTCAGTCCAGTGCGCGAACGGGGCGGCGATCGTGGGCACGGTGAGCAGCGCCAGCGGGGCGAGCCGGAGCGGAAGGGGGGCGGGCATGCCGCCGAGCCAGCGAACGATGCGGGACGGCGGCAAGTCCGCCGCCGCTTCTCATTGTAGAGGGACGGGCGAGGCGGTGAGGGCGGCGCCGAAGTGCCAGACCCGCCGCAGCGCCGGGAGGGCGCGGAGGTGGGGTAGGGCATCGTCGCCGACCGCGGTGTCGGTGAGGTTGAGCGCCTCGAGCCGCGGCAGCCCGCGGAGGTGGGCGATCCCTTCGGCGGTCACGGCGGTGCGGGTGAGGTCGAGCGAACGGAGGTTGTCCCATGCGGCGAGGGTCGCGAGGCCCGCATCCGAAATCCGGGTACGCGCGAGCTCGGCCTCGACGATCAGCTCCGCGAAGGGGGCGAGCGCGGCGAGGGCTGCGTCGTCGCAGCGCGCGGGCGCGCTGGCCGTCCGCAGGACCAGGCCGTCGGTCGGCACGAGGGAGCGGGGGACGAGCCGCACCCCGAGGCGCCCGGGGAGGGCGGCGAGGTCGGCGGCGTGCGGGCGCCAGTCGGGGGCGAGGGGCTCGGGCCCCGCCTTGGGGTCGCGGAGCGCGGGCGCGTCGGGGAAGTCGGCGAGCAGGCTCGTGGCCGAGGCCCCGGCCTCGATCCAGAGCTCGAGCAGGCGCACCTCGTCGGCCGAGAGCGGCGGCTTGCCCTCGCCGGGCATGGCCTCCTCGTCGTCGGGCGGCAGGGTGACGCGGCGGTGGAGTTCGCTGGAGCGGAGGCTGCCGGGCACGACGACCTCGCCGTGTTTCGCGCCCTCGAGCACCAGCTCGTGGCTGTCGAGGCGGAGACCGGCCTTGGTCTTCTCCGGGCCGTGGCAGGTCACGCAGTGTTGCTCGAAGATCGGGGCGATCCGCGCCTCGAAGAGGGTGGGGTTCGCACCGGCCGCCGTGGTGGCGGCGAGAAGCAGCCCGCAGAGCAAAGGTGGCGGCAAGCGTCCCCGCTTGCCGTGGCTTGGCCCGGAACACGGCAAGCGGGGACGCTTGCCGCCACGCGCGGGCCTCTCGTCAGGCGAGGATGTCATGGATGACCTTGGCCGGGACGACGCCGGTGAGTTTCTGGTCGAGACCCTGGAACTTGAAACTGAGCCGGTTGTGATCGAGGCCGAACTGGTGGAGCATCGTCGCGTGGAGGTCGCGGATGTGCATCGGATCCTTCACGACGTTGTAGGAAAAGTCGTCCGTCTCGCCGTAGGAGACGCCCGGTTTCACGCCGCCGCCGGCGAGCCACATGCTGAAGCAGCGGGGATGGTGGTCGCGCCCGTAGTTGTCGGGCTGGAGCGTGCCCTGCGAATAGACGGTGCGGCCGAACTCGCCGCCCCAGATCACGAGCGTGTCGTCGAGCAGGCCGCGCCGCTCGAGGTCGGTGACGAGGCCGTAGGTCGGGCGGTCGGAGTCCTCGGTGAGCGCGCGGATGCCCTCGGGGAGGAGGCTGTGCGTATCCCAGCTCCGGAGGAAGACCTGGCTGAAGCGCACGCCCCGCTCGGCGAGCCGGCGCGCCATCAGGCAGTTGTAGGCGAACGTGCCGGGCTCCTTCGCGCGCGGGCCGTAGAGGTCCCAGGTCGAGGCCGGTTCGTCGGAGATGTCGGTCAGTTCGGGCACCGAGGTCTGCATCCGGAACGCCATCTCGTACTGGGCGATGCGGGCGTTGATCTCGGGATCGCCGACGCGCTCGAAGAGCCGGCGGTTGAGGTCGTTGACACCGTCGATCATGGAGCGGCGCAGGTCGCCGTTCACGCCGGCGGGGTTGCGCAGGTGCAGCACCGGATCGGCCCCGCTGCGCAGCGCCACCGCGGCGTGTTCCGGCGAGAGGAAGCCGGAGGACCAGAGACGGTTCGACAGCGCCTGGACGTTGCGCGTCCAGGGCATCTTCGAGGTCATGACGACGAAGGTCGGCAGCTCGTCGTTGCCGGCCCCGAGGCCGTAGGAGAGCCACGAACCCAGCGAGGGCCGGCCCGGGAACATGTTGCCCGTCGTCAACTGCAGGATCGCGGGCTCGTGGTTGATCGCCTCGGTGTGGAGCGACTTGATGACGCAGAGCCTGTCCACCAGCTTCGCCGTCCACGGCAGCAGCTCGGAGACCCACGTACCCGATTTCCCATGACGGGCGAACTTCGCGAAGCTGGGGGCGATCGGCAGGCGCGACTGGCTCGCGGTCATGCCGGTCAACACCTGGCCGTCGCGGACGGACTCGGGCAGGTCCTTGTCGAACATCGCGGCGAGCGCGGGCTTGTAGTCCCACGTCTCGAACTGGGATGGCGCGCCGGCCATGAAGAGGTAGATCGCGCGTTTCGCCTTGGGCGCGAAATGCGGCAGCGGCCCTGCTCCGTGGGCGCCGCCGGCGCTGGCGAGCAGCTCGGGCGCGGAACGGCCGAAGATCGAGGCGAGCCCGGCCCAGCCCAGAGCCTTGACGCCGCGGCCGAGGAAATGGCGCCGCGTCTCCAGCTCGAGCCACTCGCGTTTGAGCGAGAGGGGCACGTCGAGATCGAGCACCGTCGGCCCTTCGCCGCAATGGTCGGAGCAGAGGTGGTAGTTCGGATCGTGGAAAGGTGTTTCGTTCAT
>DAIPIQ010000005.1:43169-50167 GCA_036770745.1 Opitutaceae bacterium | reverse complement strand
GGTCTCGCCCTTCCAGGCGTAGACCGCGATGCCCTTCGGCTTCTCGACGCTGCCCTTCGGCCCGACGGCGACCGCGGCGGCGGCGTGGTCCTGGGTCGAGAAGATGTTGCAGCTCGCCCAGCGCACGTCGGCTCCGAGGTCGCGGAGGGTCTCGATGAGGACCGCGGTCTGGATCGTCATGTGGAGCGATCCGGTGATCCGCACCCCGTCGAGGGGTCTGGAGGGGGCGTATTTCTGGCGGATCGCCATCAGGCCGGGCATTTCCTTCTCGGCGATGGTGATTTCCTTGCGACCGAACTCCGCGAGGGAGATGTCGCGCACTTTGTAGTCGGCGGCGGTAAGGGTGGCGGTGCTCATGAGTTGTTTGGCGTTGCGGGTTGGAACGGGATCAACGGACGACCGCGCGAAGCTCGTTCACGCGGTTGGTCTGCTCCCAAGGCAGGCCGGCCTTGCCGAAGTGCCCGTAGTTGGTGGTCTGGCGGTAGATCGGGCGGAGAAGGTCGAGCTGGGCGACGATGTCCGCGGGTTTGAAGGAGAAGACCTCCTGGATCGCCTCGGTGATGGCGGCGTCGCCCACCGTCCCGGTGCCGAAGGTGTTCACGTAGACGCTGACCGGTTTCGGATGCCCGATCGCGTAGGCGAACTGGACCTCGCACTGCCGGGCCAGCTTCGCGGCGACGATGTTCTTCGCCACCCAGCGCCCCATGTAGGCGGCGGAACGGTCGACCTTCGACGGGTCCTTTCCGGAGAAGGCGCCGCCCCCGTGGCGACCCCAGCCGCCGTAGGTGTCGACGATGATCTTGCGGCCGGTGAGCCCGGAGTCGCCCTGCGGGCCGCCGATCACGAACTTGCCGGTGGGATTGATGAGGTACTCGGTGCGGGAGTTGAGCAGCTTCGCCGGCAGGTGCTTCTTGATGACGTTCTTGATCAGGTACGACTCGATCTCCGCGTGGGCCACGTCGGCACTGTGTTGGGTCGAGATGACGACGTTGACGATCTCCGTCGGCACGCCGTCCACGTAACGCACGGATACCTGCGACTTGGCGTCCGGACGAAGCCACTTCGCCTTGCCGCTCTTGCGGATGCGCGTCAGCTCCCGACCGAGCCGATGGGCGAACATGATCGGCGCGGGCATCAATTCCTCGGTCTCATCCGAGGCGAAACCGAACATCAGCCCCTGGTCTCCGGCCCCCTGCTCGGCGGTCTTCTTGCCGGAAGCCTTCTTCGCATCCACGCCCTGCGCGATGTCGGCGGACTGGGCGGTGAGGTAGTTGTTGATGAAGACGGAGTCGGCGTGGAACACGTCATCGTCGTTGGTGTAGCCGATCTCGCGAATGGCGTCGCGGATCACCGTGCCGAGGTTGATGACCTCGTCGATCGGCCTGGTCCTGCCGGTCTTCCGATCCTGGAGCTTGGGGATCGTGATTTCGCCGCCGACCACGACGAGGTTCGACTTCACGAACGTCTCGCACGCCACCCGACTGCGCGGATCCTGCTCGAGACACGCGTCCAGGACGCTGTCGGAAATGAAATCGGCGACCTTGTCGGGGTGGCCTTCGCCGACGGACTCGGAGGAGAAAACGAAACTCGAGGTCATACGCCTCAACGGAAAACCGGCGATTCCGACCGATCGCAAGCACAATATCAACGTATCCGGATCCTTTGATGCGTCTTTGCGACCAACGAACCGGAATCCCACGGCTTCAGTGGGCCGTTGATCGGGCGATAGGGGTTTCTACCTGCCGCGACCCGGGGACAAGAGCTCACCGCCTCCCTCGCGGCCGACGCCTCCTCCGCCCTGCCCGTCACTTCCGCACCTCCGACATGATCCGAAGCCTCAACATTCTCGTGGTGGACGACGACGATCACGTGCGATCGTTCCTTCTCCTGCTCCTGCGCCGGCTCTACGGCGGACTTTTTTTCGAGGCGCGCAACGGCGCCGAGGGCATCGAAATCTTCGAACGCGAGCGCCCCTCCCTCACGTTGATGGACGTGAACATGCCGGTGATGGACGGTCTCGAGGCGCTCGCGAAGATCCGCGAAATCGATCCCGATGCGGTCGTGATCATGCTGACCTCCCTCGCGATGCGCAAAGTCGTCGAGGACGCGTTGGGCCTCGGGGCCTCGAACTTCATCCGCAAGGACACGCCTCGTGAGCAGATCTCCCAGATCATCGTCGACACGGTCGCACATCACCTCGCGGAGGGCGGCCCCGTGGGCGCGGCCCCGACCTCGTGAGCGCCGGTCCCGCCATGAACCCCTCCGACCAGGAATCTCCCGCACCCATGGACGGCTTCGCCCTCCAGGAAGTGCGGTACTCGCTCCCGGTGATCCTTCGCGAACTCCAACTCGAGAGATCCCTCTCCCACTTCGCCAAGGAGATCCTCGACCAGACCGAAATCACGAAACTCTTCGACCAAGCCCGCAAAGCCCGTGCAAAACGCCGGTAACCACAAGTTCATGGAGATGGTGCGGGCCGCGCCGCACGGCATCTCCGAAGACCAGCTCGCCCCGCTCCTCGAAGAGCACGAATCGGGCAGCCTCGATCTGCTCGAAGCGATGATTGGAAAAGGGCTCCTGCCCAAGGAGTCCGCCGCCCGACTGTGGGGCGACTCCATCGGCATCGCCTACGTCGAACCGATCACCACGATCATCAATCGGGAGGCGATCGAGCTCGTGCCGCACGAGGTCGCGCAGAAGGCCCGCGTCCTTCCCCTCTACCTCTTCGACACGATCCTCACCGTCGCGATGGCCGATCCGCGCGACACCGAGATGATCCAGAAGCTGAGCCAGATCGCCCGGCATCCGATCACCGCCGTGTTCAGCCTCCCGAGCGAGATCGAGGCGGCGCTCGCCATCCACTACCTGAGCGAGAAGTCGGTGCGCGAGAGCCTCGCGGAGATCAAGTCGATCGACCTCAAGCTCACCGGCGAGATGTCGGCCGAGAAGATCGCCGAGGTCACCGAGAACGCCTCCCTCATCCAGGTCGTCAACTCCCTCCTCTACTTCGCCCTCCGCGAGCGCACCTCCGACATCCATATCGAGGCCCGGGAGACGATCACCAACGTCCGCTTCCGCATCGACGGGATCCTCCGCGAAGTCCTCACGTTCCCGCGCAAGCTCCACGTCGCGATCGTCTCGCGGCTCAAGATCCTCTGCAACGTCGACATCACCGAGAGCCGGTTCCCGCAGGACGGGCGTTTCTCGCTCGCGCTCGGCACGAACCGGGCCGACTTCCGCCTCTCGTTCATGCCGACGGTCCACGGCGAGAAGGTCGTGATCCGCATCCTCGCGTTCGGCAGCAAGAAGGACTTCATCAAGCTCGATCAGATGCTGATCTCGCAGACGATCCTCCAACCCTTCAAGCGGGTCATCCAGAACCCCAACGGCATCATCTTCGTCACCGGCCCGACCGGTTCCGGCAAGACGACCACGCTCTACGCCGCCCTCGCCGAGATCAACAACCCGGGCGTCAACATCACCACGATCGAGGACCCTGTCGAACTCCAGGTCGAGGGTCTCAGCCAGAGCCAGGTCAACGGCAACATCGACCTCTCCTTCGGGAGACTCCTGCGCGCGATCCTCCGCCAGGACCCCGACGTGATCCTCGTCGGCGAGATCCGCGACGTCGAGACCGCGAAGATCGCGATCGAGTCCGCACTCACCGGCCACCTCGTCTTCGCCACGCTCCACACGAACAACGCCCTCCAGGCGGTCACGCGCCTCATCGACATCGGCGTCGAACCCTACCAGGTCGCGCCTTCGGTGGTCGCCGTGGTCGGGCAGCGCCTCGCCGCCCGCATCTGCAGCCGCTGCAAGGAGCCCTACTACCCGAGCGTGGACGTGCTCCGGAGATACTTCCAGGACGACGGCCTGATCGAAGTCCCGTTCTATCGCGGAAGGGGGTGCTCCGAATGCAACTTCACCGGCTACCGTGGCCGCGTCTCCTTCCACGAGCTCGCCCTCGTCACCGAGGAGATGCGCGCGATCATCACGCGCAACGGCAGCATGGAGGAGCTCACCCGCGCGGCACGAAAGGCGGGCTACCGCTCGCTTCGCTACGACGGTCTCAAGAAAGTCCTGCTCGGTCTTACGACGATCGAGGAGATCGAGCAGAACACCGCGTTCGAGTTCGCGGCTTGAGTCCGGCGGCCCCGCTCACTCGCCCACGAAGAGCATCTCGAGGATGTCCGCGGCCTTCGAACCGATCACGGGATGGCCGCCGCGCGACGTGATCAGGGACTGACAAGGGAAACGCCCCAGCAGCACCGGATCGTGCAGCGCGACCGAGGTGCGGCTCGGCGCGGAGCCCTCCAGCTCGAGCCCGGTCAGCGGCCACCAGCCGATCGGCAGACCGAACCAGGTGAACTCGATCCGCCAGCCGGCGACGCCCGCGGCGGGCACGGGCGCGCGCAGAAGATCCGGGTAGCGCGTCACGAAGTCCGGCGTGTGACGCGAGCGCACGAGGATCTCGGCGGCGACGGGCAGACGGCGCAGGTAGTCGCGCACGTCCTCCACCTGGCCGTCGCGCACCCGCTCCGCGAAATCGAGGAAGTCGAAGCCCACGATGTTCATGCCGTTGAAGAGACCGTGCTCGTTCGGCGACGGATACTTCTGCCGCTCGAACCACGTCTGGAACCTCGCCGTGAGCACGAGGCCCGTCTCCAGGTGCAGGTGCGCCCGCTGCTTCGGGATCGAATACCCGCCCGCCGAGCGTCCCATGATCCCGATCGTCGCACCGGCCTCGACCGTCGTCCCCGGCCGGATCTCCGGTGCGACGCTCAGGAGGTGCGCGTAGAGCGAGACGATCGCCGGGCGCGTCGAGGTGTGCTCGATCGCGATGTAGCGACCGTAGCTGCTCGAGCCGGCGCGCTCGTTCACGTATCGCACGATCCCCGGGAGGATCGCGAAGACGGCGTCGGACGCCTCCCCCCTCCCATCCCGTGCCACCGGCTTGAGATCGAGGCCCTCATGGAACTGCCGGCCCTCCGAGCGCACGCACCCGAAGAGTCCCGAATGCACGAGACCGGAAACGGTCGGCTGGACGAACGCTTCGAGATCCTGACGCAGCTCGAAGGCCCGGTTCGGCGTCGGCCACGCATACGGAGCCGGCTCGGCGCGGGGTGCGACCACGAGGATCGCCGCCACCGCGAGGCATCCGCGGAATCCGTCCAAGCCCATCACTTCCGCGCCTTCGCCAAGGCGGCCTGGATCTCCGCGATCGTGCGCTTGAGATTGAGCACCGTCGCCGGCAGCTCGGCGTCCGGGACCTCGACGAAAAACAACAACCGACCGTCCTCGATCATCCCGTCGATGAGCCGGGCCCCGAAGGCGCGTCCGTTGAGGAACAGCACGAGGCGGCGACCGAGATTGGAGGCCGAGACCCGGACGAGGTCGCGCGCCGCATCGGCGCGAAACTCGAGGAGCAGGCAGAGCCCGAGGTCGACCTGGACGAGCTCGGCGTTGGCGAACTCCGCCTCGGTGAACGCGACCCGGGAGTTGACCGGGATCTGCACGCCGCTCTGCGGGAGCGAGACCTGCATGGCGTACGGTTCCTGGACCGGGGCCTCCAGGTAGATCTGCGGTACGACGGGATCGAAGTCCCCCTCGGGCGTGGTGGCGCATCCGCCCAACCACCCGGCCACGGCGCAGAGGAGGAGCGCGAACACGGATGGCGATGGAGTGGAGACCGGCTTCACGGCGGGGCGATACAAACGCCCGGAGAATCGCACTCCAGCAAGAAAATCAGCCCGCGCTCCCCGCGGAACCGACCAGCTCCGCGCCGATCCCGTCGACGACAAGCCGGCCCGCTTGCGTGAGGGCGAGCACGCGCCCGCCGGCGAGCGTCGCGAGCCCGTCGGCCACCAGCGAGTCGATCAAACCGCGGAACGGCCCGACCGCACCCGCGCCGAAACGCGCCTCCAACTCGTCGAGGCGGACGCCGCCGTTCATCCGCAGGCCGAAGATCAGCGCGTCCTCGCAGAGCTGCGACGCGGTGAGGGTCGTGCGATCGCACTGCGCCCGCACCCCGCGCTCGACATCGCTCCGCCACGCCGCGAGGTCGGGCGGGTTGCTCCCGCGCCACGACCCGCCCTGGCTCGCGGCCGAGGGTCCGAAGCCCTGCCACGCGTGCATCCGCCAGGTGTTCAGGTTGTGCAGCGACTCGTGCCCCGGGCGCGCGTGGTTGGAAATCTCATACTGCGCATAGCCGAGCTCCGGCAGGAGCGACCAAGTCGCCTCGTAAAACTCCGCCTCGCGCTCGGGATCGATCGAGACCTTCCCGGCGGAGAGTCGGACGTAGAGCGCCGTATCCTCCTCGAAGGTCAGGCAGTAGGTCGAGAGGTGATCGGGCTCGAGTGCGGCGGCCGCCTCCAGATCGGCCCTCCAGGCCCCGACGTCCTGACCGGGCACGCCGAAGATCAGATCGATGTTGGTGCTCGGGAAACCGGCGGCCTTGACGAGTTTCCACGCGGCCTCGACCTGTGCGACCGAGTGCCTGCGACCGAGGGCCTCGAGCGTGCCCGGGGAGAGACTCTGGACGCCGAGCGAGGCGCGGGTGACGCCGAGCCCGCGCAGGACCGCGAGCTTGTCGGCGCGCACCGAACCGGGCGCGAGCTCGACGGTCCACTCCCGGTCGGGCGTCCCGAAGCGCGCGAGCTGCGCCCGGCCCAGCCGCTCGAGGTCGCGCGCCGGCAGCAGGCCCGGCGTGCCGCCGCCCCAGAACGCCGTCGCGCAACCGCGCGGCTCATCGGTCGCGAGCTCGAACTCCCGCTCGATGGTCTCCAGATAGAGATCGATGTCCTGCCGGCGCGGCTCGACCTGGTAGAACGCGCAGAAATCACAGGCGTGCGCGCAGAACGGCACGTGCACGTAGACGCCGAGGTGCGCACGCACATCGTCGTTGCCTGTTTCCGGCGCGCGCGGCTCCCTTAATTTGTTTGCCAATCCCATGACCCTCGGATCATCAACTTTTTCCAGAATGGATTCCCGCTCCTCTC
>DAIPIQ010000005.1:39440-43159 GCA_036770745.1 Opitutaceae bacterium | reverse complement strand
AATTCACGTGCGTGCTCGCCCTTGTCGCGACCGCGTTCCTCCTTTCCGGTTGCGACGTCAAGATCAACGACCGCACGCCCGCGACGTTCTCCGAGAACCCGTCGCAGGTCTACACGATCACCGCCGAGATCAAGGTCCGCAGCGGCGTGGTGCGGAAGGATTCCCTCGAGCCGACGATCGTCATCGACGGCCAGGCCTTTCCGATGCGCCCCAGCCCGCTCGGCCGCGACATCTACGAGTACGATTACAAACTCCCCTCCGGCCGTAACGAGGGGGCCTACTACATCCTCGCGTCGTTCGAGACGCAGTCCGACGGCCGCGTCACCCGGCAGGAGCGCTTCACAGGCCTGAGCCGCTTCACGGTCGTGAACCGCTACGGGCTCTCCCTCGACGCCAACCGCGCCCCGGTGGGCGCCCAGGTCACGGTCCTCGGCCGCGGCTTCACCCCGCAGGACGTCGTCCACGTCGGCGATCAGGCGGCCCAGACGATCTTCCGCTCGGCGAACTCGCTCAGCTTCGTCGTCCCTCCGCTTCCCGCCGGTCGGAACTACCCGGTCAGCGTCGGTCCGCAGGGCTCCGGCCTCGCCATCGGGACGATCCGGGTCGACAGCGGTCAGCTCTCGGTAGCCCCCGCCTCCCTCTCGCTCCTCTCCGGGGAGCGGCGCCTGCTCGTCTTCACGATCCCCACCGAGGCCCCCGCGGGCGGGCTGTTGCTCGACGTGACCACCGACGTCCCGGCCAGCGTCGTGATGCCGGAGGTTCTCGTGCCTCCCGGTTCGCGTTCGGTGAATGTCGCCGTCCAGGGCGGCGCCCCGGGTTCGGGCACGCTTTTCGTGACCGCCCCCGGCTTCGGCGAGATCACCGTGCCGGTGACGGTCGTCGGTCGCTGACCGGCCGCGCGATCACTCCGGAGTCGCCTCCACCGGCGTGTAGTCCGCGTGGACCATCCGGTGGTCCGAGCCCTCGGAAGCGCCGGTCCATTCGTGGATGGTCGCGCGCCCGCCGATGATCCCGGGCAGGGCCGCCGCCGAGGCCAGGATGTAGTCGACCCGAGAATACACGTCCTCGCCCCGGAAAAAATGCGTCCACGTCTCCCCGCGTGAATCGGTCGCCGGGAGGGGCGTTGCGATCGGGGTCCGTCCCCGCGCCCGAAAGGCGGCGAGCGTCCGCGAGCGGGTGGTGTCGTTGAAATCGCCGAGGATAAGGAACGGCGTCGCCTCGGGACGCGGACAGACCTCGAGGATCCGGTCGCGCACCGCACGCGCCTCCAGCACCCGGCGCGTCTCCGAGAGCGGATCGTCGGGCCGGTCGGTGTAGCGGCTCTTGAGGTGGACGACAAAGACGCGCCACTCCCGGGGGCCCTCGCCGAACCGGACCTCGAGCAGCCCGCGCTTCACCAGCTCGCGTTCGCCGAAATAGGTGAATTCCAGCTCCCCGTGTTCGACGACCTCGGCGAACGGCAGGCGGGAAAGGACGGCGACGTGCCGTTCCGGGTCCGCGGCCGGCAGCAGCCGGCCGTGCGGAAAGTCGAGTCCCTCGCGGGCGAGGTCTTGTCGGAGTTCCTCCAGGTGGGGGACCGAGCCGATCTCCTGCAGCGCCAGGACGTCGGGAGCCACGGCGTGGATCGCCCGCCGCACGGCCGCCTTCTCGACCTCGGGTTTCGGATAGGCGGGGCGGAATCGACCCTCCACGCGCCGGTCCATCTCCAGGTAGTTGAGGACGTTGAAGGTCGCGAGCCGCACCCGCTCCGCGGCGCCGGCCACCACGCCCGCCAGCCACGCCGCCGCGAAGACGGCCGCGAACCAACGGAGCCGGCCCCTCATGATACGCGAAGCGCCCGCTCCCGCTCCACCAGCGTCGGATGCGAGTAGTGGAACGCGCTGAAGAGCGGATGCGGGGTGAGGTTGGAGAGGTTCTTCTGGGAGAGCCGGCGAAGCGCGCCGATCAGCGCCTCCGGGCCGCCCGTCAGACCGCGCGCAAAGGCGTCCGCTTCGTATTCATGTTTTCGAGACAGGACGTTCATTGCCGGACCGACCCAGAAGGAGACGACCCCGGCGAGCAGCAGGAAGAGCAGGAACGCCGGCGCGGCCCCCGCCTCGGGGAACCCGAAGGCCGCGGGAAGCGTCGGGCTCGACGTCATCCAGCCGATGACGCCGAACCCCGCCAGCGTCGCCAGGGCGGAGACCGCGAGCATCCGCGGAACGTGCCCGAGCTTGTAATGCCCGATCTCGTGCGCGAGCACGGCCTCCAGCTCGGCCGGGCCCGAGTGCTCGAGCAGCGTGTCGAAGAGCACGATCCGCCGGAAGCGCCCGAAGCCGGTGAAGTAGGCGTTGGAGTGCCCCGAGCGCCGGCTCCCGTCGATCACCTGGATGGTCGCGGCGGGGAACGACGCGCGCCCGGCGAGATCGAGCAACCGCCGCCGGAGTTCACCCTCCGGCAGGGGCGTGAGCTTGTTGAAGAGCGGAAGAATCCAGAGCGGATAGGCGACGATCATGAGGAGCTGAAAAGCGAGGAACACGCTCCAGCCGGCGACCCACCACCACCCGCCGAGCCGCTCGACGAGCACGAGCAGCAGCCAGACCAACGGGAATCCCACGACCACCGCCACCAGGGCGCCCTTGAGCTTGTCGGCGACCCACAGGCCCGGGGAACTCCGGTTGAAACCGAACCGCGCCTCGACCCGGAACCGGCCCCACCATTCCAGCGGGAGACCGGTGAGCGAGATCGCGAGCAGAGCCAGCACGAGGAACGCGGCCCCGGACCACGCGGCGTCACCCGCCCGCGCGGTCCACGCGTTCCAGGCAAGGGGCGACACTCCGCTCAACAAGAGCACACCGGTCACCACCGCATCCCACGCGTGGTCGATCCGGGCGAGCCGGCCCTTGGCGACGGTGTAGTCGACCGACTTCCGATACTCGGCCTCGTCGATCGTCGCGCGAAACGACTCGGGGACGACCGCCCGGTTGCGCCGGGCCTCTGCGAGGTTCAGATTCGTCAGCCACGTCTGCGCGACCCAACGCAGGACAAGGCCCGCCACGAACGCCGAGGGTATCCACGACATGGGGCGAACCCTGCGTGCGCCCCCGCCCTCAGGCGAGCACAAGCCGCGACGCCCGACACGGCGGATGGGAGTTTTCCACCCGAAGTGGTATCGGAAGCGGTGGCTGGCCGGCGCTGCACCGGACGCGCACTCGCGCTACCGGCGGGGATGGATCGCGCCCGGAGCCCGAGCGCGCCTGCGCATCTCTCGCCCCTCCCCGCCGAGCACACGGGAAGTGTCCGAAAAGTTCAGCGAAACCACGGGCCGTGGTGGTTGGCGGAGTGGGAAAAGAAACCACCAACCCAAGAGACGACCATGACCTGCTCGAGCGGCCCAACCAGGAGTTCAAACGCCGCAACCACAACGTGCGCACATTCACCGACGAGACCTGCTGCCCGCGGCTGATGCGCGCCCTCGCGGTGGAGATCTACGACGAGTGGATCGACGTCAACCGCTACGTCACGATGGACCCGCTGCGCGAGGCGCTCAAGAAGCCCCTGCCCGAGAAAAACGTCGCCAGATGGTACACGAGCCGGGAGGGGACAGCCCCTCCCGGCACCCTCACCAAGAATCGATTCATCCCGTTTCCAAACCTCGCCCACGCACGTCCCTCCACTTTTGCAGAACTTGACGCACACGACGGTCGACGTTCCTGTTGCTTCGCCTGCAAACGCCTTCG
>DAIPIQ010000005.1:0-39340 GCA_036770745.1 Opitutaceae bacterium | reverse complement strand
ACTCGCGACGCGGAACGCTTGGAGGCTCGACGGCTACCTACAGGCGGGCGTTGAGTATGTGCGCAGTTCCGACCTGGACCGTCTTGTGACCGACCCGAGTTTCGACGGGCCGGACGGCGGCGACGATGTCGGCGCAACGGCCGAGATCGGCCTGAGCCTCGGCTTCCGGCCCGAAACTCGCGTGGACCTCTTCGGTAAGTACCTCACCTATGGCGACGGGGGCGTCTCCTTCGGCGTGCGCGTCAGCCATGACCTCAACGAGACGTTCACTCTGACCGGAGGCTTGGACGCCGTCTGGGTGAAGGGTGCCGACACTCAGATCGACGTGGACTTCCACCGCTGGAGCTTTGGACTGCTGCGAAAGTTCTGACCCCGTGCCCGTCGCGATCCCCCTCCACCTCCTGCGGGTCGAGGAGCACCCAGCGCGCGTCCGCAAACGTAGTGAAGTTCCCGAAGCCGGCGGGATTCGTGGGGCCGATCCAATGGGGTGAGCCGGGCGATCGGGCGGGATCGGTGACACTTTGACGTCGTGGGGCGGCACGGCGATCGTGCCGTCGAACGCGGGGAGGAGATGAAGACCGCGGCAGGAACCGATGCGGGGTAAGCGGCGCGCGCAACACGCCCGCCCGGCGAAATCAAGTGAAGGGCCGGGCTCCGGTTCGGAGTGCGATGCCCGGCGCGCTGCGTTCGCAGACGCCCGACACACCTTGACAGACCCCGGGCGCGCCGAGACGTTTCCGGCGATGCAACGGAAAGCCCTATTCCTTCTCACTCTGCTCGTGCCCGCGCTCGCCGCCGCCGCCGAGATGGTGCCGCTCGTCACCGAGCTCCCGAAACCGATGTTCGTCGGCACGCCCAAGCCGATCGAGCTGCCGAACCTCGAGAAACCCTCCAACGTCAAGCGGGCCGACTTCCTCGTGCCCGCCGGCACCACGAACCTCGCGCTCGGCAAGACCGTGACGAGCTCGGACACGTTCCCCGTGATCGGCGATCTCGAGTACATCACCGACGGCGACAAGAACGCCAGCGACGGCTATTTCGTCGAGCTCGGGCCCGACCTCCAGTGGGTGCAGATCGACCTCGAGGCGCCGGCCACGATCCACGCGGTGATCGTCTGGCACTACCACCTCGCCGCGCGCGCCTACCACGACGTCGTCGTCCAGGTCGCCGACGACGAGGCGTTCACGAAGAACGTGCGGACGGTCTTCAACAACGACCACGACAACTCGGCCGGTTTCGGCGTGGGCCGCGATCCCGCCTACGTCGAGAACTACGAGGGCCGCCTGATCCCCGTGAAGGCCGAAAAGGCGCGCCACGTGCGCCTTTACAGCCGCGGCAACACTTCCGACGGCATGAATCACTACGTCGAGGTCGAGGTTTTTGGTCAGTCGTAGTCGCGCCGTCTTCCGGCTCGCCGCCGCAGCCATCCTGTTCCTCGCGGGATGGCTGCGCGTTTTTGATCCCGGCTCGAAACCGATCCACGCGGACGAGTCGGTGCAGGCGTGGAAGGTCGGCGAACTGCTCGAGTCGGGAGTCTACCGCTACGACCCGACCGACCACCACGGGCCGACGCTCTACTACCTCGGGGCGCCCGTCGCATGGCTCGCGGGCGAGCGCTCGCTGCGGGAGCTGGAGATCTCCACCCTGCGACTCCTGCCCGCCCTCGCGGGGATCGCGCTCGTGGCCGTCACGCTCGCGCTCGGCCCGCTGATCGGGCGGCCGGCGGCGCTCTTCGCGGCCGCTTTCACCGCAGTCTCGCCGCTTCAGGTCTACTACGGCCGGCACTTCATCCAGGAACCGATCCTCGTGCTGCTGACGAGCGTCGGGGTGCTCGCGGGTTGGCGCTGGTACGCCACCGGGCGCGTCGGCTGGGCGGTCGCGATGAGCGCCACCCTCGGCCTCGCGATCGCCACCAAGGAGACGTGGGTGCTCGTCCTCGGGGCGGCGTTCGTCGGTTGCGCGTTCGCCTCCGGTCTGCGCTTCCGGGGGCTGGCGGCGTTCGCCCGCGGGGAGCATCGCCCGTGGCTCGGGCCCGTACTGCTTGCCGCAGTGCTGGCTCCCGTCGTGGTGTTGTTCACCGGGTTCTTCGCCGATCCCGGCGCGTTGCTCGACGTGGTCCGCGGCGTGACCACCGGGGTGGAACGCTCCGCCGGCGGCGTACATGACAAACCGTGGCACGCCTACCTCGGGCCGCTGCTCGGACAGCGCGCCCTCGGTCGCGTCTGGTCCGAGGCGGCGATCGCGTTTTTCGCGCTGGGTGCGCTCCCGGTGGCGTTGGCTCGCACCACGGAGGCATCCCGCGAACGGCGCCATGCGGCGCTTTTCATCCTCGGCTTCGCGACGTCGCTCGCCGCGGTCCACTTCGTGATCCCCTACAAGACCATCTGGCTCGCCTGTGGTTTCTGGCATGCCTTCGCCGTGCTCGCGGGGATCGGGGCGGCGTGGGGGCTTGACTGCGCCCGCCCCCGCGTCTTCCGGCTCGCGATGGGCACTCTCGCCCTCGTCGCCCTCGCGCAGCTCGGCCGGCAGGCCTGGTGGGCGGCCGGCCCGATGGCGGCCCGGCCCGCTAACCCCTACGCTTACGTGCAGACGTCGACGGACGTGCTCCGCCTGCCGGGCCGGCTCGAGCGGATCGCCGCCGTCCATCCGGCAGGTCGGCGGCTTCTGATCAAGGTGGTCGTCCCCGAATACTGGCCGATTCCCTGGCTGCTGCGCGGGTTCCCCAACGTCGGCTACTGGTTCGGCCCGCCCGAGGATCTCGCGGCCGACGTGTTGCTCGTCGCCCCCGAGCTTTTCGCCGCGCTCCCCGAGGAGCGGAAGGCGTCGCTGGCCACCGAGTTCTTCGGTCTGCGCGACGGCGTCATCGTCCTCCTCGCCGTCGATGCGGAGGTCTGGAACCGCGCGATCCACCCTCCCCCCCCGCCATGATCGAGGCGGATGCGGGCTGCGTGGTCTGCGCTTCGGAGCACATGGCGACGACCTTTCGCGTGCTCGTGCGGGGTTGGCCCGCGGACCGTGCGCGGCAGGTCGCCGCCGAGGCGTTTCGCGAGATCGCCCGGCTGGAAGGCGTGCTCAGCCGATACGCGCAGGGATCGGACATCGACCAGCTCAACCTCGCCGCCCCCGGCGAGCCGGTCCGGCTCAACGCCGACGCCTTCGCCTGCCTGCGATTCGCTCTCGCGATCGCCGAGGCGACCGGCGGTGCATTCGATCCGACGATCGGCGCAATCACCGGCGACCCGCGGCGACCAGGAAACGCGGATGCGCACCCGCCGGCGGCCTTCCGTGAACTGCTCCTGGATGCCGAGGCCCTGACCGCCACCCGCGCGTCAGAGCGGGTGCGGGTCGACCTCGGCGGAATCGGAAAAGGCTACGCCCTCGATCAGGCGGCCGGGATCCTCCGCGAATGGGAGACCCCTTCGGCGCTGATCGACGCCGGTGGGAGCACGATCCTGCCCGTCGCGATCGGCGAAGCCGGCGATCCGTGGACCGCGCACCTTTCCTGCGGCGACGTTTCCCGGCTCTGCGAGCTCCGCTCCGAGGCGCTCGCCGCGTCGGGAACCGGGGTGAATGGCGCCCACATCATCGACCCCCGCGCCGGCCGCCCGGCGACCGCCCGGCGAAGGGTCTGGGCGCTTGCTCCGACCGCGGCGGAGGCCGACGCCCTGAGCACCGCGTTCTTCGTTCTCGGCGACGACGCGATCCGGGAGCTCTGCGCGGGCCGGCCCGAGCTCGGGGCCGCGTGGGAGACGGCGGGCTCGGGAGACCTCGCGTGGTGCGGCGCGCTGCGCGCCCGTCCGATCGCCTAATCGGAGCGCCGATACGGGCGCTCCCGCAGCGTGCGCTCGACGATCCTTCGCACCTGCAGCACGTCGACCAACATCCGGAAGCCGTCCCGCACGATGCGGACGCGCGAGTCGGGGGAGTTCGCCCACACGACCGGAAGGTCTTCGACCCGGAATCCCATCCGCTCGGCCAGCATCAGGACCTCCACGTCACAGGCGAAGCCGTCGAGCGTCTGGCGCTCGTAGATCGCCCGCGCGGCTTCGCGTCGCAGGGCCTTGAAGCCGCATTGGGTGTCCCGCAGCCGGAAACCCGCGGCCGCGCGCACGATGCCGTTGAAGGCCTGCCCCATCCGCTCGCGCAGGAGCGATTGCCTCACGGGGATCCGGCTCGCCGGGTGCTGGCGGTTGCCCACCAGCACGTCCACCGCCGGCCGGTTTCGGAACTCGTCCAGGAACAACGGCACGTGGTCGAGCGGCACACTCAGGTCCGCATCCATCGTGAAGACCACGTCCCCCGCGGCCGCCGCCACCCCGCACCGCAACGCATACCCCTTGCCCAGCTGGACGGTGTTCGCGAGCACGCGGATCGCGGGGTGCCGGGCGGCGATGGCTCCGGCCAGCCGGGCGGTCGCGTCGGTCGATCGCTCGACGACCACGACCAGCTCCCACGACCGCGCGATCCCGGGGCAGAAGGCGAGGATCCGCTCCATGCTCGCGGGGAGCCGGCGCTCCTCGTTGTAGGCCGGGATGACGAGGGAAAACTCCGGGGTCTCTCGCTTCATGTCGGACGGGCGGCGCGCCGCCGAGGTCAGCGTGGGGATCCGATCGCAGGCAACAAACGCAATCGTCCCCTGTCTGTCGCCCCGGCCGGGGAAAGGAGCCCGGAAGAACTGAGCAGTTTCCCTTAAAGTCGGTTTCCGCGCTCGTCGAACATACCGGAAGAGAAAAACCATGACCGTCGTCGCCTTCCGCTCCCGACCGGATTCCCGTCTCGTCCCGCCGGCGAAGCCACCCGGTGACGGTGAACGCCCGTGCGCCGGCCAATCCGAGATTGCCTCAGGCCTCGACAAGCGATTTCCCGGGGGTGCCGGATCGTAAGTCCCTCATTGTCGGTCCTTCCTCCACCTGCAACCATCCCGCCATGATCCTCCACTCCGCACGCGCCATCGCCCTCCGGCCATCGACGGTCACCGTCCTCGCCGGGCTCGCCTTCGGAAGCCTGCCGCCCCCGCAGGCCGAAGCCTTCGTCGAGATCGCCCGGGGCGAGCTGCTGGTCAACGTCGACGCCCGCATCACGACCGACTCGAACGTGTTCGGCAACCTCTCCGAGATCGATGACACGGTGTTCTCGGTCGAGCCATCGCTCGCCTACGTCCGCCGCCAGGGCCGGCTCAACGTCGACGGCCGCGCTGGCGTGCGTTTCAACCGCTATTCCGACCTCGATTCCGAGGACTCGAACGATCGCTTCGCCCGCGTCGAGACGACTTTTCCCACCGTCCAGGGCTCCCCGCTCCAAGGATCGGTCTACCTCGATTATTTCCGGGGTCGGCGGATCGACATCTACCTCACGGACCGGATCGACGTGAACGACTTCTCCATCGGCGGTGAAGGCTCCTACCGCTTCAACCCGCGCACCGAGGTCCGCTTCGGGGCCGATGTCCTGCGCAGCGATCCCGGTGAGGGCCCGGAGAACCGGTCCCGCTCCTTCCGGATCGGCTTCGGCTACGGCATCCGGCCCCAGGCGACGGCCTACGTGGACCTCCGCACCCGCCGCTCGAGCTCCGATCGCAACCTCGTTTCCGGCTTCGAGATCGACCGGAAGGAGAACGCCGTGCTCGTCGGCGTGAACGGCCAGCTCAGCCCGGTCCTCAGCGGCTACGCCTCCGTCGGTTTCCAGACGAGCGAGGCGACCGGCCGGGATTCCGGAGGGGATTTCGACACCTTCATCGCCGACGCCGCCCTCTCCTGGCAGGTTCGCCAGCGCACGCAGCTCTACCTCAACGCGACCGCCGACAACCGCAACACGAACGACGCCCGCACGGTCGAGCGCATCCTCATCGCCGCCGGCGTGAAGCAGGAGATCGGCCGCGCCTTCTCCTTCGACGGTCGGGTCGAGCTGGAGGACTTCACGTTCCGCGGAACCCCCTCCACCTCGGACGAACAGATCTCCTACCTCGCATCTCTCCAGTATGCCGCGACGAAGTACTTCACCGCCGGCGTCGAGTTCACCTACTGGGAGCGCGATCCCGAGATCACCCAGCGGTTCGACCGCACCACCTTCGCCCTCTTCGGCACGTTCCGCTACTGAACGCGCCGCGTCCTCCGGAGATCCTCCCATGCAACGCTCCGCGCTTCGCTCCCGCCTCGCCCTCCTGGCCGCCCTCGCCTCCGGCCTCGCCCTCCCGGCGCAGCAGAATCCCGCGGCCGCGGATGCGGACGCCGGCTACCGCCTCGCGATCCGCGACCTCGTCGAGATCACGATCTTCGACGAGGCCGACCTGACCGCCAACCAGCGGATCGACGCCAACGGCCAGATCCGCGTGCCGCTCCTCGGCACCGTCACCGTCGCCGGCCGCACCGTCCGCGAGGCCGAGGACCTGGTCGAGGCGCTCTACGTCGAGAAGCGCATCCTCCGCTCCCCCATGGCCTCGGCGCGCGTCCTCGAATACGCCGCCCGCGAGGTGAACGTGCTGGGCGAGGTCGGCTCCGCCGGCGCCATCCTCTTCCCGCCCGAGACGAGCCAGATGGACATCGTCGACGTGATCGCCAAGGCCGGCGGCTTCACTCCCATGGCCCGGCGCAATCGCGTGCAGGTGACGCGCCTCGGTCCCCAAGGCACGCCGGTCGTGGTCGAGGTCAACGTCGAGGACATGATCCGCGGCCGCGGCCGCAACGCCGAGCGCTTCATGATCCGGCCCGGTGACACCGTCCTCGTCGAGGCCATCCTTTTCTGATCCGCGATCCAGCCTTCCCTCCTCCCACATGAGCACTCCCGCACCACGTCGCGAAGGCCCCGGCCGCCCGCGAGGACCCCGTCCGCCGATCTCCTCCCGCAGCCAGCCGATCATCCGATCGTTCAAGGATTACCTCGTGATGTTGCGGGAGCGCTGGCTCTGGGGGCTCGGCGCGGCGCTGCTGATCGGTGGAGGATTGTTCTTCTTCCTGATGAACCGCCCCGCGGTCTACAGCACCTTCACGACCGTGCTCTTCGAGAACCCCGTCCAGCCGCTCGATCTGCGGCCCGTGACCGGCGGCTTCGGCAAGGAGATCAACCTCGCCACCCACATCGAGCAGATCCGCAGCTCGTCGTTCCGCGACTACGTGGCGGCTTCGTTCACACCCGAAGAGGTCGCCCTGATCCGCGCCGCCTACCTCGAGCCCGACCTTTCCCCCTCCGAGCAGCCCGGCGTCGAGGGGATCATCCAGGGCGCGATCGACGTGATCGAGCGGCGCGACACCCCGATCCTCGAGCTCGCCGCCCACCACCGCGATCCACGCGCCGCCGAGCTCATCGCGAACCGCTACGCCCGCCGCTACATCGAGTTCAACCTCGACCGAACCGCCTCCGGGACGAACTCCGCACTCGTCTTCCTCGAGGAGGAGGAGCGCAAGCTCCGCCAGCAATACGAACAGGCCCAGGAGCGCCTTCAGGAATACGTCCGTTCGAACAACACGGTCTCCCTCTCCGAGGGCCAGAACGTGGTTTCCCAGCGCCTCGACTCGCTCGCCAACGAGCGCAACGCCGCGAAGAACGAGCGCCTCCGCCTGGAGACGACGCTCCAGCAGGTCGAGGCGGTGAAGGAGCGCGGCGAGGACCTTGTGAAGGTCGCCTACATCTCCGGCTTCCGCTCCATCGGCGGGCTCCTCCAGGAGATCGACGCCCTGAAGGCCGAACGCGCCCTCCTCGAGCAGCGCTACCTCGAGAACCACCCCCGGATGATCGCCAACACCCGTTCGCTCGAGACCAAGAACGGCCAGTTGTCCGAAAACATCGCCCTCGCGATCGCCGAACTCCAGGGCGCCTACGCCCGCGCCCAACAACACGAAGAGCGCATGGTCCGCGCCCAGGACGGCGCCGAGAAGGACGCCCTCGACCTCCAGCAGACCGCCATCGCCTACAATCTGCTCAAGAAGGAGGTCGATGGCACCAGCGAGCTCCTCGACAACGTGATCCGCCAGAAGAAGGAGACGGCGATCCAGACCCAGCTCGACAACGTCAACATCAAGATCATCGACCGCGCCTGGGTCTCGGTCGTCCCGTCGGACCCGAACCTCGTCAAATCCCTCCTCCAGGCCTCGGTGCTCGCCGCCGTCTTCTTCATCGGCATCCCCATCGGCCTCGGGCTCCTCGACGTCCGCCTCAAGGCGGCTTGGGAGATCGAGCAGTTCCTCGAGCAGACGCTCCTCGGCGAGATCCCCGCGATCGCCGGCGTCGCCCGCAAGGAACGCGCCCACATCATGGCCAAGGATCTCGACCACGCGGCCTCCGAGGCCTTCCGCGGGCTCTTCGGGCAGATCCAGCTCAACTCGACCGTCCCCTACCCCAAGACGCTCATGATCACGAGCACGCTCCCGGGCGAGGGCAAGAGCATCGTCGCCAACAACCTCGCCGCCACCTTCGCCTCCCACGGCAAGAAGACGCTCCTGATCGACTTCGATTTCCGCCGCCCGAACCTCCACCTCTTCTACAACAAGGACAACGCCTGCGGGGCCCTCCGCTGGCTCAACGCCGGCGGCCAGCTCACCTCCTCCCCCGAAGAGGATCCCGAGCTCGGCATCCTCCCGGTGAAGCAGAACCTCTACCTGCTCCGCGCCGGCGGCGAACACCGCCGCGCCACCGAACTCTTCGAGACCGAGTCGTTCATCCGGCTCGTCAAGACGGTCCGCTCGCACTTCGACATCACCCTGATCGACACCCCGCCCCTCGGCGTCTTCCCCGACGCGATGCTCATCTCCCGCATCTGCGACGAGGTGATGTACATCTGCCGGTTCAACGCCGTGAACCGTTCGAAGATCCGCAAGACCCTCGAACGCCTCAAACAGTCCTCCGCCGTCTTCTCGGGCATCGTCCTCAACGGCCTCCCGACCGGAGCCCAGTCGGCCTACTACGACTACTACGGCTACGGCTCCAACGAGAGCAAACGCTACAAGGCCTACTACGCGCAGAAACGCTGAATCCGACTTCGCCGACCATGTCGACCGACACCGCCGTCCGCGCGCCGCACCGCGCGCCCCACTTCGCCATCCGCCCGCGCAAGGGCTGGCAGCTGATCAACTTCAACGAGATCCTCGCCTACCGCGACCTCTTCTACTTCCTCATCTGGCGCGACATGAAGGTGCGCTACGCGCAGTCGATCCTCGGGATCGGCTGGGCGATCATCCAGCCGCTCTTCCAGACCGGCGTCTTCACCCTCATCTTCGCCCGCGTCGGCGACCTCCAGGCCGAGGGCGACACGACCCCCTACATCCTCTTCTCCTTCGCCGCCACCGTGCCGTGGGCCTTCTTCTCCAGCGCGTTGAACGAGGCCAGCGGCGTGCTCGTCGGCCAGGCGCATATGATCACGAAGGTCTACTTCCCCCGGCTCATCCTGCCGCTGACCACCGTGCTCGGAAAACTCATCGACCTCGCGATCGCCTGCACCCTGCTCGCCGTGGTGATGGCGAGCTACGGACGCACCCCCACGATGGAGGCGCTCTTCCTCCCGGTGATCGTGCTCTTCATGGTCTTCAGCGCCTCCGGCCTCGGGATGCTCCTCACCGCGCTCGCCATCCAGTATCGGGACATCCGCTACGCGATGGGCTTCATCGTCCAGCTCATGATGTACGTCAGCCCGGTGATCTTCTCCACCTCCGCCGTCATCCCCGAAAAGTTCCGCCTGCTCTACGCGATCAATCCCATGGTCGGCGTGATCGAGGGCTTCCGCGCCTCCCTGCTCGGCGGCCAACCGATGCCGTGGGATCTCATCACCGTGAGCGGACTCTCCGCCGTCGTGATCTTCACGGTCGGCGCCCTCTACTTCCGCCGCATGGAACGCCACTTCGCCGACGTCGCCTGAGCCGCGACGATTCCGTTGGAAGGTGGACGCCGGCCTCCGGACGGCGTCTTGGAGAACGGGAGTCGCACGACGCGGTCGGGACGCCCGCGGCCACCTTCGAGCCGCATCTCGCAGCCGTTGCTCCAACCGCCTGTTTACCAGGCCTCACCCCCGCGGGTGGGCCTTGCGGTGGACCTCCTTGAGCCGTGCGACGCTCACGTGGGTATAGATCTGCGTCGTGGCGAGGCTGGCGTGCCCGAGCAGTTCCTGCACGAGTCGCAGGTCCGCCCCGCGATCCAGCAGGTGGGTCGCGAAGGAATGCCGCAGCTTGTGCGGCGTCAGGTCCATCGGCAGACCGGCGAGCGCAAGGTGGCGCTTCATCAACGACTGGACCCGGCGTGGGGAGAGCGCGCGGTGGTCCGCCGAGACGAGCACCGGATCCTCCGGACCCCGGTGGACCGCGAACGAATCCCGGAAACGCACCAGCACGGCCGTGGCGACGCGACCCAGCGGACAGAGCCGCACCTTGCGGCCCTTGCCGGTGACGCGCGCCACGCCCTCCGCCACGTCGATCGCACCGTAGGTCAGTCCACAAAGCTCGCTCACCCGCAACCCCGCGCCGTAGAGCAGCTCCAATGCGAGCCGGTCGCGCCACGCCGTGAACGCGTCGCCCTCGGCGCCCGCGTTCTCCAGCAGGCGCAACGGCATCGCCAGCAGCTCGTCGACCTGCCGCTCGGTCATGAACCGCGGGAGCGGTCGCCCCAGCCGGGGCAACACCAGGCCCGTGGCGGGGTTGCGCCCGAGGCGACCCCGACGCACCCAGAACTTGAAGAAGGCCCGCAACGCCGAGACGTGCAGGTGCACGGTGCGCCGGCCGAGGGTCCGCTGACTCTCGATGAGGAAGTCCCGCAGGTCGCGCGGCCCGACCGTCCCGGGGTCGGCCCGGCCGCGCTCCGCACCGCCGAGCCAGGCGAAGAACCGCTCCACCGCGTGCGTGTAGTTGCGCAGGGTGTAGGGCGAAAGCCGTCGCTCGCCCGAGAGATGCGTGATGAAGGGCGCGATCCATTCCGTGAATACGGCCGGCGCCTCGTCCGCCGCGGAATCGTCGCCGCTCACGGCGCGGTCGCGGCCCGGGAACGCTCCGCGGCGTCGACCACGCGCAGGAGGTGTTCCCGCAGCGCCGCCTCCGGATCGAGGCCCGCGAGCCGGCACGCCGCGGCCAGGGCGAAGAGCCGCGCCCCCGCCGAAGCGGCGTCGAGCCCGGCGGCGAGCTCCGCGACCTCCGCCTCGTCGTGCAACGGAATGCCCGGAAGCGCGGCCCTCTTCGACAACTGCTTGTGGACCTCGACCGCCCGCAACAGGGCGGGAAGCAGGGCGGGCGCGGGCTTCACCAACGGCTCGGGCGCGTCGGCCCCGATCCCCTTCTCGGCCCGCTTGATCGCCTCCCATTGCGTCACCACCTCGCCGGCCGTGGCCAGGACCGCGCCCCCGAAGACGTGCGGGTGCCGGCGCACGAGCTTGTCGGCGATCCCGCGGGCGACGTCCTCCAGATCGAACCGCCCCGCCTCGCTCGCGATCTGCGCGTGGAAGACGACCTGGAGGAGCACGTCGCCGAGCTCCTCGCACAGGAACACGGGATCGCCCCGGTCGATCGCCTCCAGCAGCTCGCAACACTCTTCGACGAGGTGCCGGCGCAGCGACTCGTGCGTCTGCTCGTGATCCCAAGGGCAGCCGCCGGGCGCGCGCAGCCGCGCCAGGATCTCCCGCAATCGCCGCATCTCGCCGTCGTTCACGGGAGGGAGTGATGTCGCGGCGGGCGCGGTTGGCCATGCGTTTTTCAACTCCTCATTTGCGGGACGCTCGGCTACGGATCGGCGGCTCCGATGGACAAGCTCACCGAGATCATGGAGTCGAAACGACGCGAGATCGCCGGCCGCATCCGGCCGGTCTCCGCCCGTGAGCTCGAGTCGCTCGCCGCGGCCGGCGCCGCGCGCCCCTCGTTCCGGGCCGCCCTGGCGACGGCCGGGCCCCTCCGGGTGATCGCCGAGATGAAGCGCCGCTCCCCCTCGGCCGGCGCGATCGCCGAGGCCGTCGCGGCGCCCGCGCAGGCCCTGCGCTACGCCCGCGCCGGGGCTGCGGCGATCTCCGTGCTCACCGACGGACCCTACTTCGGCGGCTCGCTGGACGACCTCTCTTCCGTGACCACGAAGCTCGCCGCCGAAGACTGGCGGACGCCGTGCCTGCGCAAGGATTTCATGGTCCATCCGATCCAGGTCGTCGAGGCGGGGCAGGCCGGAGCGAGTGCGATCCTCATCATCGTGCGCGCCCTCGACGACGCCACGATCGCCGCCCTCCACGAGGCGGCCACGCTCGCGGGGCTCGACGCCCTCTTCGAGATCCACGACGAACCCGAGATCGACCGCGCCTTCCGCGCCGGCGCCCGGATCGTCGGCGTGAACAACCGCGACCTCGCCCGCTTCACCACCGACCTCGCGCTTTCGGAGCGTCTCATCCCCCTGCTCCCACCCGGGACGATCGCCGTGAGCGAGAGCGGCATCTTCACCGCCGCCGACGCGGCGCGGGCGCGCGCCGCCGGTGCGCATGCGGTGCTCGTCGGCGAGGCGTTGATGCGCGCCCCCGACCCGGCGGCGCTGATCGCCGGATTCCACGCGGCGTGACGTCGCCCGGCATCCTGACCCCGGGCGCGACCCGCGCGCTCCTCGACCGGCTCGGCCACACGCCGCGCAGACAACTCGGCCAGAACTTCCTCGTCGACGGGAACATCGTGCGCAAATCGATCGCCCTCGCCGGCCTCGCCGCCGGCGATCGCGTGGTCGAGATCGGTCCGGGGCTCGGCACGTTGACCGCCGCCCTGCTGGAGGCCGGCGCCGAGGTCTTCGCGATCGAGCGCGACCCCGCACTCTGCACCCACCTTCGTGCGACGCTCGTGCCCGCGGCCGGTGGACGCCTCCACCTAACGGAGGGCGACGCGGTCGAGCGACCGCTCGCCTCCCTCGATCCGCCGGAGGCCGCCGCGCCCCCCTTCGCGATCGTCGCCAACCTCCCCTACGCGATCTCGTCGCCGTGGATGGAGGCCGTGCTCGCGGGGCCGCTTCCGGCACGGATGGTCCTGATGCTCCAACTCGAGGCGGCGCAACGCTTCGCCGCGCAACCGGGGACGAAGTCCTTCGGCGCGATCAGCGTCTTCCTTCAGGCCGCCTACCGCGTCGCCGGCGGCCACCGCGTCGCTCCCTCCTGCTTCCACCCCGTTCCCGAGGTCGCCTCGCGACTCGTCCACCTCGAGCGCCTGTCGGAGCCCGTCGCCTTTTCCGCGACCGGTCGCGCCCTCGTGCGAAGACTGTTTCAACAGCGGCGCAAACAGCTCGCGCCCGTCCTGCGCCGGCTCGACCCGGCGGTCGCCGAAACGTGGCTGCCCGGGCTCGCCGAGCTCGGCGTGCGGTCCGACGCGCGCGCCGAGGACGTCCCGCTCGCCGCGTGGATCGCCCTCGATCAGCGTGCGCGGGAGACGAGCGGAGCACCCGCGCGCGAAAGCGCCTCGAGGACGATCTCCGGCGTCAGCACCTCGGGAAGGACGACCGGCTCGGACGCGCCCGGCGCGTAGAGCAGGTTGAACGGCACCGCGCCGCGCCCGAAGGCCGCGAGCGCGCGCGTGATCTCGGGATCGCGGTTGGTCCAGTCCGCCTTGAGCGTGGCGACCCCGAGCTCGCGGAACCGCTCCCGCACCGCGGCCGAACCGAAGACGAGCGCCTTGTTGCTCTGGCAGGTCGCGCACCACCGGGCGGTGAAGTCGACGTAGACGAGGCGGTCCTCCGCCAGCAGCCGCTCGACCTCGGCCTGACTCCACTTTTCCCATACGACATCGGTGGGCGAGGGTTTCGCCGGGTATCCGAGCCAGAGCCCGCCCGCGGCCGCGGCCAGCGTGAACACCAGGCCCGCGACCCGCGGTCCGCCGACCCGCTGCACCCAACGACCGTAGGCCCACGCCGCCATGCTCACGAGCACGAGGGCGAGCAGCACCTTCAGCAGTCCGGTCTCGGGCACCTGGCCCGCAAGCACCCAGACGAGGGCCCCGACCGTCGCGAAGAGCGGGAACGACATGAGCTGCTTGAACGTCTCCATCCACGCGCCCGGTCGCGGCAGCCACTTCACCAACCCCGGCGCGAACGAGAGCACGAGGTAGGGCAGCGCGAGCCCGAGGGCGATCGCCGTGAAGACGAGCAGCGAGCCCGCCGCCGGCAACGCGAGCGCCGCGCCCAGCGCCGGTGCAAGGAACGGGGCCGAGCACGGCGTCGCGACGATCGTCGCGAGGACGCCCGTGAAGAACGATCCCGCAAACCCGTCGCGCATCTGGAGCGATCCGCCCACCCCGGTCGCGGAGAGGCCGAACTCGAACAGGCCCGCGAGGTTGAGCGCGAAGACGAGCAGGAAGACCGCCACGCCGAAGACGAAGGCGGGCGATTGCAGTTGGAAACCCCAGCCCAGCTCCTGCCCTCCCGCCCGCAGGGCGATGAGCAGACCCGCGAGCGCCCAGAACGAGACGAGCACCCCGAGGGTGAAGACGAGGCCGTGGAGGGTGACCTTGCGGCGGTCGGCCCCGGCCTGGTTGACGAACCCCAGGATCTTGATCCCGAGCACCGGAAAGACGCAGGGCATGAGGTTGAGGATGAACCCGCCGGCGAACGCCAGCGCCAGGAGGAGCGCGAGCGGGCGGCCCTCGTCCGCGGTCGTCGCGGCGCCCGTCGCGGACGGTCCACCCCGCGGGGCGGCGATCGTCCAGGCCCCGTCCGCCACCAGCACGCCTCGCAGCGCCTCCGGCTCGCCCTCCGCCGTCTCCGCGCGCGGGATCCGCATCGTGGCGACGCCGCCCGCAAACGTGGCCGACTGCGGCGCGGCCGGCTCGACCACGAGCTCGTCGAGCGCGAAGAAATACGCCTCCGCGGGATCGAACTCCCGGCCGGCCGGCGGATTGAAACGCAGCAGGTAGGCCCCGCCCGAGCGCGTGAAGGTCGCCCCCCACTCCGCGGCCCGCGGCAGCCGCTCCCGCGCCGCCGCGAACTCCGCGGCCCGCGCGGCGTCCGGCCGCGCCGGACCCTCCGCGACCGGAAGGCGCAGCGAGTAGCGCCCTTCGCCCGGAATGCAGATCAGCTCGCAGACGAGCCACTCGGCGTGCGCCGCGATCTCGACGGAGGCCCCACGCTCCAGCGTCGGCGGCGGCGTGATCTCCACCATCAGCAGGATCTCCCCCTCGTACCCGTAGGTCATCAGCGGCGGCGTCGGGATGCGCTTCGGAGCCGGCCACTGGATCGGACCGGCGGTGAAGCCCTCGGGCAGCGTCCAGTCGATCGTCGTCCCCAGACCGGAATCTCCCGGATTCACCCAATAGGTGTGCCAGTGCTCGTCCATCCGCATCCGCAGGCCGACGGTGAAAGGCCGCCCCGGCTCGATCGCCGCGACCTCCGCGACGAGCTCGGATTCGACGTGATCGGTCCGGACCACCTCGGCCGGCGCGGCGACCGCCGCATGCAGCAGCACGAGGACGAGGAGGAAATGGCGAAGTTGCGTCATGTGGTTTGTGCCGACGGTCGGAGCGCCGAAGACGCCCGCTATTCCCGAAGGTAGGCGGCCCCCGCCCTCGCGCAACCACCGTGCTTGCGCCGGCGGCCCGCGCCCGGCTGGATCGGACCGCGTGCCGCTCTCCCTCACCACCAAGGAACGCAAGGCCCTCGCCGTGCTCCTCGCCCTCGTCGCGCTCGGGCTTTTCGGGCTCGCGACGCTCGACGACGAGGGGCCGTCCGCACCCCCGGGCGCGGACTCGGGTTTTGCTCGACCGGTCCCGGACGCGTTCCCAGCCTCCGCCCCATGATCATCAAGCCCAAGGTGCGCGGCTTCGTCTGCGTGACGGCTCATCCCACCGGCTGCGCCGCGCACGTGCGGGAACAGATCGACTTCGTGAAGTCGCGCGGACCGATCACCGACGGGCCCAGGAACGCCCTGATCATCGGCGCTTCGACCGGTTACGGGCTGGCCTCGCGCATCACCGCCACCTTCGGCTCCGGTGCGAACACGCTCGGCGTGTTCTTCGAGCGCCCCCCCGACGACGGGCGCCTCGCCACCCCCGGCTGGTACAACTCGGCGGCGTTCCATCGCGCCGCCAAGGCGGCCGGCATCTACGCCGGAGGCATCAACGGCGACGCGTTCTCCGACGAGATCAAGCGGCGCACGATCGAGCGCATCCGCGCCGACCTCGGGAGCGTCGACCTCGTCGTCTACAGCCTCGCCTCCCCGCGGCGCACCCACCCGCGGACCGGGGCGGTGCACAAAAACGTGCTCAAACCCATCGGAACCCCGTTCACGGCGAAGACCGTCGACACCGACAAGGCGATCGTGAGCGAGGTCACGATCGAGCCGGCCACCCCGGAGGAGATCGCCGACACCGTGGCGGTGATGGGCGGCGAGGACTGGGAGATGTGGATCGATGCACTCGAGACGGCGGGCGTGCTCGCCCCGGGCGCGACGACCCTCGCCTACGACTACATCGGCCCGGAGGTCACCTGGCCCGTCTACCACAATGGCACGATCGGCCGCGCCAAGGCCGACCTGCGCGCGACGGCCCGGCGGCTCGACGCGCGCCTCAAGGCGCACGGCTACGGCCGTGCCTTCATCTCGGTCAACAAGGCCCTCGTCACCCAGGCCTCCTCGGCCATTCCCGTCGTGCCGCTCTACATCTCGATCCTCTACCGGATCATGAAGGCGAAGGGCACCCACGAGGGCACGATCGAGCAGATCCAGCGCCTCTTCTCCACCCAGCTCTACAACGGCGGCGCGATCCACTTCGACGCCGAGGGCCGCGCCCGGATCGACGATCTCGAGATGCGCACCGAGGTGCAGCGCGCGGTCGCCGAGATCTGGCCGCGCGTGACCACGGAGAACCTCGCCGAGCTGACCGACATCCGCGGCTACCAGGAGGAGTTCCTCAAACTCTTCGGCTTCGGCCTCGCCGGCGTCGACTATGAGGCCGAAGAGGAGCCGAACGTCCCCCTCGAGGACTGATCTCCCTCTCCGCCGCCCCATGAAGGCCGTGCTCCAGCGCGTGACCCGCGCCGCGGTCCGGGTCGACGGGAGGATCGTGGGCGCGATCGACTCCGGCCTGCTCGTGCTCCTCGGTGTCCACCGGGCGGATACGCCCGCCGACGCCGAGTGGATCGCCGGCCGGATCCCGCGCCTGCGGATCTTCGACGACGCGACGGGCGCGATGAACCGCGCCCTCTCCGAGACCGGAGGCGGCGTGCTCGTGGTCAGTCAGTTCACCCTCCTCGCGGACGTGCGCAGGGGCGCGCGCCCTTCCTTCAACGAAGCCGCGCCGACCGCGGCGGCGATCCCGCTCTACGAGCTCGTCGTCGCCCGGCTCGCCGCGGCGCTCGGCCGGCCCGTGGCGACCGGGGAGTTCGGCGCGCGGATGGAGGTCGAACTCGCGAACGACGGGCCCGTGACGATCCTCCTCGATTCGCGGGACCGGGGAAATTCCGTTGGCGGCCAGGCGTCCGCGGATACCGTGACCGCAGCATGAGCGAGAAAACGACACCCGCGCATCGCTCCACCCTTTCCACACTCTACGACTCGGACGTGTTTCGGATGGCCTGCCGGCAGTTCGACCTCGCGGCCGAGGCGATCGGGTTGTCCGAATCGGTGCGCGAACGCACCAAATACCCGAAGCGCTGTCTGACCGTCATCTTCCCCGTCCGCCGCGACGACGGATCGGTCGAGGTCTTCGAGGGCTACCGCGTGCAGCACCACCTCTCGCTCGGTCCCACCAAGGGCGGCCTGCGCTTCCACCCGAAGGTGAACATCGGCGAGGTCGCGGCGCTCGCGATGTGGATGAGTTGGAAATGCGCCCTGGTCGGGCTGCCCTACGGCGGGGCCAAGGGTGGCGTCGCGGTCGATCCGCTCGCGCTCTCGACGCGCGAGTTGGAGAACCTTTCGCGCCGCTACATGCAGGAGATGATTCCGTTCGTCGGCCCGAACGTCGACGTGATGGCGCCCGACGTCGGCACGAACGAGCAGGTGATGGCCTGGATGATGGACACCTATTCGATCCAGGTGGGCAACTCCGTGCCGGCGATCGTGACCGGCAAGCCGCTCTCCGTCGGCGGATCCGAGGGCCGGCGCGAGGCGACCGGGCGCGGCGTCGCGCACCTCGTGAAACGTCATCTCGAACGCCTCCGCATCCCCTCGCACGAGACCACGGTGGCGGTGCAGGGCTTCGGCAACGTCGGCTCCGAGGCGGCCCTCGCGATGCGGGAGCAGGGCGCGAAGGTGATCGCGATCAGCGACGTCTCGGGCGGCTTCCACAACCCCGGCGGGATCGACGTGGCCGCGGCCGTCGCCCATCAGCGGGAGCACCGCGGTCTCCGCGGCTGGCGCGGCGGAGACGCGATTTCAAACGAGGAACTCCTCGAGCTTCCGTGCACCGTATTGATTCCCGCCGCGCTGGAGCGGGTCGTCACCGAGGCGAATGCTCCGCGCCTGAAGTGTCGCGTCCTCGCCGAGGCGGCCAACGGGCCGACCACCAACGGCGCCGACCGGATCCTCGACCGCCGCGAAGACATCGACGTCATCCCCGACGTGCTCTGCAACTCGGGCGGCGTGGTCGTCTCCTACTTCGAGTGGATCCAGGACCTCCAGAGCACGTACTGGGGCCGGACCGAGGTGTTGCGTAAACTCTACGAGATCCTCGACCGCGCGGATCACGCGGTGGAGACCCAACGCGAGCGCTTCGGTCTCAGCCGCCGGCTCGCGGCGCTCAGCCTCGGCATCGGCCGGGTCGCCGAAGCCAAGTCCGCCCGGGGCCTGTTTCCCTGACGCCCCTCAGCGGGCGCGGGCCTCCTCGGGCGTCACCCGGGGCATGTCGAAACGGTCCGTCGTCCGCGAATACCAGCCCCGACCATGCATGCGGCCGATCAGGTCGAGCCGGTCGGCGGCCACGTGCAGTCGTTCGGGATCGATGAACGCATCGTCGATCCGCACGTGGACGACCCGGCCGATCACGATCCGGTTGGCCCCGATCTCGAGGACGGTCTCGAGCCGGCATTCGAGGTGCGCGGGGGAGAGCGCGAGCCGCGGCACGCGCACGGCCGCCGCGGGTCGCGTCTCCAGGCCGACCGCCGCGACCTCGCCCTCGTGCGGAGGAAAATCCGCCGCGGTCGCGTTCATCGCCATCCGCGCCGCATGGGTCACGACGTTGACGACGAACTCACCGGTGGTGCGGATGTTGCGCAGCGTGTCCTTCGGGCCGCCGCCGGGCCGCGCCCCGATCCCGATCGCGACGACGGCGGGATCCGAACCCATCGCGTTGAAGAAGCTGAACGGCGCGGCGTTGACCACGCCGTCCTCGCCGATCGAGGTGACCCACGCGATCGGCCGCGGCACGACCACGGCCGTGAGGATCTTGTAGCGATCGACGGGGGCACAGGTGGTGAAGTCGATTTCCATCCCCCACTTTCCCATCGCCGGCGCCCGGGCGCCAACCCGAACCCTTCCGGAGACGCCGGGTGAAGAAAACGGAATAATCCCGTCGCGACTCCGCTCTCAACCGCACACAACCGAAATCCCAAAGACCATGAAGACCATCCTCGCGATCGCACTCCTTCTCACCGCTCCCCTCCTCACCTCCGCCGCCGAGGGCTGGATGACCGATGCGGAGGCCGCCAAAGCCAGGGCCAGGGCCGAAAACAAGGTCCTTCTGATGGAGTTCACCGGCTCCGACTGGTGCTCGTTCTGCAAGATGCTCAACGGCGAGGTGTTCTCCAAGGACGCGTTCAAGGAATACGCGAAGGACAACCTGGTGCTGCTCAAGCTCGATTTCCCCCGGGCGGCGAAGCAGTCCGAGGCCGAGAAAAAGCAGAACGAGGCGCTGGCGCGGAAGCACGAAATCCAGGGATTTCCCACGGTCCTCGTCTTCGGTCCGGAAGGGAAACAACTCGGCAAGCTCGGCTACCAGCGCGGTGGCGCCGAAGCCTGGCTGAGCAGCCTCGCGGCGATCACGAAGCGCTGACGGCGCCGCGGTTCACGCGCCGCCGGCCGAAAGCCGGCGCGCGAATCCGGCGAAGCCCTCCGCTTGCGCGGTGAGCCGGGCGAGGAGCGCTTCGTCGACCAGCCTCCCGTCGTCGTCGATGACGTCGCCGACCCCGGGAACAAAAACCCTTTCGGGGAAAAGGTGGGCGTTGCGATACCCGAAGACCGCCTGCAACTGCTCGACGGGACGAAGCGCGCCCCACCGCCCCGCGGCGACGCCGACGAAACACACCGGCCGGCCCTCGAAGCTCTCGGGGAAGGGCAGCATGTCGATGAAGTATTTCAGCACTCCCGGCATGCCCCCGTTGTACTCGGGCGTGACGATCACGAGCCCCGACGCCGCGAGGATGCGATCGACGAACGGCCGGAACGCAGCCGGCTTCTTGGCGTAGGACTCCGGCGCGAAGAGCGCCGGGGGAAGCTCCGCGAGATCCACGACCGCGACCTCGCGACCCGCCGCCCGATGGATCGCCTCGATCGCGCGCGCGACGTTGGCGGTGTTGCTGCCCGGGCGGTTTGTGCCGATGACGATCGTGATCATGGAAGGCTCGAAAGGGAGCCGGCGTTCGTCGCGCGTCAAGTCCCCGACCGGCGCTCCCGGTCGCTTGCGAGGCCGAGCAGAAGTTTCGCCACGAGCGCCGTCCATCCGGTCTGGTGACTCGCCCCGCACCCGCGGCCCGTGTCGCCGTGGAAGTACTCGTGGAAAAGGATCAGCTCCCGGAAGTGCGGGTCGTCGGCGTAGCGCCGTTCGCCACCGTGGCAGGGTCGCGCGCCCGTCTCGTCGGGGAGGAACAACGAGGCGAGGCGCGCGGAGAGTTCGCGCGCGACCTCGCGCAGGTTGAGCCGCGTGCCCGATCCCGTGGGGAACTCGACGGTGAATCCTTCGCCGTAGAAGTGGTGGTAGCGCTCGAGCGCCTCGATGAGCAGGTAGTTGACGGGAAACCACACCGGGCCGCGCCAGTTCGAGTTGCCGCCGAAGAGCCAGCTGTCCGACTCGCCGGGCGCGTAGGTCACACGATGGGTCTCGCCCGCGAGGCGCAGTTCGAACGGCTGCCCGGCGTGGCGCCGTGACAGCGCGCGGATCCCGTGCGGCGAGAGGAACTCCGCCTCGTCGAGCACGTAGCGGAGCACGCGCTCGAGCCGCTCGCGCGAGGGGATCGCGAGGAGACGTCGGGCCGCCCCGCCCTCCTCCATGCAGGCGATGTGGCGCGCGAGGTCGCTCCGGTGCTCCAGGAACCACTGCATGCGCCGCTTGAAGCCCGGCAGGCGGTCGAGCACGTCGTCGGTGAGGATCTCGACCGCGAAAAGCGGGATGATCCCCACCATGGAGCGGACCTTCAGCGGCGTGGTGACCCCGTCGACGGCGAGCTGGTCGTAGTAGAAACCGTCCTCCTCGTCCCACAGCCCGGAACCACCGAGCGTGTTCATCGCGTCGGCGATGCCGACGAAGTGCTCGAAGAATTTCGAGGCGACGTCCTCGTACGCGGGATCGTGGTGGGCGAGCTCGAGCGCCATCGCGAGCATGGTCGTGCAGAACGACGCGACCCAGGCCGTGCCGTCGGCCTGCTCGAGGTGTCCACCGGCCGGCAGGGGTTTCGAGCGATCGAAGACGCCGATGTTGTCGAGACCGAGGAAACCGCCGGCGAAGATGTTGCGGCCGTGGGGATCCTTCCGGTTCACCCACCAGGTGAAGTTGATGAGCAGCTTGTGGAAGCAGCGGGCGAGGAACGTCAGGTCGCGCGCGCCGTGCGGGCCGGTGAGCTTGTAGACGCGCCAGCAGGCCCAGGCGTGGACGGGCGGATTCACGTCGCCGAGGGCGAACTCGTAGGCCGGCAGATGCCCGTTGGGGTGCAGGTACCACTCGCGCAGAAAGAGCACGAGCTGCTCCTTGGCGAAGTGCGGATCGAGCCGCGCGAACGGCACCATGTGGAACGCGAGATCCCACGCCGCGAACCAGGGGAACTCCCACTTGTCGGGCATCGAGATGACGTCGCGGTTGAAGAGGTGCTCCCATCCCTTGTTGCGTCCCTCGAGCCGCTCCGCGGGCGGCGGCGGCGACTCCGGATCGCCCTCCAGCCAGTCGCGGACGGCGTAGTGGTAGAATTGTTTCGTCCAGAGCAGCCCCGCGCTCGCCTGAAGGAACACGGCCCGCTCGTCCGGGCGCATGGCCTCCGGGAGGAGCGCGTCGTAGTGGGCCTCCATCTCTTCGCGGCGCTTCGCGAAGACCGCGTCGAACTCCGCTCCCTGCACCACGAGCGCACCGTCCTCGCAGGCGCGGAGCCGACAGGTGACGACGACCGACGCACCCGGCTCGATCGCAAAACGGTGGTGTGCGGCGGCCTTCGTGCCCTTGCCGGCGGGATTGCAGGCGTCGCTACGGCCGTGGACGACGTGACGGTGAAACGCGTCCTTCACGTACGGCGTCGCGTTGGCGCCCCAACCGAGGGCGGCGGCGTTGCTCACGTTGTCCGTGAACAATAAATCCGGCGCGGCCCCCGAAGCGCCGGCCGAGACGGCGAACTCGAAACGCCCGAGCGTGGCATGGTCGGCCTGGATCAGGTTCGCCCCCTCGCGCCAGAGTCGCGGCTTAGGCGTGCAACCCTCGTGGCGGCAACCCCAGATCCACGTGTTGCGAAACCAGAGCGCCGGCAGGAGGTGGAGCGGCGCGGTCTCGGGCCCGCGGTTGTGCGCCGTGATGCGGACGAGCGTATCGTCCTCCCCGGCCTTCGCGTATTCGACGAAGACGTCGAAGTAGCGGTCCTCGTCGAAGATGCCCGTGTCGCCCAGCTCGAACTCCGGATCGGCGAGCCCGCGCGCGCGCGACTCCGCGAGCAGCCGCGAATACGGGAACTCCGCCTGCGGATACTTGTAGAGCGCCCGGGCGTAGGCGTGGGTCGGCGAGGCCTCGAGGTAGTAGTAGAGCTCCTTCACGTCCTCGCCATGGTTGCCCTGATTTCCGGCGAGGCCGAAGAGCCGCTCCTTGAGGATCGGGTCGCGCTCGTTCCACAACGCGAGGGCGAAACAGAGCCTGCACTGCCGGTCCGTCCAACCGAGAAGGCCGTCCTCACCCCACCGATACGCGCGCAGCCGCGCGTGCTCGTGCGAGAAGTGATCCCAGACGTTCCCGTCGGCCGAGTAGTCCTCGCGCACCGTGCCCCACTGACGCTCGGGCAGGTACGTGCCCCAACGCTTCCAGTTGGCCTTGCGCTCCGCGTCCAGCGCGAGACGCCGGGCCTCGACCGTGCCGAGCGTGGACCTTTCGCGACCGTCCTCCTTTGCCATGGCCGCGAGCATGCGGCGATCAAGGCGAGGCACAAGCCCACCGGCCGCGGCCGCGCTCCGGCGTTGCGCGTCGCGGGCCGCGCGGCCGAGATGCCTCGATGCCTCCGGGACCGACCCTCGCCACCCTGCCCCGGCTCGCTCCGGGAGCGACGCCGGCCACCGTGCGCCTGCTCCTGCCTCCAAACCTGGAGTCGGCCGCGCGCCGCGAGGCGATCGCCGTGCGCGTCGAGATCTCGATCCGTGGCCGCGGCCGCTTCCCGGCGGGAATGGCGCCGGTCGACCTCGAGCTCGACGTGCCCGTGGCGCAACTCGGGGCCGTCCACCTGATCGAGTCGTGGAACGGCGGGCGCGCGGCCGCCTGCGTCCAGCTTCGCCGGGAACAACTCGCTGCGCTCGTCGCGGTCGCCGCAGGCGAACCCGCCTTCTTCTTCGCCAACAAACCCGAAGCGCCGATCGAGTGGAACGAGGCCGGACTCGCCGGCGTAAGCGGGCTGCTCGCGGACACCCGGAAGCCCGCGCCGGAGCCCGCCGCCGAACGGCGCGCCCCCGCCGGCGATGCCCCGCGCCGCACGCCGCCCACCGATGCGACGCCGCCGCTCGTCGACGGCTCGGAGCATTTCCTCGCGATCCAGTTGCCGGCGCGCGAACACCCGGCCCACGCCGAACTCCTCGAGCTCGTGAAGACCGGAGGCTTCCGCCTCGAGACCTCGAATCGCCGCTGGTGGCTCCGCGACCGGCATCGCACGCTGGCCTTCCTCGCCCGGAACTGGTCGCGACTGCGGGACGATTGGGGCGCGCATTTCACCGACAACTTCCGGCGCAACACCGCGCACATCCGACTCGCGGAGGCCGCGTGCGAGCTTCGCGCGACGGGTGACGAGTTCGAAGTGACCCTCACCGTGCGCGCGGGCGACGCGACCGGGCACGAGGTGCATGCCGCGCTCAACGGTTCGCGCGCCTACGTCGAGAGCGGATCGACGATCCACCTCCTCGACGACGCGATGCTCCGGCGGCTCCACGCGACCCAGCGGGCGCTGGGCGGCTCGAGCGCGACCCCGCTGCTCGGCCGCAGTTCGCACCGGGTCACCAGGGCGGGCCTCGCGGAGGCCGACGGCCTGCTCCACGAGCTCTCCCCGAACCTGCAGCCTCCCGAGGAGTGGCGCCGCCGCACGGGATTGTTCCGCGACCCGGCCGCGCTCCCGCCGGCGCCCGTCGATCCGCGGGTCGCCGCCTTCCTGCGACCGTATCAACAAGTTGGAGTCGCCTGGCTCTGGCACCTGCGCAGGCACGGGCTCGGCGGGATCCTCGCCGACGAGATGGGTCTTGGAAAAACCCTCCAGGCGCTGGCCCTTCTCACCGCGATCCGGAACGAGGCTCCGCACTCGGGCCCCTGCCTGGTGGTCTGCCCCGCCTCGTTGCTGGAGAACTGGCGGCGCGAGGCCGCACGCTTCGCCCCGTCGTTGCGCGTCCTCGTGCACCACGGGGCCGCGCGCGCCGGCGACACGGCCGCCTTCTCCGGCCTCGATCTCCTGATCACCTCGTACGGAACGCTCGCACGTGACCAGGAGCTCCTGCACCAACCCGGATGGACGGCGCTCGTCGCCGACGAGGCGCAACACGTGAAGAACCGCCGCAGCCTCAACGCCCGGGCCCTCCTCGGGCTGCGCGCCGGATTTCGCGCACTGCTCACCGGGACGCCGCTCGAGAACAGCCTCACCGACCTCGAATCGCTCTTCGCGGTCGTCCTGCCCGGCTACCTGCGAGGCGTCCCGGCGGAAGCCCGCGGCGAGGAGCGGGTGTGGCACGAGGCCCGACTGCGGCGCCAGGCCGCGCCCTACCTCCTGCGGCGGACGAAGACGCAGGTCGCACCGGAGCTTCCCGCGAAGATCGAGCAGACGCTCCCTGTCGAGATGACCGACGCGCAGCGCACGTTCTACGAAGGCGTGCGGTCGGCCGCCGAAAGCGAGTTGATGCGACTCGAAGGGGCGGGTGGTTCGGAGGGGCGCATCCGCATGGCGCTGTTCACGCAACTGCTGCGGCTCCGCCAGGTGGCGTGCGACCCGCGGCTCGTCGACCCCGCGCGCGATCCGGCCGAATCGGCCAAGCTTGCCGCCCTCGCGGAGCTGCTCGACGAAGCGATCGACGACGGCCACCGCGTGCTCGTCTTCTCGCAGTTCACCTCCCTGCTCGCGCTCGTCCGCGCCGGACTGGAGGAGCGGGGCGTGGGTTTCTGTCAGCTCGACGGATCGATGTCGCCGACCGCGCGCCAGGCGGAGGTGGATCGTTTCAACCGCGCGGACGCGACGATCCCGGTCTTCCTCCTCTCGCTCAAGGCCGGCGGTGTCGGGCTCAACCTCACGGGCGCCGACACGGTCGTGCACCTCGATCCGTGGTGGAATCCCGCGGTCGAAGCCCAGGCGACCGACCGCGCGCACCGGATCGGGCAGACGCGCGTCGTCACGAGCTACAAACTCATCGCCGCGGGCACGGTCGAGGAGCGGGTGTTGGCGATGCAGGCGGAGAAGCGCGCGCTGCTCGCCGCGGTCTTCGAGGAGTCCGACGCGGCCAACGCCGCCCTCACGGTCGCCGATCTCCGGGCGCTGGTCGCCCGCTAGTCGACGCCCGGAACGGCCGGGGCGGACACCGCACGCTCGGTGAACAGACGCATCGACAACGCCCGCCCCGTCGCGGGATCGAGCTCGGCGAGCGCCCCCGAGAGGCGCACGTCGCCCTCCGCGACCGGCAGGCGCGCCGGCATCCCGTCGAGGAAGCGACGGATCACGGGCCCGACCTCGCGCCCGAGCACCGAGTCGTGCGGGCCCGTCATCCCGAGGTCGGTCAGGTAGGCCGTACCCTTCGGAAGGATACACGCGTCGGCCGTGGCGACGTGCGTGTGCGAGCCGACCACCAGCGCCACCCGTCCGTCGAGGTGGCGGCCGAAGGCGATCTTCTCCGAAGTGGCCTCGGCGTGGATCTCGGCCACGAGCAGGTCGACCTGCGAGGACAGTTCGTCGATCAGCGCGTCGGCGGTCCGGAAGGGACACTCCGCCCTGGGCGGCAGGAATTGACGACCCAGGACGGTGAAGACTCCGAGGCGCACCCCGCCGTGTTCGACGATCAGCGACCGGCGCCCGGGGTTGTCGGCCGGAAGATTCGCCGGCCGGCACACGCGCTCGAGGCCGGGGATCTCCGTCTCGAAGCCGCGCTGGTCCCAGACGTGGTCGCCCAGGGTGACGGCATCGACCCCGCTCGCGAGGATCTCCGTCGCCAGCGCGCCGGTCAGCCCCGCGCCGGCGGCGGCGTTCTCGCCGTTGGCGATCACGAAATCGAGGCCCAGCTCCCCGCGCAGCGCCGTGAGGCGGGCGCGGACGATCGCGCGCCCCGGACGGCCGACGACATCACCGAGAAACAGCACCCGCTTCATGGCCGCGAAGGCTTGGCGAACCGTCCGACGCCGCAACGCCCAAGCCCGCCCAGAGTTAACTTGCCTCGGACCGGACGGTTTTCATCCTCTCGCGGGTTCATCCAGTCACCATGAAATCGAAATCCACCGTCGCTGCGTTCCCCAAACCCGAAGTCGGACCCGAGATGCGAGGCGCGGACGCACTCGTCGAGGCGCTCGTTCGGGAGGGGGTCGACACGATCTTCGCCTACCCGGGCGGGGCTTCGATGGAGTTCCACCAGGCGCTCACCCGCACCGACAAGATCCGCACGATCCTGCCCCGCCACGAGCAGGGCGGAGTCTTCGCCGCGGAGGCCTACGCACGCGTCACCGGCCGGGCCGGCGTCTGCATGGCGACCAGCGGGCCCGGCGCGACCAACCTCGTCACCGGGATCGCCGACGCCTTCATGGACAGCATCCCGATGGTGGCGATCACCGGGCAGGTCTACCAGAAGTACATCGGGAAGGCCGCGTTTCAGGAGACCGACTTCTTCGGCATGACCCTGCCGATCGTCAAACACAGCTACCTCGTCCTCGATCCGGCCGACATCCCGCGCGTCATCAAGGAGGCGTTCCTCGTGGCGCAGAGCGGCCGGCCGGGGCCGGTGGTCGTGGACGTGCCGAAGGACGTGCAGCAGGCGATCTTCCGCCCGGTGTTTCCCGCCGCGGTGGAGCTGCGCTCCTCGAAGCAACCGGTGCTCGGCTCGGACGACGATTTCCGGACCGTGCTCGGACTCATCGCGCAGGCGAAGCAACCGGTGCTCTACATCGGCGGCGGCATCGTCTCCGCGGAGGCGAGCGAGGACCTGATCGCGTTCGCCGAGGCCACGGGGATCCCGGTCGCCTCCACCCTCATGGGCGTAGGTGCGTTCCCGGACAATCATCCCCTCTCGTTGCGGTGGTTCGGCATGCACGGCTCCGTCTACGGCAACTGGGCGGTCCACCACTCGGACCTGCTCATCACGCTCGGCGCCCGTTTCGACGACCGCATCACGGGCGAGGTCACGAAGTTCGCGCCGAAGGCGACGATCGTGCACATCGACATCGACGCGTCGGAGCACAACAAGAACAAGCTCGTCAAGCACCCGATCGTCTCGGAGGTGAAGCACGCCCTCGCGCGCCTCAACGCCCTCATCGAGGCCAACCGTTTCAAGACGCCGGGTTTCGCCGAATGGCACGCCCAGATCGCGGAGTGGAAGCGCGACTACCCGTTCTCCTACGAGCCGAGCCGACACATCCTCCCGCAGGAGGCGCTGCAGATCCTCAACGAGCTCACCAAGGGCGACGCCATCATCACGACCGGCGTCGGCCAGCACCAGATGTGGGCGGCGCAGTTCTGCACCTTCAACAAGCCGCGCACCTTCGTCTCCTCGCTCGGGCTCGGCGCGATGGGCTTCGGCTATCCGGCGGCGATCGGCGCGAAGGTCGCCTTCCCCGACAAGCAGGTGATCGACATCGACGGGGACGGCTCGTTCGTGATGAACGTGCAGGAGCTGGCCACCGCCAAGATCGAGGGGATCGCCGCGAAGGCGATGGTCCTGAACAACCAGCACCTCGGCATGGTCGTGCAGTGGGAGGACCGCTTCTACCAGGGCGTGCGCGGCCACACGATCCTCGGCGACGCCTCCAACATCGGCACCCCGGAGAACCTCGGCGGCATCTATCCGGACTTCGTGAAGATCGCCGAGGGCTTCGGCGTGAAGGCGCGTCGCGTCCACCGTCGTGAAGACCTCCGCGCCGCCATCCAGGAGATGCTCGACCACGACGGTCCCTACGTCCTCGACGTGATCGTGCCCTACACCGAGCACGTTCTCCCGATGATCCCCGGCGGACGTACGGTCGACGACATGATCATCAAGTGAGCGGTCCGCCCGGTCCCGACCGGGCGACGCGAGCGCGAGGCGCGGCCGACCAGGTCGCGCCTTTTCTCTTCGCGGACCGGCCTTGCGGAGGTGGCCGGAAAGAAAAAGCGCCACCCCCGCAAGGGTGACGCTTGGAGAGATGGAATCCGGACCGCGGCGTTACTTCGTGGGCACCGCCTGGATCGTCTTCAGCACCCGACCGGCGACCAGGTAGGGGTCGGCGGCGGAGTTCGGACGACGGTCCTCGAGGTAGCCCTTGTAGCCGCTGTTCATGAAGCTGTGCGGCACGCGGATCGAGGCCCCGCGGTCGGCCAGTCCATAGGTGAACTTGTCGATCGACTGGGTCTCGTGCAGGCCGGTGAGCCGGAAGTGGTTGTCCGGGCCGTAGACCGCGACGTGCTCGCTCATGTTCTTGCTGAACTCGGCCATGAGCGCCTCGAAGTAGGACTTGCCGCCGACCTCGCGCATGAACTTCGTGGAGAAGTTCGTGTGCATGCCGGAGCCGTTCCAGTCCAGCGGGGTGTTGTAGGGCCCGCGGATCGGTTTGCAGTGCCACTCGATGTCGATGCCATGGTTCTCGCAGAGGCGCAGCATGATGTAGCGGGCGACCCAGATCTGGTCGGCCGCGTTCTTGGAGCCCTTGCCGAAGATCTGGAACTCCCACTGGCCTTTGGCGACCTCGGCGTTGATGCCCTCGTGGTTGATTCCGGCGGCGATGCAGATGTCGAGGTGCTCTTCGACGATCTTGCGGGCGACGCAGCCGACGTTCTTGTAGCCCACGCCCGTGTAGTACGGACCCTGCGGGCCGGGGAAGCCGTCCTCGGGAAAGCCGAGCGGCCGACCGTCCTTGAAGAGGAAATACTCCTGCTCGAAGCCGAACCACGTGCCCTCGTCGTCGGGGATGAGCGCGCGACTGTTGGAGGGGTGCGGGTCGCCGTTGGGCAGGAGCACCTCCGACATCACGAGGAAACCGTTGCTCCGGGTGCAATCCGGGTAGAGCGCGACGGGTTTGAGGAGACAATCCGAGCTGCGCCCTTCGGCCTGCATCGTGGAGCTGCCGTCAAAGCCCCAGATCGGGAGGTCTTCGAGTTTCAGTTTGGCCGCGTCACCATCGATGATCTTCGTCTTGCTGCGCAAGTTCGCCACCGGTTGGTACCCGTCGAGCCAGATGTATTCCAGTTTCAGTTTCGCCATGTTCGTGAGGTTTTTCTTTGCCCCGGGGACCGGACACGCGGAGGGGAATCGAGCCGCGGGAAGCAGGCCGGGAGCGCCGATCATTCAAGCAATCGACATGCCAATGCCAGAACGGAATTCGGCGAAAACCGCCCCGGAATCCGAGGCCGCCGGGGGTCCCCCCGCCCGCGGGCTTGCACCCGCCTCGGGCCGCCGGAAACTCGATCGCGTCGCGCATGCATGACGTCAAAGACACGCGGCGCGCCCTCGTCCGGATCGGCTACGACGGCCGCGTCCACAAGACCTTCCGCGGCCACGAGGCCCGCGAGCGCTTCGAGAACGAAGTGCGCGTCCTCCGTTACCTCGAGGGCCGGGGCTGCGACTTCGTCCCGCGCGTTCTGGAGGCGGAGCCGGACGCGCTCAAGCTGGTGACGAGCAACTGCGGGCGCCGGGTCGACCACCTGCCCGAGGAGCGGATCCGCGCGCTCTACCACGAACTCGAAGCGTTCGGGGTGCGCCACGAAGATCCCTACCTGCGCAACATCACCTACCGCCTCGCCGACGGGCGGTTCTGCCTGATCGATTTCGAGTTCGCGACGATCCTCGACGGCAGCGCACCCCCCGGTCCCAAGCCGCCTCCGCCCGACCCCGCATGACACCCGCCGCACCGACCCCGATCGCTTCCCCGCCCGCCCGCTCCATCCGTTGGTCCGGCATGACGGACCGCGGACGGTTCCGGAAGAACAACGAAGACGCGTTCCTCGCGCTCACCTTCGACGGGAGGACCGTCCAATACCTCGGGAAGACCGGGGCCGCCGGTTTCGCCCAGGCGGACTTCGTCTTCGCGGTGAGCGACGGCATGGGCGGCGCCAACCTCGGCGAGTACGCCAGCCGCCTCGCGGTGGAAAAGATCGCCAAGCTGCTCCCGCGCAGTTTCCGGCTCTCCGCCGGCGGGATGAGCTCCGGGTTTCAGGACATCCTCGGAGAGGTCTTCGCCTCCATCCACGACGAACTCTCGAACCTCGGCCGCAGCTATGAGGAATGCTCCGGGATGGGCGCCACCCTCAGCCTCGGGTGGTTCACGCCGGAGTGGATGTTCTTCGGCCACGTCGGGGACAGCCGGATCTATTACCTGCCCAAGGCCGGGGCTCTCGCCCAGGTATCCCACGACCACACCCAGGTGGGCTGGCTGCGGCGCCAGGGCCGGCTCAACGAGCGCGAGGCCCGCACCCATCCGGGTCGGAGCTCCCTCCAACAGGCCCTCGGCGCCGGCCACCAGTTCCTCGATCCACACATCGGCGCCGTCGGCCTCAACCCGGGCGATCGCTTCCTGATCTGCTCCGACGGCATCGTCGACGGGATCTGGGACCGACGCCTCGGAGAGCTGCTCGGCGCGGAGACGCCGGCCGACGCCCTCGCCCCCGCACTAGTCCGCGAGGCGGTCGAAAACTCCGGCCGCGACAACACGACCGCCGTCGTCATCGAGATCCTCGGAAACGGCGCCGCGTGAATCCTCCACGCCAATAGGCTGGCCTCGCCCCCACCCGCTCGCGACGCTCGCTCGCGACCGGGGGCCGCGACGGTACCGACCGAAGGCCCTCCCCACCCGCATCCCGCATCCCGCGACGCCCCATGAACGCGCAAGAAGTCATCCGTTTCGCCAAGGAGAACCACGTCAAGATCGTCGACTTCAAGCTCTGCGACATCGCGGGCACGTGGCAGCATTTCGCCGTCCCGACCAACGAACTGACGGAGGCCGTCTTCGAGGACGGTCTCGGCTTCGATGGTTCCAGCGTCCGCGGCTGGAGGGTGATCAACGCCTCCGACATGCTCGTGATCCCGGACCCCGCGACCGCGTTCCTCGACCCCTTCGCCGCCCACCCCACGCTCAGCCTCACCTGCGACGTCCACGATCCGCTGACGCGCGAGGTCTACGAGCGCGACCCGCGGGGCATAGCGAAGAAGGCCGAAGCCTGCCTCGAGGCGAGCGGCGTCGCCGACACGGCCTTCTTCGGGCCCGAGGCCGAGTTCTTCATCTTCGACTCCGCGGTCTTCGACGCGACCGCCAACTCCGCCTTCCACAAGGTCGACTCCATCGAGGGGGTCTGGAACCGCGGCCGCGAGCGCGAGGCGGACGGGTCACCGAATCTTGGATACAAGATCCGTCACAAGGAGGGCTATTTCCCGGTCGCCCCGGCCGACAAGCTCGTCGACGTGCGCAACGAGATGATCCTCACCATGCAGGCGCTCGGCATCGGGATCGAGCGGGAGCACCACGAGGTCGCGACCGCCGGGCAGGCGGAGATCGACATCGTCTACGACACCCTCCTGCGCACCGCCGACAAGATGGCGCTCTACAAGTACGTCGTGAAGAACGTCGCGCACAAGCACGGGAAGACGGCCACCTTCATGCCCAAGCCGCTGTTCGGCGACAACGGCTCCGGGATGCACACCCACCAGTCGCTCTGGCGCGACGGCAGGCCGCTCTTCGCGGGCAACGGCTACGCGGGACTCAGCGAACTCGCGCTCCACTACATCGGGGGCATCCTGCGGCACGCGCCCGCCCTCTGCGCGATCTGCAACCCCACCAACAATTCCTACAAGCGGCTCGTCCCCGGCTACGAGGCCCCGGTCAACCTCGCCTACTCCGCCCGCAACCGCTCGGCCGCGATCCGGATCCCGACCTACTCCGGCAGCCCGAAGGCGAAACGCATCGAGTACCGCACGCCCGACCCCTCCGCGAACCCCTACCTCGCCTGCGCCGCGCAGCTGATGGCCGGCCTCGACGGCATCCTCAACAAGATCCACCCGGGCGAACCGCTCGACAAGAACCTCTACGACCTGCCCCCCGAAGAGCTGGCCCGCGTCCCGCAGGTCCCCGATTCCCTCCGCGGGGCCGTCGAGGCCCTGGCGGACGATCACGAATTCCTCACCCGCGGCGATGTCTTCACGAAGGACTTCATCGAGAACTTCATCGCGATGAAACGCGCCGAATACGACGCGGTGCGCCTGCGGCCGCACCCCTACGAGTTCTGTCTCTACTACGACGTCTGACCGCCGCCTATTCGGCGACCGCGACGAAGTACCGCGGCGCCTGCGCGACCTGCCGCGGCGGATGGGCGCCCACGAGATTGGTGACCCGCTGGGCGTAGCTGCGCGTCGAAGACGGCAGCCGCCCGGTCAGGGTGCGCGAGAGACCGGCGTTCCAAGCGGCGGCCACGAGGTAGGCACTGGGCTGGCGGCCGTTGCGCTGGAAGCCCTGGACGAGCCACTCGAAGTGCGCCTGCGCCACGGCCCGCGCGACCGCGGGATTGTGCGCATCGTGGAAGGACCGCCTCGAATGCTGGTGCCACGTCTGGCGGCTGAACTGGTACATCCCGCGCTCACCCTTCTTGCCGACGGCCCGGGGATTCCCGCCGGTCTCGACCTGGGAGATCGCATCGAGGAAGGTCTCGGTGTCGATCCCGCCCACGGACTGCCCGCCCGAGGCGGCCGCCGGCCCGGAGAACGCGAGCGCGCCGAGCCCGAAAGCCAGCGCCACCCATCGATGCCAGCGCCCGCCCGGGGACGCCGCTGCCTGCTGCATGCCAAAAGGGATGTTCGTCATTGGTTGGATCCTCTCGGATTCCAGGTGCGCGGGGCAGTCGCCCACCCGGAGCGAGCGGCGCGTCTTGCTGCGGAAGGGCCGGTTTCCCGAGCCCTCACCGCGAGGCAATCCACGCCCCTCGTTGAAAGTGCGGCGGTAGTTGCCACCCGGAAAAATCGAGTCAAGTCACCGCGTTTTTACAGATCGGCGCAACGCCCTCGCCTTCCGTCCGTTCAACGATTGATGCGATTCTTGGGCTCTGAGCAGGATCCTCCATGCCCGTCCGCCACCCGTCCGAGGAAGACGCTCGCCGCCTGCTCCGCGCCGGGGTTTTCTCCCCATCGATGCCTGCCGCCGGCAACCTCCACGAGATCGTGCGCTACTGCGACGAACGCCTCGGGCTGCCGGGCCACCCCGACTACCCGGGGGCCCTCAACGGGCTCCAATTCGAAAACGATGGAACGGTGACCCGGATCGGCGCCGCGGTCGACTCCGGCCTCGACCCGTTCGCCCGCGCGCGCACCGCCGGGGTGGACTTCCTGATCGTGCACCACGGGATGTTCTGGGATCCGCCGATCCCCTTCACCGGCCTGAACCGCCGCCGGCTCTCCCTGCTCCTCGAGGCCAACCTCGCGGTCTACGGGGCCCACCTCCCTCTCGACGCCCATCCCGAGTTGGGAAACAACGCCCTGCTCGCCCGCCGCCTCGGCCTCGAAGTCGCCCGCAGCTTCCTCCCTTTCGAGGGCCGCGACGTGGGGGTGATCACCCACCGCGCGCCGGACCGACCGGAGCTCGCCCGGAGGTTGCGCGCGCTCTTCCCGCGGGTCGTCGCCATCGAACACGGGGCCGCGGAGCCGCGCGCCGTCGCGATCGTGAGCGGGGCCGGCCATTCCGCCGTCGGCGCGCTGCGCGCGGCGGGCGTCGACACGCTCGTCACCGGCGAGTTGCGCGAGCACTGCTTCACCGCCGCCGTCGAGCTCGGCCTCAACCTCTACGCCTGCGGCCACTACGCGACCGAAGTCTTCGGGGTGCAGGCGCTCGCCGAGGAGGTCGCGACGCGTTTCGCGCTGCCGTGGGAGTTCCTCGGCACGGACAACCCGCTTTGAACGCTCCTTCTCGCATGAAAACCATCGCCATCCTCAACGGACCCAACCTCGACCGCCTCGGAAAACGCGAACCCTCCGTCTACGGCGCCGCGAGCCTCGCGGACCTGCAGGCCGGGCTGGAGCGCGAGGCCGCGGTGCTCGGCGTCCGGGTGTGTTTCTTCCAGTCCAACCACGAGGGCGCGTTGATCGACGAGCTCGGGCGCCTCGCCGAGGCCGGCGTCGCCGGAGCGATCCTCAACCCCGGCGGGCTCACCCATACGAGCATCGCCCTGCGCGACGCGATCGCGGGCTCCGGCCTGCGGGTGATCGAGGTCCACATCTCCAACGTCCACGCCCGCGAGGAGTTCCGCCACCGCTCGTTCACCGCGGGCGCGTGCCTCGGGGTGATCGCCGGGCTCGGCCTCCCCGGTTACTCCCACGCCCTCCGCCACCTCGCCGGGTTGAAGGACTGAAGCGCGCCCGGCTCAGCCCCGCGCCTGCGCGAGCCACGTCATCACCGGCGTGAGCCGCACGATGATCTGCAGCACGAGGAGCGAGGCCAGTGCGGCGGCCACGTCGTCGAGCAACACGCCGATGCCACCCGGAAAACGCTGGAGGCTGCGGATGCCCAGCGGCTTCACGATGTCGAAGAAGCGGAAGAGCACGAAACCGAGGACGAAGACGAACCACGCCTCGCCCGTTGCAAGGACATCCCACGAGCCCATCAGCACGAGCGGCATCGCCGCGAACTCGTCGAGAACGACCTCGGCCGGATCGACCTTGCGCATCCGGAACTCCGCCTCGCCGCACAACGCGAACGCGAGGTAGAGGATGCCGACGCTCAGGATCGCCGACACGATCGGCCCGGCCGGGACGCAGACGACGGTGAACCAGACGAGCCCGGCCGCGCTCCCCCACGTGCCCGGCGCCGGGAGACGACCGAGCCAGCCGAGCGTCGCGAGGTTGACGACAAGCGCTTCAGGGAGGAACCGCGTCCATGCCGGTTGTTGCACCATCGGTGGGGAAGGAACGCCTCAATCCTCGATGACGAGCGAGGCGTACTTGCGGAAATACCGCACGCCCGAGCTGAGGGTGAAGACCACCGACAACAGGAACACCGCCAGCCCCGCGGTCTCCAGCCAGCCCGCCGGCCCCGAGAGATCCGTGGCGGTCCAGACATTGAGGTCGACCCGGACGGCCTCCGCGAGGAGGACGGCCCCCACCGCGAGGATCTGCGTCACGGTCTTCTGTTTTCCCCCGCGATCGGCGGAAACCACGACGCCCTTCGAGGCCGCGACCAGCCGCAGGCCGGTGATCAGGAACTCGCGACCGAGGATGAGCAGGACGAGGAACACCGGCCACGGATCGGGCAGCGGGATCCGGTTCTGATCGACCAGCGCGATCATGATCCCGAGGAGCAAGACCTTGTCGGTGACCGCGTCCATCAACTTGCCGAAACCGGAGACCTGCCCCCGCTTGCGCGCGAGGTGGCCGTCGAGGAAGTCGGTCACCCCGGCGACGACGAAAAGCGCGAACGCCAGCGACGCCGCCCCCACCCACCCCGCGTAGAGCAGCGCCACGATGAGGAACATCAGCGGCACGCGGGAGAGGGTGAGGAGGTTGGGCGGATTCATGCCGGCGTTGCCAAGGCGATGCAAAACACCCACAAACCTAAAGGATATTCCTCCCGCGCCCGCGACCCGGAGGATCCGCGCGGACGACTTCGACGACCCATGAGAATCTGCATCTATCCCGGCACGTTCGACCCCGTGACCAACGGTCATCTCGACGTGGTCGCGCGCGCCTCGCGCCTCTTCGACCGGATCATCATCGGCGTCGCCTCGAACCCCGGCAAAGGACCGCTCTTCGCGGTCGCCGAACGCGTGCGCCTGATCGAGGAGAACGTGACGCGCTTCGGCAACGTCGAGGTCGATTCGTTCAACGGCCTGCTCGTCGAGTTCGCCCGCCGGCGCGGCGCGGTCGCGATCATCCGCGGCTTGCGCGCGCTCTCCGACTTCGAGTTCGAGTTCCAGATGGCCCTGATGAACCGCCACCTCGATTCCGGGATCGAGACGATCTTCGTGATGACCAAGGACGCCTACAGCTACACGAGCTCGCGCCTCGTGAAACAGGTCAGCCGCTACGGCGCCGACATCGCCCCCTTCTGCCCGCCCAACGTCGTCGAGGCGCTGACGCGCCGGCGCGACACCTCGCCCGAATCCAGCACGTAGGATGGAGCCCGCGGTCGCTTCGCTCCACCTTCACCCCGTGAAGTCGTGCCGCGGCTTCGAGGTTCCCACCGCCGACCTCGACGCCTACGGCCTCGTCGGCGACCGCCGCTGGATGATCGTGGACGATCGCGGCGTGTTCCTCACCCAGCGCACCCAACCCCGCCTCGCCCTGCTCCGCGCCTCGATCGAAGGCCCGGCCCTCGCCCTCGAGACCGAGGGGGTCGGCCGCATCGTCGTCCCGCCGCCCGGCCCCCGCGCGGCCCCGCGCGAGGTCACGGTCTGGAAGGACACGGTCCGCGCCCTCGACCTCGGCGAGTCGGTCGCGGCGTGGCTCGAGGCTTTCCTTGGCCGGCCCGCCCGGTTGGTGACCGCGGCCCCGGACTACGCCCGCCCGGTGCGCCGGGCCGCGCGGTCCGGCGACGAGGTCTCCTTCGCCGACGGCTTCCCGTTGCTCGTCGTCGCCGAGGCCTCGCTCGCCGATCTCAACCGCCGGCTCGAGGTCCCCGTCCCCACGGACCGCTTCCGCCCCAACCTCGTCGTGACCGGCTGCGAGGCCTTCGCCGAGGACCGTTGGCGGCGCATCCGCATCGGCGACTGCGTCCTCCGCGCGGCCGGCCCCTGCGGGCGCTGCATCGTCACCACCACCGACCAGGCGACGGCGGAGCGCGGACGGGAACCGCTGCGGACCCTCGCGACGTATCGACGCGATGGAGACGGCGAGGTTTGCTTCGGCCAGAACTACGTGAACGAGTCAAAGTCGGGGCGGCTCGACCGCGGCGGGCGCATCACCGTCCTCGAATGAAGACGGGGCCCGCCCGGCCCCGAAGAACACGAGGTCGAGGAGGAGCAGCAACGCCATGAAGAGCGCGATCATCAGGCGAACGACCGTCGAGACCCCGGCGCCCACGCCGGCCCCGAAGCCCGCCCGCGCCGACTCGCGGGTCTGACGCTTCGCCACGAGGAACTCCCCGAGGAAGGCCCCGAGGATCGGGCCCACGAAGATCCCGATCGGCAGGAAGAAGATCCCGAACACGCCGCCGACGACCGCGCCGATCAGTCCCCAGCGCGAAGCGCCCATCCACTTCGCGCCGGCGATCGTCCCCGCGAAATCCGCGAGCCGCTCCAGCACCGCGAGGACGCCCAGCGCGACGATCATCCCCCAGGAAAGGTGTTGCGGGAGCATCAGCTTGTGGGCGATCGCCGCCAGGACCAGGAGCAGCGGCCCGGGCAGGACCGGCAGGATGACGCCGGCCACCCCCAGCACCACGCCGAGCGCCAGCAGCGTCCACGCGAAGACCTCGGTGACGAGCGACATGCCGCGAGCGAGTCACGCGGGGCGCCGGGTTGCAACCGTCCGCTGGAGCTCAACCCCGGAGCCGCCGCGGTCGATGGACGCAGGCGTGCGCACCCTCTCCCGACGAGCCCTCGGATGGATCGGCGCGGGCTCGATCCTCGCCGCCACCCTCGGCGCGCAGGAGCGCTGGGTCGTGGGATCGAGGACGTTCGACGACGTCCGCGTACGCGAGGTCACTCCGGGCGAAGTGACGATCTTCCACGCCGACGGCATCGCCCAGCTCGATCTCGCCACCCTGCCTGCGGAGCTGCGGGCGCGCTTCGACTTCGATCCCGCACGCGCCGCGACCTGGCGGGCCGCCGTCGCGGAAGAACGACGGGCGCTGGCACAAGCCCAGGGCGAAATACTCGCCCGGCGCGCGGCTCAGGCCGCCGCCCCGGAGCCGGCCGACCCCGCGGAGCGCGCTCCCGCCCGCGTCCAACTCCACCGCGAGGTGGACCTTCGTCCGCGCTACGCGGACTACGGATTGATCTTCAAGGACCAGGGGCGGCGGCCGAGCTGCAGCATCTTCGCCCTCGTGAGCGCCGTGGAGTTCGAATACGCCCGCGCGCAGGGCCGCGCCGAGACGCTCTCGGAGGAGTTCCTGCTCTGGGCGGTCCGCGAGCTCCATCCGGGGATCGCGACCGACAACGGCTTCCATTTCCGCGAAGTCGTCTCCGCGCTCCAGGCGTTCGGGATCCCCCGCCAGTCGAGCATGCCCAACACCTTCGGGATTCCGGTCGAACGGATCCAACCCTCCCCCGGAGCGGTCGCCGAGGCCGCCGCCCGGCGCGACCTTGTTCCAGTCTGGTATCGAACGGATGGAGACGAAGTCCTCCCGAGGATCGTCCAGGCCCTCAACGCCGGCACCCCCGTCGTCGTCGGCCTGCGCTGGCCGCACTGGCGCACCCTCGAGGGCAACCACCTGCTCGCCCGCCAGCAACCGCGCGACGGCCCGGGCCACGCGGTCACGCTGGTCGGCTACCGCTGCACCGACGGAAACCCCGCGAGCCTCGTCTTCACATTCCGCAACTCCTACGGCGTCGATTGGGGCGTCGGCGGGTGCGGGTTCGTCGCGGCGGCCTACCTGAAGGCCAACCTGCTCGGCGCGTTCCACCTCACGACGCCCGCTCGGATCGCCACCGCAGGGTCGGATTGAGGGGAGTCCTCGCGCCTCGGAATCCGCCGAAGCGGAACACCACCCCCGGCGTCGAGCCCGCGCCAGGGTACGTGCGGCCATTTCAGCAGCGAGAAGCCGGACGTCCTCGGTGAAGGTGCAGCCCGACCTCCGGGCGGTTTGTTGGATCATCGCTTGCCGACAGGTCTCGGCCGCCTACCGCAAAAAATAGCGGGGAGCGCCGGATTCCCCGCCGATCGCTGGAAGATCCGGGGCGGAATCGGCGTTCTTTAGGGTGTGGACCTCGAGCCGCACCT
>DAIPIQ010000257.1:0-2929 GCA_036770745.1 Opitutaceae bacterium | reverse complement strand
GGAGTCTGGGAGCTCGCTCCTCCCTGAAACTCCGGGCGGGCCGCGGCCCGCTCGGTTTCGTGCGCGCAGGGACGTAGGCGGCCGGATGCCCCGGACGGTTTCAACCCTCGCACACGCCGCCCGGTCCACCCGCGGATGTCCCTGCGCGGAGATCCAACCGGCTCCGACGAACACGGCCACCTGCTCCTCGCGCCGACGGCTACGGCGGGAGGGCCGCCCGCCGATGAAACCAGGCGAACCCCACGCGCACCCATGAGCAACCCCGCCGACCGCCCCGCCGACCTGCTCCCCGCGCGCATGCTCAACGAGTTCGTCTACTGCCCGCGCCTCTTCTTCTACGAGCACGTCGAGGGCGTGTTCGTCCACAATGCGGATACGCGGCGCGGCGCGGCCGACCACAAGCGCGTCGACGGCGGCCGTGGCGCCCTACCCGAAGCCGGAAAGAAAAAGGGCGCCGACGAGGGCGGACAGGCGGCGGGCGCCGACGCTCCAGAGGGCGATCCCGCGGAGCCTGATCCGGCCGGCTCGTCAGCCGCCCCGCGACCGCCGCCCGCGGACGAATCGTCGCGCACCGGCGAGACCATCCATTCCCGCAGCGTCATGCTCGGCAGCGAGACCCTCGGAGTGATCGCCAGGCTCGATCTCGTCGAAGCCACCCTCGAGGCCACCGCAGCGCCACCCGACCCCGGAGACCTGCCGCTCTTCGCCGCCCCGCGCGCCGTGAGCGTGGTCCGACCCGTCGAATACAAGACCGGCGCACCGCGCGAGGGCGCCGACGGCGGCGGTCCCGACCTCTGGGACGCCGATCGCATGCAGCTCGGCTTGCAGATCCTGCTCCTCCGGGAGAACGGCTACGCCTGCGACGAGGGCGTCGTCTACTACCGCGCGACCCGCCAGCGGGTCCGCCTCGTCCTCACGCCGGGAGACGAGGACTGGATCCGCCGCACGGTGACCCTCGCCCGCACCTGCGCCCGCGGTCCCATCCCGCCGCCCCTCGACCATTCACCGAAGTGCCCGCGTTGTTCGCTCGTCTCCGTCTGCCTCCCGGACGAGACGCGCCTGCTCCGTGGCGATCCGGACCCGGAGCCGCCCGACGAATCGCAACCGGGCCTGCCCGGCTTCGACCTCGACGCCGCCGCGACCGCCGGGACCGACGCGCTCGCCGAGGCCCTCACCGCGGACGAACCCTCGTGGGACGCCTATCCCGAGCCCGCCCCACCCCGCCCCGCCCTGGTCGGCGCCGTCCGCCGCCTCATCGCGCCCGACGTCGACGCCAAGGCCCTCTACGTGAACACGCCCGGCGTGAGCGTGCTCAAGAAGGGCGAGGTCGTCGTGGTCAAGGACAAGGGCGGCACGCTCGCCGAAGTCCACATCAAGGACCTGCACCACCTCGCCATCTTCGGGCCGGCCTCCCTCTCGACCGCGCTCGTGCAGACGCTCTGCGAGCGCGACATCCCGGTCTCCTACTTCTCCCTCGGCGGCTGGTTCTACGGCCTGACGCGCGGCCACGGCCTCACCAACGTCTTCACCCGCATCCGCCAGTTTCAGCGGGCGGGCGAGCCCGCGCAGGCCCTGCCCCTCGCCCGCCTCTTCGTCTACGGCAAGATCCGCAACCAGCGCACCCTCCTCATGCGCAACCACGTCGAGCCGCCGCCCGTCGCGCTGCGCGCCCTCAAGCACGCCGCCTCGGCCGCGCTTGCCGCCGGCAGCCACGCAACCCTCCTCGGCATCGAGGGCGCTGCGGCGCTCCACTACTTCCGAAACTTCTCCGGCATGATCAAAGGCTCGGAGGAAAACGACGACATCCCGGGCCTCGAAACCGCCCCGGAGGAGGAGCGACGCGCCGTGCAACGCGAGTTCGCCTTCGACTTCTCCCGCCGCAACCGCCGCCCGCCCCGCGATCCGGTCAACGCGCTCCTCTCCTTCGCCTACAGCCTGCTCGCCCGTGACTGCACGATCGCGGCCTGCGCCGTCGGCTTCGATCCCTACGTCGGCTTCTTCCACCAGCCCCGCTTCGGCCGCCCCTCCCTCGCCCTCGACCTGATGGAGGAGTTCCGTCCCCTCGTCGCCGACTCCGCCGTCCTCACCACGATCAACAACCGCATGCTCGGCCCGGGCGACTTCGTCCGCGCGGGAGACGCCGTCAACCTCTCCGCCGACGGGCGCAAGCGCTTCCTCTTCGCCTACGAGAAGCGCATGAGCGACACCATCACGCATCCGGTTTTCGACTACAAGGTCAGCTACCGCCGCGCGATCGAGCTCCAGTTCCGCCTGCTCGCCCGCACCCTCACCGGCGAGATCGAGCGCTACGTGCCCTTCACCACCCGCTGAACCCGCCGCCCACGCCGCACGCTCCCGCCCGGAGCCGCCCCCGATGCGCACCAACTACATCGTCACCTACGACATCCGGAATCCGAAGCGACTGCGCAGGGTCTTCAAGACCTGCAAGGACTACGGACTGCACCTCCAGCTCTCGGTCTTCGAATGCGACCTCACCGCGGCGGAGAAGATCGACTTCGAAAGCCGGCTCCGGGCGTTGATCCACCGCGACGAGGACCAGGTGCTCTTCATCGCGCTGGGTCCGTCCGAGTCGCGCGGTGAGCGGATCATCACCGCGCTCGGCCAGAGCTACATCAAGGTCGACCCGCCCTGTTACGTCGTGTAACCAGGACCTCGCGTGGAACCGCGCCTTCTTTGACAGCCCGTGCGCCGCGAGCGGCGAGGTGACGCACCCCTCCGGGAAACCGCTCGCACCTTGTACTCCAACCAGTTGGCCGCTCCAGCGACGCCGGTCGAGGCCCGCCGCGCCCCGACCGGCCCACCCGCTCGCAAACCCTCCGATTCGACGTTCGCCTTTCGCCACTTACGCCGCATACCTCTCCGCGCTCACGTGAGCGCGGCCCCGTTGAAGCTTATTATTGATGACTTT
>DAIPIQ010000115.1:0-12948 GCA_036770745.1 Opitutaceae bacterium | reverse complement strand
GTCGCGGTCGAAGCCACCACGGGAGCCGCGACCGCCTTCGCGATCGCGATCCCGGCCGCGACCACGGCGCTCGCCGCGATCGTCACGATCCCGGCCGCGGTGTTCGCGGAAACCGTCGCCGCCCTCGGATTCGCGGGGCGTGTATTCCGCGACGTCGCCGGCGGTGGCGCGCACGGGCAGGTTGTCCTTGAGTTTGAGGGCGACGGCCTCTTCGACCGTGAGACCTTCGGCGGTGGGGCCGGAGGCGGGGCTGGCGGCGGGGGCTGCGAATCCGCGATTCATCCGCGAGTAGAAACGGGACGGGGCTCGGGCGGGCGCGGGGGTGGCTGGCTTGGGGGCGTCGGGGGCCGACGCGGCATCATTACTGGCTTCGTTGGTGGACATGGCGTTGCGGTTGGGAGCGGCCGCAGGAGCGGGCCGGCTCGACGAGGGGCCGGGCCGCCGAAGATGGCGGGGCGCCGGCCACCAAGCGCGGGACCGTACGTTTGGCGCGCTTCTCCCGGCAAATACAAAATCGGCCGGCGCCACCGTCACCCATCCGATCGACATCCGTTCCGGCAGCCGACTTCCGGGACTCCCGCGCCTCTTCCCTCACCCGGGGGCGGGCGCGACGTCGCGCGATCCGGAACAGGTAACTCCGCACGTCGAGCACGCGCCCGGTGGTCCGGGCCCGCAGGAGTCTGAGGTAGGACTCCTGCACGAGGTCGTCCACATCGGTGCGGGTGGGAAAACGGGAATGCAACCATGCCCTGAGCAAGGGCTCGTGGGGTTGGACTTCCGCGCTGAACCATCGGGCGAGGGAGAAGGCGGAGGTCTCCGAAGAGGCGGACCGGGGTTGATCCATGGGTGGATCGACTGGCACAGCACCCGGGTTTCGACAAGTCCGGTTTTGTCGGGCCCGGGCCGTGAGGCCGCCGAGGTGACGAGGCACAGTCCATCCGCGTGGGCGATGGAGGGGCGAGCCGGTTCGTCGGCCTCGTGACGTGGCGGCTACGGGCGCGTTTGCGACGCGCTCACCGCGGCGGGAACTCGAAGTCGGCCTTCGCCTTGTCGGGGGAGAGGACGAGGTAGGCGCTGAAGGCGGAGCCCCGTTTCGAGATGAAGCCGTCGATCAGGCCGGTGCGTCCCTTCGCGACCAGTTGCGCGACTTCGCCGGCGGGGATCTCGCGGCCGCAGATCGTGCGGCTCATCTTGAAGACCAAACGGTCGCCGCCGTCCTTGCGGACGAAGTAGCCGTCGTCGGTCTCGAGGAGCTCGCCGTCGTGGGCGGTGCTGCGGCCGATCACCCGCGCTTGCGACAGATCGACCTCCTTGCGAGCGCGGGTCGGGCGGCCCTTGCCGCCCTCCTTCGCGGGCTTCTTCTCGCGGGGGGGGAACTCCCAGGCGAACTTCGCGCCGTTGCGGACGAGGAACGTGTCGAAGGGCCGGCCGCGTTTCGAGATGAGCCCCTTGAGCAGCTCGGTCTTGCCGGCGTCGACGAGCTGGATCGCGTGGGCGCGTTCGATCGGCTTCTGGCAGAGCAGGCGCGGGACGCTGAAGGTCTGCGCCCAGGCGCCGTCCTCGCGCTCGCGCAGGATGTAGCTGGTCGCGGCCTCGCAGAGTTCGGCCCCGGTCTTCGGGTGGGTCCAGAAGGGTTCGAGGGTGGCGACGTCGGTCTTGTTGCCGAAGTCGAGCTCGACCTTGCGGCGGCCCTCCTCCTTGGGGTCGTCGACGATGCGGAGCTTGGAGGGGAACTTCTTTCCGGTGCGGGGTGAGACGAAGCCTTCGAGCGGGCCGATCTCGCCCTCGGTGACGAGCGTGCGCGCTTCGGCCTCCTCGAGCTTCCGGCCGGTGATGACCTTGTAGACGGTGAGGCGACCGTCCTGTGACTTGAACGCGCGGAGCGTCTCGAGCATCGGTTTGCCGTCGGTGGGCGAGCTCCAGTCGCAGACGCGGGCGTCGTCGCCCGACTCCTCGAAGTTCTTCGTGCGATCGACGATGCCGCGGGTGACTTCGATGATCTCGGCCATGAACTTTGCGCGCGGATAGCGGCCCTGTTCCATCTCGCGGAGCTTGTACTCCCACTCGCCGGTCATGCGCGGCATCGTCAACGCCTCGGCCCCGACGGCGGCGAGGAAATCGAGGAGCTGCTCGGCCTTCGGAGTGGGCGCGAGGTCGCGCTGCTGGCGCTCGACGTATTTGGTGAGGATCAGGCCGTCGATGATGTCGGCGCGGGTCGCAGGCGTGCCGAGGCCGCGCTCCTTCATCGCCTCGGCGAGCTCCTCGTCGTCGACGAGTTTTCCGGCGCCCTCCATCGCGGAGAGCAGGGTGGCCTCGGTGTAGCGCGGGGGCGGTTTCGTGGTTTCCTCGTGGAGCGTGGCGTCGTACGTCTTCGCCCTGCCGGCATCCTCGGGGGAGAGGGCGGGGAGGGCCTTGGCGTCCTTTTCCTTTCCGTCCTCCTCCACGACGGTCCGTCCATAGACCGCGAGCCAGCCGGGGGCGGTGAGCACCCTGCCCTCGGTCTTGAAGTCGTGGCCCGGGGCGACGGTCGTGGTCCGGGTCGTGACATCGAACTCGGCGGCGGGGTGGAAGACCGCGACGAAGCGCCGCGCGATCATGTCGAAGACCTTCGCTTCCATCTCATCGAGGTTTCCGGCGGCGGCGCCGGTGGGGATGATGGCGAAGTGGTCGGAGATCTGGGCGTTGTTGAAGATGCGCTTGTTCGGGCGCACCCAGCCGTTTTCGAGCACGCGGGCGGCGTGGGGCGCGAGGTCGCCGCCGAGCGCGCCGAGCGTCTGCCGGCAGGTGGGCAGGTAGTCCTCGGGCAGCGCGCGCGAGTCGGTGCGGGGGTAGGTGATGACCTTGTGCCGCTCGTAGAGGGCCTGGGCGATCTGAAGGGTGCGGCGGGCGGGCAGGCCGTAGCGGTTGTTGGCCTCGCGTTGCAGGGTGGTGAGGTCGTAGAGCCGCGGGGCGATCTGCGAGGCGGCCTTCCTCTCGTCGCGGACGGCGGCGACGGGCCCGCCGCGGCAGGCCGCGAGCACGGTTTCGGCGGCGGGCTTCTCCCAGAGGCGGTCGATCCGGTCGTGCTCGTCGCCCTCGGCCTTCTTGAAGTTCGGGCGCTGGTAGACGCCCTCGTAGTCGCCCTTGGCGATCCGGAAGCGCGCGGTCACGCGCCAGTAGGTGCGCGGCACGAAGGTGCGGATCTCCAGCTCGCGGGCCATGACGATCGCGAGCGTGGGCGTCTGCACGCGGCCGACGGAGGCGACGTTGCCGGCGCGCGAGCCGAACATGCGCTTGGTGATCGCGCGGGTGCCGTTGATGCCGATGAGCCAGTCGCTCTCGCTCCGGCAGCGGGCGGCGTCGGCGAGACCGGCCAGCTGCGCGCCGTCGCGGAGGTTCTTGAACGCCGCGCGGATGCCCTCGGTGGTCATGGTCTGCATCCACGCGCGCTTCACCGGGTGGCGGTTCTTCGCGAGCTGGCAGATGTAGGTGAAGATCAACTCGCCCTCGCGGCCGGCGTCGCAGGCGTTGACGACCTCGGCGACGTCCTTGCGGGCGAGGAGCTTCTTGAGGAGGGAGAAACGCTCCTTGGTCTTTTCGCTCGGCTTGAGGCCGAAGGTCTCGGGGATGATCGGGAGGGTCTCGAGGCGCCAGAAGCCGTACTTCTTCTTGTCGATGTCCTCCGGCATCTCGAGTTCGACGAGGTGCCCGATCGCCGAGGAGATCACGAGTTCGTCGTTCTCGAACACGTCCCCGTTCTTCGGGACCTTCCCGAGGGCGCGGGCGAGGTCGGCGGCGACGCTGGGTTTCTCGGCGATGATGAGTTGCTTCATGCGGGCGGGCGGCGGACGGGACCGTGGAAGCCGGGGGAAACCCCGCCGGCCGGCCGGTCGGCCCGGGGAGAAGGTGGCTTCACCCCGGCTTGTCAAGCCCCGTGGCCGGGCCCGCGCGGGCGATCCCGAAGGGATCGGGACACACCGCTCCGCCCGGCCCCGGCCCCGTGCGGAGGCTCAGGCCGCGGCGGTCGGGGCCTTGGCAAACGCGTCGGTCAGCGCCTCCAGGAGGACGTCGATCGAGGCGTCGGTTTCGTCGCCCATGTTGGAGACGCGGAAGGTCTTTCCTTTGAGTTTCCCGTAGCCGCCGTCGATCACGAGCCCGTGCTTCGCCTTGAGGTGTTTGTTGACGAAGCCGAGGTCGACGTTGCGGGTGTTGGCGAAGCAGTTGAGGGAGATCGAGCCGAAGCGCTCTTCGGGGAAGAGGGTGAAGCCGGCCGCGAAGCCCCACTCGCGGACCCTGCGGTTCAGGCGGGCGTGGCGGGCGTGGCGCCGCTCGACGCCTTCGGCGCGGATGTCCTCGAGTTTCGAACGCAGTGCGTAGATCAACGGGATCACCGGCGTGCTCGGCGTCATGCCCTTCTCGTGGTTGGCGAGGAACTCGAGGAAATCGAAATAGTAGCCGCGATCCGGCAGCGACTTCGCCCGCTCGAGGGCGCGATGGGAGACGCTGACGAGCGCGAGCCCCGGCGGCATCGCGAGGGCCTTCTGCGAGCCGGTGAGGAGCACATCGATCCCGAGCTCGTCCTTGGGCAGCGGCACCACCGTGAACGAGCTCACGCAGTCCACGACCGAGACCACCCCGGGAAACTCCCGCACCACGCCCATCACCGCGGCGAGGTCGCTCATCGTGCCGGTGGAGGTCTCGTTGTGGATGAGGGTGATCGTGTCGTAGGCCCCGGTGGCGAGCTCGCGGCGCACGGCCTCGGGATCGACGGGGCGGCCCCAGTCCAAGCGGAGCGCGCCGGCGCCCTTGCCGCAGCGCTGGGCGACGTCGTTCCACTTGTCGGAAAAGGCCCCGTTCATGCAGTTCAGCACCTTCGTCCGGGTCAGGTTGCGGACCGAGCCCTCCATCACGCCCCACGCGCTGCTCGTGCTCAGGAACACGGGATCGCGCGTGCCGAAGAGCGCCTGCAGGTCGGGCTGGATCGACTGGTAGAGGGCCACGAAATCGGCGCTCCGATGGCCGATCATCGGCGCCTGCATCGCGCGCAGGGTCTTTTCCGACACCTGGATCGGACCGGGAATGTAGAGTTTGTAGGACTGGGCGGCGGTGGACATGGCGGATCGGGAAGCCGGCGAGCAAAGCGCGGAGCGACCGGCCCCGTCAACCCGTGAGCTCGCCGCACCGCGGGCCCGGGTGTAATCGAAAGTGGGGGCAGCGTTCGGTGCCGCCAGGGACCAGCGAACCATGCCAGCAGGATGCTGCCTTGGGTCCTACCGACGATCGCCTCTCGAGCCACCGTCTCCCGCTCGGATTCTGCGCATTCCGCGCATTCCGCGGTTCTTTTCCGGAATGAACCGCGGAATGCGCAGATTGCACGGAGTGGAGAGGACCGGGCCCGACCTCGACCCGGAACGCCATCGGTTGGTCGACCAGGGGCGCGATCGGAAGTGGTGGCGGGGTTCGGTTCCGCCAAGGACCAGCGGCCCATGCCAGCAGGATGCAGCCACCACTTTTGATCGCACCCCGCGGGCCGCCCGCGGGAAGAAATGGACTCGTCTTCGGAGGAGGAACGCCACCATCACTTTCCCGGCGTCCGTCGCCTCGCCCTCGTCCCTCGCCCATGCCGTTCGCTCGCCTGAAACAGAAGCTCGACGCCTTCGAGCAGTTCGCGGTCGACGTCGTCTTCGACCGCCGGCAGGGCAGGGCGGCCGCGCTCTTCAGCCTCCTGCTGCGGGCGCTCTCGCACCTCTTCGACGCGATCGTGCGGCTGCGCCTCTGGATGTTCCGCAACCGCATCCTCCACGACCACCACCTCGGCTGCCTGGTCGTCGTGGTCGGCAACCTCACCGTCGGCGGCACCGGAAAGACCCCGGTCGTGGAGAAGTTCGCCCGCTCGCTTTCGGAGCGGGGTCGCCGGGTCGCGATCCTCAGTCGCGGCTACAAGAGCCGCTCCGAACCGTTCTGGCGCCGCTGGTGGCGGATGGTCGTGACCGGAGGCGAGCCCCCGCCCCCGCGCGTCGTGAGCGACGGCCGCAGCGTCCTCCTCGATTCCGACACGGCGGGCGACGAGCCCTACATGCTCGCGCGCAACCTCCCGGGCGTGGTCGTGCTGGTCGATTCCAACCGCGTCAAATCCGGCTCCTACGCGATCCGCCGTTTCGGCTGCGACACCCTCGTGCTCGACGACGGCTTCCAGTACCTCGCGCTCAAGGGTCGGCTCAACCTCCTCCTGATCGACAGCACCAACCCCTTCGGCAACGGCTTCCTCCTGCCGCGCGGGATCCTTCGCGAGCCGATCCGGCACATCCGGCGGGCCTCCTACGTCTTCCTCACCAAGTCCGACGGCCGGCGCAACGTCGAGGTCGAGGCCCTCGTCGAACGCCACAACCCCGGGATCGACGTGATCGAGTGCGCCCACCGCCCGCAGTACCTCCAGCTCCACGGCGGCACGGAGCGCCGCGAGCTCGCCGCCCTCCGGGGCGCACGCATCGGCGCCTTCAGCGGCATCGCCACGCCCGAGAGCTTCGAGAGCTTCCTCCGCAACCTCGGCGCGAGCCTCCTCTACGCCCGCCGTTTCCTCGACCACCACCGCTTCAGCGAGGAGGAACTCGACCAGATCGGCGAACGCGCCCGCTCCGCCGGTCTCGAGCTCCTGGTGACGACCGAGAAGGACTCGGTGCGGATCGCGCCGGACCGCCGGTTCCCCGTCCCCCTCTACTACCTCCGGCTCGAGATCGAGATCCTCAGCGGCGCGGGCGACTTCGAGGAGGCGGTCTCCCGGATCTGCTTCGCGAGCGCCGGATCGACGCCGCGCGCCGACCGGGGCTTTTGACTTGGCCCGCGCAACCCCCGCGCTGATTCCAAGGCGATGCACGACGCGCGCTTCACCCGCCTGGCCGAGGTCCTCACCGGCTTCTCCACCGCCCTCGGGCGGGGGGAGCGCGTCCTGATCGACGCCTACGACATCCCCGACGCGATGGTGATCGAGCTGATCCGCGCGGCCCGGGGCCGGGGCGCGATCCCCTACGTCCAGATCCAGCGTGCCCGCATCGGCCGCGAGCTGCTGCGCGGGGCGACGGAGGACCAGTACTCGCTCGCGGCCTCGCTCGAGCTCGCCCGGATGAAGAAGATGGACGCCTACATCGCGATCCGCGGGGCCGACAACATCTTCGAGGCCTCCGACGTGCCGGCCGACCGCCTCCGGCTCGCCAACCGGCTGATGCGGCCCGTCCTCGACTGGCGGGTCGGCCGCACGAAGTGGGTCGTGCTCCGCTGGCCGTCGCCCTCGATGGCCCAGCAGGCGATGCTGAGCACCGAGGCCTTCGAGGACTTCTACTTCCGCGTCTGCACGCTCGACTACGCGCGGATGGAACCGGGGATGAAGGCGCTCGCCGCGCTCATGGAGCGGACCGACCGGGTGCGCATCGTCGGGCCGGGCACCGACCTCTCGTTCTCGATCAAGGGCATCGGGGCGCGGATGTGCGGCGGGCTCCGCAACATCCCCGACGGCGAGGTCTTCTCCTGCCCGGTCAAGGACAGCGTCGAGGGCCACGTGCAGTACAACACGCCCTCGGTCTACCAGGGCGCGTCGTTCGACGACATCCGCTTCGCCTTCCGCAAGGGCCGCATCGTCGAGGCCACCTCCAACAACACCGCGCGGCTCAACGCGATCCTCGATTCCGACCCCGGGGCGCGCTCCATCGGGGAGTTCGCCATCGGCTTCAACCCGCACATCCTCACCCCGATGCGCGACACGCTCTTCGACGAGAAGATCGCCGGCTCGTTCCACTTCACCCCGGGCCAGGCCTACGAGGACTGCGGCAACGGCAACAGGTCGCAGGTGCACTGGGACATCGTCTGTATCCAGCGGCCTGAATACGGCGGCGGCGAGATCTGGTTCGACGGGAAGCTCGTCCGCAAGGACGGCCTCTTCGTCCCCAAGGCGTTGCGCCGGCTCAACCCCGACCACCTGCTCGGCGACCGCTGAGCCCCCCGATGGCCGAAGCCCCCGATGCCGATCTCGCCGGCTTCCTCCAGGCGCTCCCGAAGACGGAGACCCACCTCCACCTCGAGGGCGCGCTCCCGCTGGAGCTCCTCCGGCGCGTCGCCCCGGAACGTTTCACCGACGGTCCGCCGCCGTGGTGGGCAGGGGATTTCCGCTACAAGAGCTTTCCCGCGTTCGAGGGCGCGTTGCTGGAGAACGCGCTGCTCTGGTTCACCGACGCCGCCCGCTACCACGAGGCCGCGACCGTGATCTTCCGCGGTCTCGCGCGTCAGAACGTCCGCTACGTCGAGACGAGCTTCCACCTGCCGGTGACCCGCTTCATCGGCGTGCCCGGTCCCGAGATCATCGACGCGATCCGCTCCGCCGCGCCTCCGGGGATGGAGGTCCGCGTCTTCACCGGCATGCTCCGCAACGACCACACCCCGGAGTTCGCCCCCGTGATCGAGTCGCTCGCCGGGTGGGCATCGCTCGCCGGGGTGGACCTCCACGGCGTCGAGACGTGGGAACTCCAGCCGTGGACGGCGCGCGTCTGGCGCGACCTCCGCGCCGCCGGCAAGACGACGAAGGCGCACGCCGGCGAGTTCGGCGGCGCGGAGAGCGTCCGCCGGGTCGTCGAGGAGCTCGGCGTCCGACGCGTCCAGCACGGCGTGCGCGCGGTCGAGGACCCCGCCGTGGTGGCGTTGCTCCGCGAGCGCGACGCGACCTGCGACGTGTGCCCGATCAGCAACGTGAAGCTCCGCGTCGTCCCCTCGATGGGCGAGCATCCCATCCGCCGGCTCTTCGACGCCGGGGTGCGCTGCACGGTGAGCACCGACGACCCGTTCTCCTTCGGCAACACGCTCACCGACGAGTACGTCGCCCTCGCGCGCGACCTCGGCTTCACCCGGCGCGAACTCGTCCGCATCGCCCGCAACGGCTTCGAGGTCGCGCTCGTCGACGAGACCGCCCGGAGGCGCTGGCTCGGCGAGCTCGACGCGATCGCCGCCGCGCTCCCCGAGTGAACACCGGCGCGCCGCGCAGCCACGTCGTCCCCGAGGGCGTCCGCCGCGAGCGGGCCGACAAGATCCTTTGCGCGGTCCTCCCGGAGATGAGCCGGGCCGCCGTGCAGCGCCTCTTCGACGACGGGCTGGTCGCGATCGCGGGCGCGCCGATCGTGAAGAACCACCGGGTGTCGACGGGCGCGGTGCTCGCGTTCTCGATCCCGTGCGCGAAACCCTCCGCGCTCGAACCGGCCGCGATCCCGCTCGACGTGCTCTTCGAGGACGACGACCTGATCGCCGTGAACAAGGCCCCGGGCATGGTCGTCCATCCCGGCGCGGGCACCGGCGGCGACACGCTCGTCCACGCGCTCCTCGCGCACTGCGCGGGCCGGCTCAGCGGCGTCGGCGGCGTCGAGCGGCCGGGGATCGTCCACCGGATCGACCGCGAGACGAGCGGGGTCATCGTCGCGGCCAAGAACGACCGGGCGCACCGTCGCCTCGCCCGGGCCTTCGCGGAGCGCGAGCTGGAGAAGGACTACCGCGCGCTCGTCGCCGGCGTGCCGGGCCTGCTCGCCGGCTCGATCCACAAGGCGATCGCCCGGCACGCCGTCCACCGGCATCGCATGACGATCGTCCCCGACGAGCGGGGCCGGGCGGCGCACACCGACTGGGAGCGCGAGCGGGCCTTCGGCGACGCGGCCGCGCTCCTGCGCTGCCGTATCCACACCGGCCGTACGCACCAGATCCGCGTCCACCTCAAGGCGCTCGGCCATCCCGTCCTGGGCGACAAGACCTACGGCTGGCGGGAGGACGCGCGCCTCGGCGTGCGTCCTCCGCGCGTGCTGTTGCACGCCGCCCGGATCGCCTTCGCCCATCCCGTCGGAGGCGGGTGGTTGGAGCTCGAGGCCCCGCTCCCGGCGGACTTCCGCGACGTCATCGCCGTTCTGGAGAAGTACGCGGGGCGGCGGTGACGCGCGCTCAGTGCGCGAAGTACTTCCGCTTCGCCAGGCGCCACACCGTCACCGCGAACGCGGTCAACGGGATCGCGAGGATCATCCCGAGGATCCCGTTGAGCGCGGTGCCCCAGAAGAAGATCGCGATGATGATCGTGACCGGGTGCAGGCCGGTCTGCCGCCCCATGATCTTCGGGGTGAGCACGTAGCCTTCGAGCACCTGGACGAGCACGAAGACGCCGAGGCACAGGCCGAGCGTCGCGAGGCCCCCGTCGGGCTGGAAGTAGGCGGTCGGCACCACTGCGGCGAGGCCGAGGACCGTGCCGAGGTAGGGCACCACGTTGAGGAGCCCGGCGAACAGACCGAAGAGCACGCCGAACTCGAGCCCGGCGAGCGTGAAGCCGATCGCGAGCAGCACGCCCATGATCAACCCGATCAGCAACTGCCCGCGGAAGAACGCGACGACGATCGCGATGAACTCGCGGGCGAGGAAGACCACGTCGTCCCGGGCGCCCTCCTTGAGGAACGGCAGGTAGTCGCGGAGGTTGCGGGTCGGCTCCTGATCGGATTGGAGGAAGAAGAAGAGGTAGATGGGCACCATCGCGAGGTTCGTCACGAACCCGACCGCCCCGAGCACCGTGCCGCCCGCGGCCTTCAGGTCCGGGAGCACGCCCATCGCGAAGTTCTGGAGCCGGGCGGCGCCGCCCTCGGCGAGGGCGCGCAGGGTCTCGTTCTCCATCGCCCGATTGTAGAGGTCGATCCATCCCGGGTAGGCTTCGCGGATCGTCTCGCCGGCTCGTCGCCAGAGCTCCGGGGCCGCGGCCATCAACTCGACGACCTGCCGGGCGAGCTGCGGCACGGCGATGACGAGGAACGCCGCCAACACCACCGCGACCGCCAGGTAAAGGAGCAGCACGCTCGCCACGCGCGACACCCGCAGCCCGCGTTCCAGCACGCCCGCGACCGGCCGGAGCATCAACGCGAGGATCCCCGCCACCGCGAGCGGCCAGAGGACGTTGGCGAACGTGCCGACGAGCCGGCCCAGCACGACGACGATCAGCGCCAGCAGCGCGAGGCTCAGGAGAAACGCCGCCAGACCGCCCGCGAAGCCGATCAGCCGCCGTTGCGTGGGGGTGAAGAACGGAGTGCCGGCCTCGCTCATGGAAGGCCGCAGTCTTCCGATGGCGCGGCCTCCAGCGAGCCGAAAAAACTCAGCCCATCGGATCCTCGCCCGCGATGCCGAGCCGCGACTGGATGTCGGGCCGTTCGCGCAACTGGTCGAGGAGTTCGTCGACGCTGAAGTCCGCCACGATGAAATCCTCGAACTCGAAGGTCGGGGTCTTCGACTGCCCGCTGATCTCGATCATCCGGGCCAGGTTGCCGTGGTTGCGGTCGACGTCGACGAGCTCCAGCTCGACGCCATGGCTCACAAAAAAGGCCCGGGCTTCCCGACACCACGGGCAGCCCCGCCGAATGTAGAGCTTCGGCACGGCACGCATGAGCGGGACATTATCCGCAACCCCCGCAGGGACAAGCCCGACCGGCATTCGCCCGCGGGCGGCCCCCGAGTTTGCGCCTTTGCAGGTCGGGGGCGTTCCCGCATACCCTCTCGCCATGCGTCTGCGCACGACCCTTTCCCGACCGCTTGCGGCTACGACCCTCCTCCTCGGGTCGACCTTCGCGCCCTCCCTGTCCGCCCAGGGCCAGAAACTGCTCGATTACGAGGGGTTCTACTCGCCCTCCGGCGCGGTCTTCGCCGCCGACGGGCGCACGCTCTACATCGGGAACTCCGCCCGCGGCGACTACGGGATGCTCGAGGGCGAGGGCGTGATCAGCCGCTGCCTGATCGGGGCCGACGGCACGTTCTCGATGGTCAAGGCGCGCTTCACCACCGGCCTCAACGCGCCCCTCGGCATGGCGGTCCTGCCCGTCGCCACCGGCGTCTCCCCGGCCGGGGCGATCGTCGTCGCGGTCGGCGGCACGTGGACCACCGACCGCCGGGGGCGTGCGCTGGAGGACGACCGCGCCCGCGGGACCGGCCTCGTGCTCATCGATCCCGAGAGCGGTGCGATCACCGCCCGCGTGTTCCTCGGAGAGGGGTCGCCCGTCACCGATGCGATCGGCCATCCCCTCATGGATCCCTTCTCGGTCGCCGCCGATCCCGCCGGCAACCTCTACGTCGTCGACTATGCGGCCCGCGGCACCCGGATCGAGGACGACGGCCGCGGCCTGCCCGGCATCCTCAAGCTGACCCCGGCCGCGCTCGAGGCCCTGGCCGGTGACGCGGCCGCGCCGCAGGGCTCGGTCGCGTTCACGCCCGTGCGCAACGTCCCCACCGGGATCGCGTATTCGACTTCCGACGACGCCCTGGTCTGGGCCACGGGCAACGACGCCTTCGATCTCGGCGGCGGGATCCTCCGGCTGCCGGGCGGCGACTTCTCCGGCGGGGCCCGGCTCGAGACGGTCGCCAAGAACCTCACCTCGATCAACAGCATCGCCATCCTCGACGGCGGCACGATCCTCGCCGCCCGCAACTCCGGCGACATCGTCTCCGTGCCCGGTCGGAGGGCGCGCGTGGTCACGTTTCGCGACCGAACGACCATCTTCCTTTCGCCCGGTCAGATCGCCGCCACGCGTCTCGCCGACGGCGGCCATTACGTCGTCGTGCCCGAGACCTCGGGCGGGGGCCGTCGCCCCTGGCAGCACCGCGTGCGGACGTTCACGCTCCCGCGCCGCCTCTGAGCGCCCCGCGCGGGCGCTCCGGCAGTCCGAGCCCGCCGATGCCGTATTTCGACCACAACGCCACCGCGCCGCTCCTTCCCGCCGCCCGGGAGGCGTGGCTCGCGGCCGCGGAGTCGGCGTGGGCCAACCCCTCCAGCCCGCACCGCGCCGGCGCGCGCGCCCACCGGGTGCTCGCCGACGCGCGCGAACGCCTCGCCGCGCTGCTCGCGCGTCCGCCGGAGCGGATCGTCTTCACCGCGGGCGCGACCGAGGGCAACAACGCCGTGCTCGCGTGGCTCGCCCGCGTGCT
>DAIPIQ010000114.1:0-13039 GCA_036770745.1 Opitutaceae bacterium | reverse complement strand
AGGGCGATCGGGAGGGAGGGGGCGAGGGAGCTCATGCGCGCGGGGAAGAGGATGAACGGAGGTGGGAGAGGCCGGAAGGTTTTGTACGCGCGGTCGAGAAAGTTGCGAGGTTTCCCGATGAAAATCCCGCCCGATTCTCCGGGGGTGGCGGCCGGGGACGCTCGGTCCGCGGGCGGCGCGGATTGGCGTGCCGCGCTCGACCCGGCTTCGGGTTTCCCCTGATACGATCCCGGACGCCCACCGCCACCGTTGCCACGCGGCGTTCGGAACCTTTGCTCCCGATTCCGAGTCCTCCCGGCCGCCACCGATCGTGCTCCGAACCCTACCAAGCCTTCTCGCCCTCGCGGGTTTCCTGATCGCCCGCGGCGCCAGTGCCGACGCCGCGCCGATCCGGATCCTCCTGCTGGGGGATTCCATCACGCAGGGTGGTTTCGGCCAGGCGAGCTACCGGGAGCCGCTGATCCGCCTGCTCCGGGGCGAGAACGTCAACGGAGCCAACCCCACCAACACGACCTACGCTTTCGAGCTCGTCGGCACGCTTTCCACCGTCGCCGGCCTTCCTCTAAGCCCGGCGAACTCCGCTTTCCCGACGAGCCTCGCGCTCCATCCGCAGCACGAAGGCCACTACGGCTGGCGCACCGACGAGATTCTCGAAGGAGATGGTCCCGACGTTGCCGGGACGGCCGGCTCGGGGCGACTTGCCGATTGGCTCGCGGGCTACACCGCCGACATCGCCCTCGTCCATCTCGGCACCAACGATGCGATCCAGGACGTCGACAATCCCTCCCCGTCGTTCGTGGCCGACTCCTGGAACGAACTTACATCGGTGCTCGACGTCCTCGTGGCCGACAACCCCTCCTGCTCGCTCTTCCTCGCCGAGATCATCCCGCTGCATGGCGCGGGCAACGCCTTCTGGTCGCAGGCCGAGGGTCGGGTCGAGTTGTTGCGCCAGCAGATCGTCGCGCAGGCCGATTCGACCGCGGCGACGCTCGTGCGCTTCCCCGGCTTCGACGCCTCGGTTCTCACGGATGACCGGATCCATCCCAACGCCGCGGGCGCCGCCGCGATGGCCGCCGCCTGGTTCACCGCGATGAAGCCGACCCTCGACTTCCTCTCGCTCTCGCCCGTCGAGCAGTGGCGTCAGACCCACTTCGGTTCACCCGCCGACGCCGGCGACGGGGCCGACCTGAACGACTTCGATGGCGACGGCGTCCTCAACCTCATGGAGTGGGCGCTCGGGCTCCATCCGAAGGAGCCGGACGCCCCTGCGCTCGCGCCCGAGGTGGTCGGCGGGTTCCTTACGATCAGCGTCGCGAAGAACCCGCTCGCGACCGACGTGACCTTCTCCGCCGAAGCCGGGCCCGCGCCCGACGCGCTCGATTCCGCGAACGTCGTCGTCCTGGAAGATTCCGCGACCCGTTTCACCGCCCGCGACAGCGTGCCCGCGGCCACGGCGCCGGCGCGCTTCGTCCGCCTGCGCGTCTCGCGCTGAGGCGCGGGTGCATCCGGCGGACGGATACGCGGTGCCTTGAAGGTGGCGGCGGCATCCCTGCCGCCGGGTGCGACGCCCGATCGGCGGCAGGGATGCCGCCGCTACCCTGCGCGGGCACCGCTCCATGGGTTGCTCCGCGGCGGCGCTCATGGGCGATCGCTTGTCGTGAGCGCCGGCTCGTCGAGGCAGGCGAGCAGGTCGCGGCGGAGGGAGGTCTCGTCCATCGCGCGACCGATGAAGACGATCTCCTGACGACGGTCGCCGTGGGGTTCGCGCCAGAGACCGCGGATGCCCTCGGGCACCTCGTCGAGGGTGAGGACGCCCTCGCGCACGAGCGCGGCGGCCCACGTGCCGGCGGTCTCGAAGGTGGCGTCGCCGCCCGCAAGCGAGGCGAAGCCGATCTCGTCGGGCTGCTCGCGCGTCCAGAAAAACCCCTTGGCCCGCACGACGCCGGGCAGGCCGCGGAGCCAGAGCTCGCGGAAGGCGGCGGTGCGGAACGGGCGGCGCTCGCAGAAGAGGAACGTGTGCAGCCCGAACTTCTCCGCCGACGTCGCGACCGGAAGGGCCGGGGCGGTTTTGAACGGGCCGGCAAGGTGCAGGCCGGGTGCACCGCGGCCGGCGGCGGCGTTGAGCACGCGCACCCAGGAGGCCGGGCTGGCGTCGCGCTGGACGAAGCGCGCGGGCCCGGGCCAGACGCCGGGGGCGAGCACGCCCCGCACGCTGGCGTGGATCTCGCAGGTGGCGTTGACGCCGCGGACGATCGCCGTGGCGCGGGCGAGCTCGTCGGGGCCGAGCTTGTCGGCCTTGTTCAAGGTGACGACGTCGGCGCCTTCGATCTGGGTGAGCATGAGCTCGCCGAGCGGTCGGACTTGTCCGGCGCCGGGCTCGCGCTGCGACGGGGCCTCGGGAGCGAGCCGGAGGAGCTCGGGAGTGTCGACGACCGCGAGCACGGCGTGGAGCGTGGCGAGGTCGCCGAGGCTGCGGCCGAAGGGGTTGCGCTCGGTGAAGAGGCGGGTGAGCGGCTGCGGCTCGGCGGCCCCGGAGCACTCGACCACGAGGTGCTCGCAGGCGCCGCCCGCGGCGAGTTCGGCGAGCGCCTCGGCGAGGTCGTCGCGCACGTCGCAGCAGACGCAGCCGTTGGTCAGCTCGACGACCGCCCGCCGGCCGTCGGCCGCGCCCGCCTCGACACGGCGGACGAGCGCGGCGTCGATGTTGATCGCGCCGACGCCGTTGACGACGACGCCGATCCGCAGGCCGTGCGGCGACTCGAGCGTGTGCTTCAGCCAGGTGGTTTTTCCTGCGCCGAGGAAACCGGTAACGATCGTGACCGAGGGTTTCGCGGTCTCGCTCATGGCGGGCAACAGGAGCAGGCGGCCGCGGGGGAGAAGACCTCGCCGCGGACTCGGGTGAACCACGTGATCGCGCCGCGGTGCGCCCACGCCGAGGGCACGGCGCCGACGAGCGTGAAGGGCCGCCCGGCGAGCGAGCGCAGTTCGCGCGGCTCCTTCAAGGCGCAGTCGCAGAGGTCGAGGAGCTCGTCGAGCTGGTAGAAGCGGTGGCGCGACTCGCCCTCGGCGAGCACCTCGAGGACGTGCCGTTTCCACGGATGGGCCGCGACGAGCGCGTGCGCTTCGGCGGTGGAGAACTCGCGGTGACGGAAGACTTGGAAACCCCCGAGGATCTCGCGCATGTCCTCGCCGAGCGCGGCGAGCTCGTCGTCGGACGGCGCGGCCGCGAGCCCGAAATCGGCGAAGAAGCCGGAGCGCGTCTCGCCGCTGTCGCCGAGGGCGACGCCCGGCCAGCGGCGCGCACCGGCCGCCACGAGCACGTGCGCGAGAAGGTGCCGCGTCTTGTGCGCGGCGACGAAGGCCTCGTCCATGCGCTAAGGCTAGCAAAGCCGTCAAGGGGCGGAGCGGCGGTTCCCGACCGCCGTGTGCGACGCCCCATCGGCGGCAAGGATGCCGCCGCTACTCTGCGCGGGCGAGCCGCATGGTCGGCCGCACTTCTGACCGCCGTCTTGCGACGGCAATCATGAGGAGTGCTGAGGGCCGGCGCAGGTGCATCCGGCGGGCGGATACCCGGTGCCTTGAAGGTAGCGGCGGCATCCCTGCCGCCGGGTGCGAGGTCCAACCGGCGGCAAGGATGCCGCCGCTCCTCTGCGCCAGGGTGCGGCGGGCATTCCCGCGTCGGAAACGCTGGCGTGGCCGGCGGGGGGCGCTTTGTCTCCGCGCGCATGGATCGACGACTGGTCTTCATGGGTTCGGACCCGATCGCGCTGCCGGCGCTGGAGTGGCTGGCGGGGGAGGGGCGCGCGGTCGCGGAACTGGTCGCGGTCTACACCCGGCCCGACCGGCCGCACGGTCGCGGGCAACGCGTCGAGCCCAACGCGATCAAACGCTGGGCGCTCGCCCGCGGGCTGCCGGTGCGGCAGCCGGAGCGCCTCGACGAGGCGGCGCGGGCGGAGTTCGCCGCGTCGCGGCCCGACGCCGCGCTCGTCATGGCCTACGGACACATCCTCCGGCAGGACTGGATCGACACCCCGCGCTTCTCGATCTGGAACCTGCACGCCTCCCTCCTGCCGGCGTTTCGCGGGGCCTCGCCGATCCAGGGGGCGATCGTCGCGGGCGCGGCCGAGTCGGGGGTGTGTCTGATGCGGATCGTCCGCGCGCTCGACGCCGGCCCGGTGCTCGATCGCGAACGCGTCGTGCTCGACCCGCTGGAGACCGCGGGGAGCCTCGAGGAGCGGCTCGCCCGGTGTTGCGTCCCGCTCCTGCGCCGGTCGCTGGGCCGGGCGCTCCAGCCGGCGCCGCCGGCGGTCGGGCAGGAGCACGCGCGGGCGACCTTCACCCGCCGTCTCTTCCGTGAAGACGGCCGGCTCGATTTCGCGGCGGCGGCCGATGTGCTCGCGCGTCGGATCAACGGCCTTTTTCCCTGGCCCGGGACGTTCTTCGAGCTCCAAGGGGAAACGATCAAGGTCGGCCTCGCCGCTCCCGGGGCGCAGGCCGCCAAGGACATCGCGCCGGGGACCGTGCTCGCGCCCGGGGCGGATGCGCTGGTCGTCGCCACCGGCGGCGGCGGTTCGGTGCGGCTCCTGCGCCTGCAGCGGCCCGGCGGCCGGATGTTGGAGGCGGGTGATTTCCTGCGGGGGCGGCCGATCGCGCCGGGGACGCGGATCGAATCGGGGCCGATGCCGGAGTTGGTCGCCGCGCGGCCTTTCACAGGATGATGTTGTCGGAGCGCTTCCGATGACGCACCGTCCCGGCATGCACGTTCTCCCCCGCACGCTCCCGCGTCTCGCGCCGCTCGTCCTCGCGCTGGCGGGCGCGCTCCCCGCCGCCGGCCAGCTCTCCAGTGACGCCGCGATCGCGATCGCGAGCCTGCGGGAGGACATCCGCCTGCTCGACGAGCGCACGCGCTCGCTCACCGTCGAGATCGAGCAGCTCAAGCGCGACAACCGCGCCCTCCGCGACCAGGCCTCGGCCCCGGGACAGCAGGTGACGCTCGCGCAGTTCAACACCGCGATCGCCGAGCTCGAGCGCGCGATCCGCGCGGGCGACAAGGACGTGGCGTTGCAACTCACCCAGCAGATGGAGCGTCTCGCGAAACAGACCCAGTCGGCGCTCGACACCCTCGCGAAGAGTTCGGCCACCACGCGTGGCACGCCGCCGCCGGTGACCTTCACCGAGGACTACCCGAAACAGGGGACGACCTACACCGTCGTCGCGGGCGACACGTTGGCGGGCATCGCCGCGCGCCACAACTCGTCGGTCCGCGACATCCAGAACGCCAACAAGATCGCCGACCCTTCGCGCCTCCAGGTGGGCCAGACCCTTTTCATCCCGCAGCGCTGAGCGCACCCCTCGCATGGCTTCCCCCCTCAAATCCCGTCTCGGCCGCGGCCTCGGGGCCATCATCACCGGCGGCGCCCCGGCGAAACCGGAGAAGCCCGCCGCGCCGACGTCCGCGCCGGCCGCCGCTCCCGTCGCGAACCCTTCTCCGGCGAACGACGGCGGCGCGAGCGCGCCGGGTTTCCGCGAGTTGCCGGTGGCGCGGATCCGTCCCAATCCCTACCAGCCGCGCCGCGAATTCCGGCCCGAGCAGATCACGGAGCTCGCGGAGAGCATCCGCGCCGAGGGCCTGCTCCAGCCGGTGGTGGTGCGGGCGGTGGAGGACGGGTTTCAACTCATCGCCGGCGAGCGCCGTTGGCGGGCGTTCCAACACCTGAAGCTCAAGAGCATCCCGGCGCGGGTCATCGCGGCGAGCGACGCCTCGGCCGCGTCGATGGCGCTGATCGAGAACCTGCAGCGGGAGAACCTCAACCCGATCGAGGAGGCGCAGGGCTACGCGAGCCTCGTGCGCGATTTCGACCTCACCCAGGAGCAGGTCGCCGAGCGCGTCGGCAAGGGGCGGGCGACGATCGCGAACGCGTTGCGGCTGCTCCTGCTCGACGCCGAGCTCCAGGGCTTCCTCGGCACGGGCCTGCTCAGCACGGGGCACGCGAAGGTGTTGCTCGGCGTCGAAGGCCGGCAGGAGCAGGCGCTGCTCGCGCGGCGTGTCGTCGAGGAGGGGCTGAGCGTGCGCGCGACCGAGGCGCTGGTCGCGAACTGGCAGCGGGCCCGCGGCACGCGCAAGGTCGGCCGCCGCGGCGTCCCCGCGGCCGAGGCCGCCGCGGTCGCCGACATCCAGAAGCGCGTCTCGTCGTTCCTCAACGCGAAGGTCGAGCTGCGGCACACGCCCAAGCGCGGCCAGCTCGTGATCGAGTACCGGGGCAACGACGACCTGCAGAGGATCCTGGAGAAGCTCGGGATCGAGGGCTGAGCATGGACTCGTCGGAAGGAATCAACCTCGGAATGCGCGGAGGATACGGAGGGCGGCCGACGCCGGGTCATGGCTCCGCGCGCCGTCTCCGGTTGGGCGAGCGGGCTCTCCGCGGTCTTCGCTCGAGCCTTTGGGGCTGAGTCGTCGCATGGCACGCAGGCGTTTCTTCATGAGGCTCGGGATCGCGGCGGCGGTGGCGGCCCTTCTGCTCGCATTGCTGATCGGCGGCGCGGTCGTCGCGATCCAGTCGCCGCGGCTCGTCGAGCAGGTCACCGGTCGGGAGGCCGGCGCGGGGGGCGGACTGCGGGTGCTCGATCCGGTCTCGATCGCCACCGGGCGGCTGCGCGTCGAGGTGGCGGACGAGCTCTGGCAGCGTGAGGTGCGGGCCTTGTTTCCGCTGACCGAGGAGGTCGCGGGCCTCGTGCGACTTCACCTGCGCAACCCCGGCTTCGTCGAAGACGGTGACCCGGCGTGGTTGCGGCTCGCGCTCGACCTGGAGGCGGAGGTCAAGGGCTCGAGCGAGCGCTTCCCGGGGCGGGCGGTGTTGCGCACGCGGCTGCGCTTCGACCGGGAGCGGCGCATGGTCCTGCTGGCCGACGCGCAGCTCGCGGAGTTCTCCTTTTCGGGGGCGGCCTCGGGGGTCGTCGCCCCGCTCAAGGGCGTGCTCGCGCGCGCGCTCGCGACGGAGCTGCGGGACTTCGAGCTCCTCGAGATCCCGGAGGGCGGCGGGTGGTTGCAGAAGACGGGCGCGGGGCTCGTGGCCGACGTGATCGTCGAGGGCGGAAAAGTCGTCGTCGTCCTCGGCCGCTGAGCGATCCGTCAGGTCGCGTCGGGGTTCATCCGCATCTCGCCGAACACCTGCACGTCGGCGTCCTTGCGGCCGAGGATCTGCTGGGCGCGGCGGAGGGCGTTGCGGGTGGCGAGGGTGGGGTTCTGCGGCCACTCGGGGAAGAAGTTCTCGCGGCCGATCAGCTCGAGCAGGCCGGTGCGCCGGCAGATGCGGGTGACGTCCTTGCGGGCGCCGGAGACGATGAGGCCGCGGTCGTTCTCGCGCATGAACTGGACCAGCTCCTCCAACGCGAGGATCGCGGAGGCGTCGAGGTGGTGGGCGAATTTCAGGCGCAGGATGATGATCCGGAGGTTGGGGTCCTCGCAGGCGCGGCGGATCTGTTCCTGAAGCAGCTCGGCCGCCCCGAAGAAGAGGCTGCCCTCGACGTGGACGATCGAGATCTGCGGCAGCGGCCGCGTCTCGCCCGCGGTGATCGCGGCGAGCCGGCCCTCTTTCGTGAAGGCGTACTCGACCAGCTCGGGTTCCCCGGCCTTGCGCAGGAAGAGGACGATCGAGAGCGCGGTCCCGAGGAAGATCGCGACGTCGAGCGGGAAGAGCAGCGCGGCCCCGGCGGTCGTGGAGAACACCGCCGCGTCCGTGCGGGTCGCGCGGAGGATGAAGCGGATCTGGCGCGGGTTGATCAACGAGAGGGCGACGAAGACGACCACGACCGCGAGCGACGCGCGCGGCACGAAGCCGATCAACCCGCCCAGCCCGAGCACGAGTCCGAGCGAGAGGGTCCCGCACACGAGCCCCGCGATCGGCGTGGCGGCGCCGCCGGCGACGTTGAGCGCCGAGCGGGTGAGCGAGCCCGAGGCCGCCATCCCGCCGAAGAAGGCGCAGCCGAGGTTCGCCATGCCCATCGAGAACACCTCCTGGTTCGTGTCGAACCGCTCGCCGGCGCGCGCCGCGAGCGACTTGCCGATCGAAGCCCCCTCGAGGATCCCGAGGAACGCGATCGCGAGCGCCGCGCTCGCGAGCTTGTTCACGGCCGCGAAGTCGAGGGCCGGGACGGCGAAGGCGAGGCTCGAGGCCGCGACCGAAGGGAGCATCCGCACCGGATGGCCGAGCGTCTCCGCCACCCACCCGAAGCCGGCGGCGGCCACGAGGGCGAGCGCGACGCCGGGCAGCCGAGGGAGGAAGCGTTTCGCGGCGAGCAGGGTCGCCGCCGTCGCCGCGGCCACGGCGATCGTCGGGGCGTGCGCGCCGTCGAGTCGCGCGATCGTGGCCCGGAGCACCTCGAGGAGCGTCGCCGCATCGGGGACGTCGATCCCGGCGAGGTTGCGCACCTGGTTGACCATGATCAGGACGGCAGCCGCGGAGATGTAGCCGACGATCACCGAGCGCGAGATGTAGGCGATCAGGCTCGCGATGTTCATCCAGGCGGCGGCGAGCTGCAGCCCGGCCACGATCAGCAGGAGCAGGGGGAGCAGCGCCGCCAGCTGGGGACCGGTCGCGCCCGCGGCGAGGAAGGCGCTGAGCGTGAGCACCGCCGTGGCGTTGGTCGGGCCGAGCAGGATGAAGCGCGAGCCGGCGAAGAGCGGCCCGACGAGGCAGGCGATCGCCGAGCCGACGAGTCCGTAGCCGATCGGCAGGCCCGCGATCATCGCGTAGGCCATGCCCTGGGGGAAGGCGAGGAGGGCGACGTTGAAGCCGGCGCGCGCGTCGGCCCGGAACTTCTCTCGTGAATACTCGCGCAACGAATGCCGGATCGGCAGCGGATCGATCGCGGCGGCCAGGCGCAGCAGGCGCGCGGGCGCGCGGAAGGCGAAGAGCTTCGGGAACGACATCGCCCGCGTTCAGCGCGCCTCCGTGCGCGCCGCCTCCTTCGCGGGGTCGACGTAGATGCGGATGTTGGCCTCGGTTCCGCCGAGCAGTTCGCGGGCGCGCTTGAGGGCGTGTCGGGTGGAGAGGTTCGGGTTGGACGGGATGTCCATGAAGAAGTTCTCCCGCCCGAGCCGGTCGAGCAGGCCGGAGTTGCGGAACACGCGGTAGATCCCGCGGTGCGCGCCCGAGACGATGATGTGCCGGTCGTGGTCGCGGGCGAAGCGGAGGAGCTCTTCGATCGCGAGCGCACAGGTCGCGTCGAGGTGGTGGGCGTTGCGCATCCGCAGCACGATGATCCGCAGTCTCGGATCCTCGCAGACCCTCCGCGCCTGCTCGAGGAAGATCTCGGCGGCCCCGAAGAAGAGGTCGCCCTCGACGTGGACGATCGAGATGTCGGCCCTCGGGCGCTCGTCCTCGCTCGCGAGCCGGGCGAGTTGCCCGTCCTGGGTGAGGCCGTGCTCGCTCAGCTCCGGCACGCCGACCTTGCGGAGGAAGAAGACGATCGAGAGACCCGCGCCGACGTAGAGCGCCACATCCAGGCGGAAGAGCAGCCCCGCGGCCACCGTGGAGAACAGCACGACCGCGTCGGCCCGGGAGGCCCGGAGGATGATCCGCACGTAGTGGCGGCTCACGATCTCGGTCGCGAGGATCATCGCCAGCGCCGCGAGCGCCGCGCGCGGGATGTGGTGTTGGAACGGGGCCACGACCGCGTAGACCGCGAGGGCGATCAGGCCCGCGGCGACCCCGGCCAGCGGCGTCGCCGCGCGCTGGCGCCAGTTGATCCGGGTGCGCGAGAGCGAGACCGAGACCGGCATGCCCGCGCAGAACGCGCCGCCGAGGCCCGCCATCCCGAGGCCGAAGAGGTGCTGGTGCGCGTCGAAGCGCAGCCCGGCCCGCGCCGCGAGGGATCGGCCGATCAACGACACCTCGAGGTGCGAGAGCAGCGCGATCGCGAGGGCGGCCCCGCCGAGCGGACCGATCCAGCCGAACTCCATCGCGGTCGGCAGGATCGGCCCGACCGAGCCGTCGAACGGCCCCAGGCACGGCACCGCGAAGCCCGCCTCGCCGAGGAACCACGCGCTCGAACCACCCGCGACCATCGCGGCGAAGGCCGCCGGCATCGACGGTCCGCGCAGCCCGAGCGCGAGGTAGACGCCCGCGGTGAGCGCCCCGACGAGAAGTGGCGGCCAGCGCACGTCCCCCAGCGCCGCGAAGGTCGCGAGCAGGTCCGGGACGAACACCCCCGTCTCGGGTGCGGTCAGCCCGAGGACGTGGCGGAGCTGCGAGGCGACCACGAGGATCCCCGCGGCGATCATGAACCCGGTCGTGACGCTCCGGGAGATGAAGCGCGAAAGCAGGGCGAAGCGGAACCACGCGGCTGCGATCAGGAGCGCCCCGGCGAGCAGGAGCAGCACGGCGAGCGCCCCGGCGCGCTGCTCCGCCGGGATCCGGAGCTGGAAGAACACGCTCGAGAGGAGCACCGCCATCGTCACCGACGGGCCGAAACTCACGTGGCGGCTCCCGGAGAAGAGCGCCCCGAGCGCGAGCCCCACGATCGAGGCGTAGGCCCCGTGTTCGGGAGGCAGGCCGGCGATCGTGGCGAGCGCCAGCCCCTGGGGGATCGCGAGCAGGGCCACGAAGAACGCCGCGCGCCAATCCCGCCGCGCCTCGGCCCGCCCGTATCCGCGGAGCGCGGCGAGACCGGGAAGCAGGTCGGGGCGTTTCGTGGCGAACACGGCCGACGACGCCCGCAGCGCGGGATGCTTGAGTATGCGCGGAATCTTCAACGCTCGGTCGGGAGTTCGATCTCGGGAACGGTTTCGCTAAGCCCCGGGGATCCGCCCCGCAACGCGTTTCCGCCCGCGACGACCGACCTCCGGACGTAGCGGCTGAGGCGACGAGGCCGTCCAAACCTCCGGATGGAGCGGCGGCGTTCCCGCCGCCGAGCGCAGGCGTTTCGGAGCGCCGACTCTCCGAACGCCGGGAGATCGTCGCCCCCGGCGGCGGGGACGCCGCCGCTCCCGAATCGGACGGGGCCTACGTCGACACGCCGAGCAGGCCGCGGGAGAGTTGAAAATCGACGAAGCCCGCGGCGTTGGCCACGGGTCGATGGGCGCGGCCGGCGGTCGCGCAGACGAGGCGCAGGAGCGCTTCTCCGTCCGCCTCGGGATCGAGGCCGAGGGTGTGATCGACCTCGCCCTCCGGCGCTCCCGCGCCGTGTCGGGCGACCTGGAGGACCGGCAGCAGCGGATGGGCCTGCCGCGGTCCGTCGCCGACGAGGCCGAGGACGAGGTGCGCGCCACAGGCCCCGATCCCCGCGAGGTTCTCGTCCCAGTGGTCGGTATCCGTCTCCACAATGTGGAGACCGGGCGCGGAGAGGGCTTGGCCGTAGGCGAGGGTCGCGCGAGGCGCGGCCCCGCCGAGGAGCGTTCGGCGAAAGGTCGCGACCGCGAGCAGCGGATCGCCTTCGGGCACGAGCACGCTCCCGCCTTCGGCCAGCACGCGGGCCGCGACGCGGGCGAACACCCGCGCGGCCGCGTCGTCGACCGGACCGGCGGCGAGGAGGGCGAGGTGAAGGTCGCCCGGGCCGGCCTCGGCGACCGGCGGGCGCTTCACGCCTCGCTCCGCGAACCACGCCTCGATCCGGGCGAGGGCGCGCTCGATCCCGCCGTCGAGCTGGACGCTCGCCCAGCCGAAGCGTTCGAGCGGCAGCCCGCCCGTCTCGAAGCGGCGGCGCATCGCGTCGTTGGGGATCTTTTCGCAGCCGTGCTCGAGGAGGAGCGCGGCGGCGACGTTGGGGTGCGTGGCGTAGCCGTGGTAGGTGCGGTGCAGCGTCTGGTAGAGCGTCTCGCCGCCGAAGCCGCAGCCCTCGCTGTGGGCGAGGGCGACGAAGCGGTCGAGCCCGGCGGCGCGGGCGAGGCCCGACTCGTTCATCCGGTCCGCCGCCCGCCGGGCGATCTGACCCGCGCACAGGCTCGTCGGCAGCACGAGCCCGACGCGCTCGGTGGCGACGCGCGGGCCCGAGGCGAAGGCCGGGAAGAACGGCCCGGCGCGCTCCGTGGCGCGCGGCACGGCGTCGGCGAGCGGCGCGCCGTCGGGGGCCGGCCGGGCGCGGATCGCGGCGAGGCGGGAGGCGTCGGTCTGCCGCCAGTCGCGCCAGAGCGAGGTCTGCGAGTGGCCCGCGAGCTCGCCCCGGGTGCGCCGCCCCGAGGCGGTGGCGAGGACGAGCTCGAAGGTCTCGGCGGCAAGCGCCTCCATCGACTCGCCGTCGAGGTAGCGGCCGGCGTTCACATCCATCTCGTCGCGCAGGAGGAGGTGGCGCCGCGTCGTGGTCGTGACCTTGAGCGTCGGCACGAAGGGGAAGTTCGTGATCGAGCCGTTGCCGGTGATGAAGAGGATCAGGTTGCAGCCCGCGGCGACCTCGCCGGCGATCGCCTCGAGGTCGTTGCCGGGACTGTTCATGAACGTGAAGCCCGGACCGGGCGGCGGCTCGGCGTAGTCGATCACGTGGTCGATGCGCGTGCGCGGATCCTTCTTGTGGACGGCCCCGAGCGATTTGAGCGCGATGTTGTAGAGGCCGCGGAGCCGGTTGCCGCCCGAGATGTTGCCCTCGGCGGTGACGCCGTGCCAGGCGAGCCGCTCGCGGAAGGCCGCGATGTGGCCGAGGAGGTCGCGCAGGGTCGCGAGGTCGCGCACGTTCTTCACGAGGTAGGACTCCGCGGCGCTCAACTCGTCCGTCTCGCACAGGACGCCGGTCCCGCCGTGGCGCACGACCTCGTGGACGACGGCGCCGGCGAGGGGATTTCCGGATACGCCGCTGAAGGCGTCGGACCCGCCGCATTGGAGGGCGACGCGCAGGTCGGCGACCGGCTCCTCGGTGCGCGGTCGTGCGGCGACTTCGGGCAACCAGTGGCGCACGATCCGCGCGCCCTCCTCCAGCGCGGAGGCGAGTCCGCGGCCGATCCCGAGGAACGCGTGGGGCACGTCATCGAGCGGGAGGGCGTGCGCGGTCATGAAGTCGCGCAGCCGGGCGTTGTTCACCGGCTCGTTGCCGACGTCGACCGCGAACACCG
>DAIPIQ010000113.1:0-13128 GCA_036770745.1 Opitutaceae bacterium | reverse complement strand
GCGGTTCGGGCTCGCGCCCCTCGGCGAGGGGCGCGCCACCTCGGTCGTCAGCGCGCGATGTCATCGAGGAGGGCATCGTAGCTCGCGTATCCGGCGAGGAGCCGGCGGGCGACGGCGCAACGCGCCGGCTCGGCGACGCCGGTCGTGTCGGCGAGGAAGATGATGTAGCCGGCGACGTTCTTCGCGTAGCCGAGGCGCGCCTCGGCGCTGATCGCGTAGTGGCGCGCGCGTTGCGCGTAGCCCGCGGGCGAGTGGTCGCCGAGGGCGGACTTCTCGGCCCGGCCGTTGGCGGCGAGCACGTGGAGGAAGTTGTACTCGAACCAGAACATGTTGTCCGGGCTCGGCGCGAGGGCCTCGATCGCCCGCCGCGCGGCGGCGGGATCGGCGAAGACTTCCGTCGGACGACCGGCGCGGGCGAGGGCGTCGGCGACGAACCCGCGCGCCATCCCCCGCTCGGTCGCGTCGTCGCTGAAGGCGCCGGCGAGCGCCAGCTCGACGGTGAATGCGTGCCAGTCGCGCCAGAGCGCCTGATCGCCGGGATGCGACGAGGCGGCGAGCGCGCGACCCATCTCGTAGGTGTAGCGGCCGCTCGTCTTGATCTCGAGCCGCGAGCCCGTCACCGCGCCCATCACGCGGTAGTTCTCCTCCGACTTCCCCGAGCCGGAATGGAAGCCGAGGCTGACGCCGAACCCGCGGCACACCGCCCACTGGCGCTCGATCCGGTCGCGCAACGCGGCGTTGTCGGGGAACGGCATGTTCTTCTGGAAACCGAAGGCCGGGGCGACGAAGTGGATCCTCATCCCGAGCGCCTCGCAGAGGGCGAGCATGATCGCGGTCGTCTCCGGCGTGGTGAGACCGGGAAGCTCGTCGATCGAGAGTTCGCGCAGGTACTCGCGCCCCGCCGGCGTGGTGAAGGCGCGGGCCCGGGCGGCGGCGTACTTGTCGTCGCGGCGCTTCATCTTCTCCATCGCCGGCCAGACGGAGGCGAGCAGCCGCACGAAAGCCTCGGCATCGAGCGCGACGCCGACGCTGGCGACCCGGTCCTTCACGGCGGCCACGAGACCCGCGGGGATGTTGCGAGCGACCCAGGCGGCGGCATCCCCGGGCACGACGGTCCGCGCCAGCTCCGGCGAGAGGTCGAAGGTGATGTAGCTCGCGAGCAGGCAGCCCTCGACGAGCCGGTCTTCGCGGGCGTCGAACTTCCCGCCGATCGGCTGGTGGTCGGCGTTGAAGCTCCAGGCGAGCCGGCGGCGGTGGAATCCGGTGCGGAGTTTCGAGAGGATGCAGCCGTGGCTCATGCCTTCGACGCTCTGGCCCTGATGGCCCTCGGGCACGTTCGTCCCGATGAAGGGGAACGGCACCGTGTCGAGCGCGCCGGCGAGCATCGCATCCACGTCGTAGACCAGCTCGCGCGGGATCGAATTCTGATTGGCGGTGACCCCGATCCCGAGGGCGCTCATCGCCCACTCGACGGCCGGCCAGTGCAGGGTGGTGAAGCGCGCGCCGATCCCGAGTGTGCTGCTTCCGAGCCGCGCGGTGGCGGTCGGGAAGATCGTCGACTCCGGATCGTGGTCGAGCACGAGATTCTTCAAGCGCAGGAGATTGCCGAAGGTCGCGGGAAACGCGACGCGCCCGTCGGCCAGCGCGACACCCTCGTCCAGCACCCCGCCCGCGGCGCCGGCGTTCATCGACGGTTCGAGAAGCCAGGCGCAATCCCCGGTCTCACGATCCTCCGTGAGCGACCACGCGCCGGCGACGGTCGAGAACCGGCTCTTCGGCCACGCCTCGACTCCCCGATCTTCGCGGAGCGCTCGGAGCAACGCAGGCCAATCGACGCAGAAGTCGGGGCTGACGCACGGATTGGTGGCGATGCGGAGCGAGTTCTCGAGGAGGAAGCGGTTGATCGCGGACACGCGGGCAACGTAGGTCGCCGCCGGGGCCGCGCGAGCGGATTCAAACCCGCGCTGGCGCACGGGGTGTGGTCGAAGGTGGTGGCAACCTGCAGCCGTGGGCCGATACGGGGTTCATCTCCGGCTTCCGACCGGGATACGCCGCAGAAGCCGGGGATCAACCCCGGCCCACAAGGGCAAAGCACCAGGATCAGGCGTCCGGTTCGATCAGCCCACGCGCCCGGAACTGACGCAACGCCTCGTAGGCGGCGACGCCGGCGGCGGTCGAAAGATTCAGGGAGCGAAGGCTTTTCTGGAACTGGGGGATGCGGACCCGCCGGCCCTCGAGCTCGGCGTGGAGCCAGTCGGGCGCGCCGTCGGCTTCGTTGCCCATGACGATCCCGTCGCCTGGAGCGAAGGCGACGTCCCACAAGCCGCGGGCGCCGCGGGTCGAGAGGAGCCAGAGCCGGGCGGGGCCGTCCGCGCTCGCACGAAACGCCGGCCAGTCGGCGTGGTGGTGCACGTCGAGCCGGCGCCAGTAATCCATGCCGCTGCGTTTGAGATGGCGGTCGGTGATCTGGAAACCCAGCGGATGCACGAGGTGGAGCCGGCACCCCGTGACCGCGCACATCCGACCGATGTTGCCCGTGTTCTGCGGGATCAGCGGCTGGAAGAGGACGACGTGCAGCATCGCGGCGGCCCTTCCGCGTCGGTCAGCGCCGCCAGGCCATCGCGCGCGCGACCTCGCGCTCCTGATCGCGCTTCCGGAGGTCTTCCCGCTTGTCGAACTGCTTCTTGCCGACGCCAAGCGCGAGCTCGACCTTGACGAGGGAGCCCTTGAAGTAGATCCGGAGCGGCACGAACGCCTTCCCGCCGGCCTCGATCTCCTGTTGGATCTTCCGGATCTCCCGGGCCTTGAGGAGGAGTTTGCGGGGGCGCTTGGGGAGGTGGTTGTTGAGGTTGCCGAACGTGTACTCGGCGATGTGCAGGTTGTGGAGAAACGCCTCGCCGCGGTCGATGCGGCCGAACGCGTCGGCGAGCTGGGCCCGGCCGGCGCGGATCGACTTCACCTCGGTGCCCGTGAGCACGATCCCGGCCTCGTAGCGCTGCCCGAGCTCGAAATCCCGACCGGCCTTGGCGTTCCGGATGTCGGGCCTGCGGGCGTCGGAGTTTTTGTGCCTGGCCATGGTTTGCCTGCGCTCGAAGCGTCCCGCCCGTGGCCGGCCGGATTTACGACCCTGCGCCGCCGGTCACCCGACCCGCGGCGACCGATCACTCGTCGGCACCGACCTCGAACTGGATCTTCCCCTCGATCACCTCGCGCAGGGCGATGTCTTCGGGATTGAGCTTCTCGAGCGACTCGACCAGCGGCCGGTGGCCCCGCTTGAGCTGCTTCACCCGTCGGGACACGACGTTGATGAGCAGATTCGGGTCCTGCACCAGTTTCTGGGCTTCTCGTAGATAGTCTTCTCTCAAAGTCTTGCCTCCGGTTGAGATGGGGAACGGACGCAATGCATCCCGGTTTTCCGCCGGTCAAGAGCGAACTTGGAAATTGCCCCGGGAGCGGCGGGAGGCGATGCCAAGGCATGGAAGCGGAGGCGGTGTGGGTGGGATGGACGACGGTGGCGGACGCGGCCACGGCGCGGCGGCTGGCGGAGGGTCTGGTCGGCGAGGGTCTGGCGGCCTGCGTCCAGATCGACGGCCCGGTCGAGTCGCACTACCGCTGGGCGGGCGCGCTCGAACGCGCCGCCGAGCATCGGCTGGTCGTGAAGTTCGCCGGCGCCCGCGCCGCCGAGATCGAGCGGTGGATCGGGCGCAATCATCCTTACGAATCGCCCCAGTGGCTCTGCGTGCCCGCGTGCGGCGGCTTGGAAAACTACTTGAAGTGGGTGGTCGGAAACTCTACTTAAATCCGTTTTACGCAGTCCCTTCCCACCTCCGAGCCGCCATGTCCCAACACAACAGTTTCAAATCCGCCAGCGCGCTTCAGGTGAAGCGCAACGTCCTCAAGCGCTTCGAGCGGATCGACCTGCTCAAGAAGCGCGGCCAGTGGAAGGAAGGCGACCGGGTGACGAATCTGCGCAAGACGAAGCCCGACGTCTGAGCGTCGTCCGCTACCGGGAGTGAACCGCCCGCGTCCGCGAAGACGCCGCTCGTTCTTTGGCGGAACCAAACCGTGCGCCCCCTTTCGACCGCATCGGTGACGGGCTGCATGGTGGCGTTCACGGTCGAGGCCGGGAGCGGCCCTCTCCACTCCGCGCGTTCCGCGGTTCTCTCCGGAATAGAACCGCGGAACGCGCGGAGTCAGAGCGGGAGATGAGAGTTGGAGCGGTGATCGACGGGTGAAATCAAAAGTAGTGGCAGCATCCTGCTGCCATGGGCCGCAGGTCCTTGGCGAAACCGAACCCTGACACCCCTTTCGATCGCACCCAGCGGAGGCCGATTCTTGTTCCCGGTCATTCGCCGCCGACGCGCCACGCGACCAGCTCGAGCTGGAGGTGGCGGCGGCCGTTCCAGCGGTTCCACTGGAGCTGGACGGCGAGGTCGAACGGCCGACCGACCGGAGGCAGGCGGTCGCTCATGTTCCACGCGACCCCGGAAAGGCGGCGGCCCGTGAGGGTGTGGAGCTGGAAACGAAAGTGCTGCTCGCGGAAGACCTCGGGCGGCGCGTCGAGCACCACATCGCGCAGCCCCAGCACGGGCTCCGGGTTGTTCTGGCCGAAGGGATGCATGCGCTCGAGCTGCTCGAGCGTCTCCTCGCGGAGCTCGTCGAGCGTCACCCAGGCGGCGATCTCGACGAAGGGCCGGCCGCTCCCGTCGACCGGCGTTTCGCGCACGGCCTGATCGAAGGCGCGTTGCAACTCCGGCACCCGGCTGGAGTCGAGGGATACGCCGACCGCCATCGGGTGGCCGCCCCAGCTTTCGAGCAGGCCGCGACAACGACCGAGCACCTCGACGAGGTTCAGCCCCGGGATCGAACGACCCGAGCCCTTGGCCAGGACCCCTTCGCGCCCGAGCACGATGCTCGGCTTGTGCAGCTTGCGGGCGACGCGGCTTGCGACCACCCCGACCACGCCCGAATGCCATTCGGGATGGTAGAGCACGACCCCCTGGGCGTCGGCGAAGCGGCGGGCGATCTCCTCGAAGGCCCGCGCCGTGATGTCGCGCTCGATCTCCTGACGCTCGCGGTTGAAGGCGTCGAGGCGACCGGCCGCGCTCTCGCAGAAGGTCGCATCCTCGCTCAAGAGCAGGTCGACGGAAAGCGCGGCGTCGGCGAGCCGGCCGCTCGCGTTGATCCTCGGTCCGATGCGGAAGGAGACGTCGACGGGCCTCGGTTCGTCGTCCTTCCCGATCCCGGCCACGTCCATGAGCCGACGCAGGCCCGGACGCGCGGTCCGGCCGAGGATGCGCAGGCCGTGGTGGGCGAGGATGCGGTTCTCGCGGAGGAGGGGGACGAGGTCCGCGACCGTGCCCATGGCGACGAGGTCGAGGTGGTCGCGGAGCCGGATGCGGAAGGCTCGGCCGTCGCCGGCGTCGCGACGCTGCTTGAGGAGGCCGTGGACGAGCTTGAAGACGAGCCCGACCGTGCAGAGATCGCCCATCGCTTCGTCGGCGTCGGCTCCGACGTGCGGGTTGACGAGGATGCAATCCGCCGGAAGTCGCTCCCTGGAGCGGTGGTGGTCGACGATCACGACGTCGATCCCGCGGGCCCGCAGGTAGGCGACCTCGTCGACGGAGTTCGTCCCGCAGTCGAGGGCGATGAAGAGGGATGGCCGGCGGTCGATCAGCGCGCGGTCGATCGCCTCGCCGCTGAGGCCGTAGCCCTCCTCGAGTCTTCGCGGGACGACGTAGGCCGGTTCCAGCCCGAACTCCCGGAGCATGCTCACGAGCAGGGCCGTGCTGGTGACACCGTCGACGTCGTAGTCGCCGAGAACGACGACGGTCTCCCCGTCGTCGATCGCGCGGTTGAGCCGGGTCGCGGCACGCTCCAACCCGGCGATGGCGAACGGATCGCGCAGGTCGGCGAGGCGGGGCTCGAGAAAGGCCCGCGCCTCGTCCGCACCCGTTACAGGAACGCGCAGGAGGACCTCCGCGAGGATCGGCCCGACGCCCAGTTCGGCGGCGAGCGCGAGTATCCGTTCCCGCGACAGCGGAACGTGCCTCCACTCGATCACCGCGCGGTCACTCGGTTGCCCGACTGGAGGCCGACCACTCGTACTTGGGAGCGATGTCGTGCGACTCCTCGACGTGCTTCCGGTCGCCCTTGTGCCACCAGTAGAAGATCGGGCTGGCGATGAACACCGAGGAGAACGTCCCGGTGATGATCCCGATGATCAGGGTGAAGGCGAGGTCGTTGACCACGCCGCCGGCGAGGAAGAACAGGGCGAACGAGGTGAGCAGCGTCGTGCCGCCGGTGACGACCGTGCGGGCGAGGGTGCGGTTGATCGAGAGGTTGATGATCTCGCGCAGGCGCGCGCCCGGGTTGAGCGTGAGCTCCTCGCGGATGCGGTCGAAGACGACGATCGTGTCGTTGATCGAGTAGCCGGTGATGAGAAGGATCGCGCCGACCATGGCGGCGTTGAACTGCCGGTCGAAGAGCACGAAGATCCCGATCGTCATCAACACGTCGTGGATCGTCGCCACGACGGCCCCGACGCCGTAGCCCATCTCGAAGCGGAAGGCGACGTAGACGAGGATGCCGACGAGCGAGAAGAGGATGGCGAGAAAGGCGTTCCACTGGATCTCGGCGCCCACGCTCGGGCCGATCTTGTTCTCACTCTCGACCTGGAGGTTGGCGGCCGGATGGAGCTCCTGGAGCTTCGCCAGAACCGCCCCGCCGGTCTCGAAGGGCGTCTGCAGTTTCAGCACCTCCTTGCCGCTCCCGATCCGCTGTTGGTAGACGGGCGAAAGATCGGTCACACCCGCCTGCGCCGCGGCCGCGCGGATGTCGCCGATCTCGACCCGCTGATCGAAGGTCAGCGTGAGTTCGTCGCCGCCGGTGAAGTCGATGCTGTAGATCGAACCGCCCTTGGCGAAGACCACGACGATCCCGATGACCACCACCGTCCACGAGGTGAGGAAGGCGGGCCTCGCGTAGCCCATGAAGTCGATGTCGGTCTCCCCGAGGATGGAGAGCATCCGGATGCTTTTCACGGCGTTGGTGTAGACCACGATCTCGATGAGCAGGCGGGTGATGACAAGCGCCGCGAACATCGTGGAGAAGATGCCGATCGTGAGGACCACGCCGAACCCCTTCACCGGACCGGTGCCGAGCCAGATCATGATGCCCGCGGTGATGAGGGTCGTGACGTTGGCGTCGAGGATGGCGGAGAACGCCTTCTCGAAGCCCGCCTCCATCGAGGCCCGGAGGTTCTTCCCGGTGGCGAGCTCCTCGCGCATGCGTTCGAAGATCAGGATGTTCGAGTCGACCGACATGCCGAGCGTCAGGACGAGGCCCGCGATGCCCGGCATCGAGAGCGTCGCGCCGACGAACTCGCTGGCCATGACCCCGACGACGATGAGCGTGTTGCAGGTCATCGCGACCACCGAGAGAAGCCCGGCGGTGGTGTAGTAGGCGACGATGAAGATGGCGGTGAGCGCGACGCCCCAGAGGAAGGCCTTGCGACCGCTGGAGACCGAGTCGGCCGCGAGCGACGGGCCGACCTCCGACGCCTCCACGATGCGCAGCGGGACGTCGAGCGGGTTGTTGAGCACGTTGGCCAGTTCGAAGGCCTCGCGCTGGGTGAAGCTGCCGCTGATCTCGGCGTTGCCGCCGCGGATCTCGTCGCGGACCGTCGGCGCGGAATAGAGCCTGCCGTCGAGGACGATGGCGAGCCGGCCGACGCCGTTCCCGCCCCGCGAAAGATCACGGGTGATGTCGGCGAAACGCGACGCGCCCTCGCTCGTGAAACGAAGGGTCACGCGGAACTTGCCGTACTCGTCGACCGCGACGCCCGCGCGTTCGACGCCGTCGCCGGTCAGCTCGGGGATCCGCTTCACAAAGAGCCGCTCGAGATTCACCGCGTTGCCGCGCTCGGTCTCGAGGATCATCTCCTCGAATCCAGGGGGCACGTCCTCCGGTCGCGTCGTTTCAGGCAGGGCCGTGGGGTGCACGGTCTTGAACTCGAGGCGCGCGGGCTTCTTGAGGGCGTCGACCACCTCGGGATTGTCGCGGGTGGAGAGGCCCGCGAGCTGCACCTCGATGCGGTTCTCGCCGACCGGCCGGATGATGGGCTCGGCCACGCCGAAGGCGTCGACACGCTGCCCGATGATCTCGATCGCCTTGGCGAGCTCCTCGCGCCGCTGGTCGGCGGAGGGGTCGGCGCCGGGCGGCGTATCCACCTCGAGGGTGAAGGCCACGCCGCCCTTGAGGTCGAGGCCGAGCTGGAGGGCGCCCCGCGAGCGACGCAGAAGCTCGTCGAGGAGGATCGCGTTGCGCTTCTTCAGGTTGGTGAGCGACTCCTCCATCCGGATCTCCGGGAAGAGCCGGGAAACGTCGATCTCGTCGCGCTCGGCCACGCGCTTGACTCCGACGAAGAAGCTCGGGACCTCGCCCGCATCGACGAGGGCCCGCGCCTTGCTCGTGAGCGCGTCAAGCTCCGGACCGGCGACCGCCTCCTTCCGGAGGTAGTCTTCGAACGGAGTGTCCTGAAACGGGATCAGGTTGAGGACGGACCACGCCAGCACGGCGAGCGTGAGGAGCAGTTTCCAAGTGTATTTGCCGGACATGGGGTTGGTTGTGTTGAAAGTGCGTCGGGAGCGCGCCGGGGGCGCGCGCCGGTTCGGAAACCGCCCGGCCCGGGCGGGCGATCAGCTCGCGCCGCTCTTCTTCTCGACGGAATGGACGAAGGCGCGGGAGATCTCGAGCTTCGTCCCTTCGGCGACGCGGACGACGAGCCGGTCGTCCTTCACGTTGGTGATCACGCCGTAGATGCCGCCGCTGGTGAGGACTTCGTCCCCGGTGGTCAGCGCCTTCATCATCGCCTGATGCGCCTTCTGCTTCTTGCGCTGCGGGGCGATCAGGAGGAACCACATCGCCGCGAAGAACAGGCCGAAGAAAAGGAGCTGGCCCATCATCGGCCCCCCGCCGGGGGACTGCTGTGCAACCACCGGAGCGGCAACGGCGTAAAGGTTCTCGAGCGACATCATGTTGCGATTGATTTTTGGACTGAAAGGGGCGACTAAAACGGCTCGCATTCTCAAAACGCAAGCCAAGAACCCTCACTCGACGAACCCCTTTGAAGACCAGAACATCGACCGCATGGTCGGCCGAAAAATCGGTGGAACTATACGGCTTCGGCCGCTGGGGTGGCGGCCATTTCTCCGTCGACGCGAAGGGGCTGGTGCAGGTGCACCCGCTCGGCGACGAACGCTCGATCCGCATCCTTGACGTGGTCGAGGAGGCGCGCGAGAAGGGCCTCAAGGCCCCCTTCGTCATCCGCTTTCAGGACCTCCTGCGCAAGCGCGTGACCCAGCTCAACGAGGTCTTCGCCAAGGCAATCCGCGAGGAGTCCTACGCGGGCGTCTACCGCGGCGTCTTCCCGATCAAGGTGAACCAGCTCCGCGAGGTGGTCGAAGAGATCCTCCTCGCCGGCAAGGAGTTCAAGTACGGCCTGGAGGCGGGCAGCAAGCCCGAGCTGATGATCGCCCTCGCCCTCCACGACGACAACAACCGGCTGATCATCTGCAACGGCTACAAGGACGAGGATTACATCCGCATGGCCCTGATGGGGCGGCGCCTCGGCAAGCGCGTGCTCCTCGTCGTCGAACAGTTCTCGGAGCTGGGCGACATCCTTCGCGTCGCCGAGGAGTTGAAGGTCAAGCCGCTGATCGGCCTGCGCGCCAAGCTCAACACCCGGGGCGAGGGCAAATGGGCGATGTCCACCGGCGACAACGCCAAGTTCGGCCTCACCACCGCGGAGATCCTCGCGGCCTGCACCAAACTCAAGGAGGTGAAACTCCAGCAGTGCCTGCGGCTGCTCCACTTCCACATCGGCTCGCAGGTGCCCAGCATCCTCACGATCAAGAACGCCGTGATCGAGGCCTCGCGCTACTACTGCCAGCTCGTGAAGGCCGGGTTCCCGATGGGCTACCTCGACGTCGGCGGCGGGCTCGGGATCGATTACGACGGCAGTCGCACGAATTATGAGAGTTCGATGAACTACTCCATCGACGAGTACGCGCGCGACGTGGTCTCGAACATCCGCGAGGTCTGCCAGTCGGTCGGGGTGAGCGTGCCCGACATCGTCTCCGAGAGCGGGCGCGCCGTCACCGCGCCGCACTCCGTGCTCGTCGTCGAGGTCTTCGAACGGATCTCCAAGGAGGAGGCGCAGGTCGCGGTCCCGGACGGCGCCCCCCAGCACAAGGTCGTGCGGGACCTCCAGGCGCTGCTCGACGGAGGCGCCGCCTACGGCCGGCTGGAGCGCTTCCACGATGCGATCCAGAAAAAGGAGGAGGCCGCGACGCTCTTCAACCTCGGTTTCCTCGACCTCCAGGGCCGCGCCCAGGCGGAATCACTCTTCTGGCGGATCTGCCGGGAGATCGACGCCGCCGCGCCCGCCAACGGCTACCAGCCCGAGGAGCTGCTCGAGCTCAAGAAACTCCTCGCCGACCAGTACGTCTGCAACTTCTCGGTCTTCCAGTCGCTCCTCGACCACTGGGCGCTCAAGCAGCTCTTCCCGATCTCGCCCATCCACCGGCTCAACGAGCGCCCCTCGGTCAACGCCACCCTCGTCGACATCACCTGCGACAGCGACGGCAAGATCAACCAGTTCATCGACCTCCAGGACGTGCGGGACTACCTCCCGCTCCATCCGCTCAACGGCAAGCCCTACTACCTCGGCGTCTTCATGGTCGGGGCCTACCAGGACATCATGGGCGACCTGCACAATCTCTTCGGCCGGGTCTCGGAGGTGCACGTCTTCCTCGACGAGGACGAGTCCGACGGCTTCTACATCGAGGACACGATCCAGGGCAGCCGGATCGGCGAGGTGCTCTCCGGCGTCCAGTACGACGCCGAGGACCTCTGCCGCCGGATGAAGCGACAGATCGACCACGCGATCAAGAAGGACCTCGTCAAGCCGCGCGAAGGCATCCGCCTGCTCGAGCTCTACGAGAGCATCGTGCAGGACCACACCTACCTGCGCGTCCGTTACGAGAAACCCGTGCGCAAGCGCCGGACCGGCGGCCGCTGAGCCGCCGGCCGCTCAGTGCTCGAGCCCGTTCGCGGCCTTGACGACCGCGTCGGCGGTGATGCCGAGCTCCTTCATCACGGTGTTGCCGGGGGCGCTCAGGCCGAAGCGATCGATCGCGACCACCCGGCCGTCGAGTCCGACGTATTTGTACCAGAGTCCGCTCACGCCGGCCTCGATCGCGACCCGCCGCCGGCACGCCGCGGGCAGGACCGACTCGCGGTACTCCGGCGACTGGCGGTCGAAACGCTCGAAGCACGGCATCGAGACGACGCGCACGCCCTTTCCGAGCGTCTTCGCGGCCGCGACCGCGTGCTGCACCTCGCTGCCCGCACCGAGCAGGATCGTCGTGAGCGGCCCCTCCTCGCGCACGAGCACGTAACCGCCCTCGAGCACGCCCGCACGGCGCACCTCGACCGGGGCTTCCGCGAGCATCGGAACGGCCTGCCGGGAGAGGGCGAGAAGCGAAGGTCCGTCCGCACGTGCGAGCGCGGCGACCATCGCGCCCACGGTCTCCTCGGGATCGGCCGGCCGCAGCACGTCGAGGTTGGGGATGCACCGCAGTCCCGAAACCGTCTCGACCGGCTGGTGGGTCGGCCCGTCCTCCCCCACCCCGACCGAATCATGGGTGAAAATGTAGATGACCGGCAGGTGGGAGAGCGCCGCCAGCCGGATCGACGGCCGGCAGTAGTCGGAGAACACGAGGAACGTGGCCCCCGAGGCGCGGAAGAGCCCGTCGTAGGCGACGCCGTTGAGGATCGCGCCCATCGCGTGTTCGCGGATCCCGAAACGGATGTTGCGCCCGTTCCAGTGCCCCGGCTCGAAGTCCCGGTCGGCGGCGATGTAGTTGAGCGTCGAGCCGTGGAGGTCCGCGCTGCCGCTGATGAGCTGGGGCGCCGCGGCGGCGAGCGGTTGGAGCGCGTCGGCCCCGGCCTTGCGGGTGGCGAGCTTCGCATCCGCCGGGAAGGCGGGGACGGCCGCGAAGAGCTCCGCGACGTCGAGCCTCGGCGTCGCGCCCTCCTCCAGTTGCCGCGCCAACTCCGGATGATCCGCGCGCCACGCGACGTAGCGCGCCTTCCATTTTTCGAAGTTCGCGGTGAGCCGTTTCTGGTGATCCGCGAAATGGGCGCGCACGTCGTCGGACACGTGGAAGTGCTCCGCCGGCAGGCCGAGGCCCTTGCGCGCCGCGTCGGAGAACTTCGCCCCGCCCTCGCCGTGGCCCTTGGCCGTGCCGGCGACCTCGGCGATGCCGCGCGCGATCTCGGTCTTGGCGATGATCAACTGCGGCTTGCCCGACAAGGCATTCCGGGCCTTCTCGAAGGCGAAGAGGAACCCGCCGAGGTCGTGCCCGTCCACCGTCTGCACATCGAACCCGTAGGCGCGGTACCGCATGGCGACATCCTCGCTCTGCGTCTTGATCGCCATCGCGTCGAGGGTGACGTCGTTCGAGTCGTAGATGAGGATGAGGTTGTCCAAACGGAAGTGCCCGGCGAAGGCCGAGGCCTCGGCCGCGACGCCCTCCTGGAAACAGCCGTCGCCGGCGAGCGCGATCACGTGGTGGTCGAGGATCGTGTGCGCCGCGGTGTTGTAGCGGGCCTGGGCCATCTTCGCGGAGACCGCGAAACCGACGGCGTTGCCGATTCCCTGCCCGAGCGGCCCGGTCGTGGCCTCCACGCCCGGGGTCTCGTGAAACTCGGGGTGGCCCGGCGTCCGGCTCCCGAGCTGGCGGAACGCCTTCACCTGCTCGACGGGCAGATCGTAGCCCGAGAGGTGGAGCCACGCGTAGAGGAACATGCTGCCGTGGCCGCCGGAGAGGACGAAGCGGTCGCGGTTGATCCAGCGCGGCTCGCGCGGATGATGCTGGAGCGCGTGTCCGTAGAGCACGGCCCCGATCTCGGCGCACCCGAGCGGAAGCCCCAGATGGCCGGAGCTGCAAGCGTGGACGGCGTCGATCGCGAGACCGCGCGCCTGGTTGGCTGCTTTTTGGAGGAGATCGGTGTTCAAGGCCATGGCGTGGAAGCGGAGCACCGACGCGCATCGCCGGTCTC
>DAIPIQ010000112.1:0-13210 GCA_036770745.1 Opitutaceae bacterium | reverse complement strand
CGCCTTGCGCCCGGCGAATCCCGGGTGGCCCGAACCCGCTCAGGACATGCCCGCACCACGTTACACCGGGGTCATCACAGCCCTTGTCACGCCGTTGAAGGACGGCGCCGTCGCCTTCGACGAACTGCGCGCGCTCGTCGACGCGCAGATCGCGGCCGGCATCGACGGGCTCGTCCCGGTCGGCACCACGGGCGAATCGCCCACGCTCGACCACGACGAACACCTCGAGGTGATCCGCGCGGTCGTCGCGGCCGCGCGGGGGCGCGTGCCGGTCATCGCCGGGACCGGCAGCAACTCGACCCGCGAGGCGGTCAGCCTGACCCGGCGGGCCGACGAGGCGGGAGCCGACGGTTTCCTCCAGGTCGGCCCCTACTACAACAAGCCCACGCAGGAGGGACTCTTCCGGCATTTCGCCGCGGTCGCCGAAGTCACCGCGAAGCCCGTTATGCTCTACTCGATCCCCGGAAGGTCCGCGGTGGAGATCGCGGTGCCGACCGTCGAACGGCTCCTGCGACGGCACCCCAACGTCAACCACCTCAAGGAAGCGGGCGGCTCCTGTGATCGGGTCGACCAGCTGCGACAGGCCATGGGCGACGACCTGACGATCCTGAGCGGCGACGACGCGCTCACCCTGCCCTTCATGGCGCTGGGCGCGCGCGGCGTGGTCAGCGTCGCCTCCAACCTCCTGCCCGGCGCGTTGGTCCGGATGGTCCGGGCGGCGCTCGCCAACGACCACGCCTCCGCCCTCGAAGTCCACCGTCGACTGTATCCACTTTTCAAGGCGCTCTTTCTCGAGACCAGCCCGGCGCCGATCAAGGCCGCGCTTGCGCAGGTCGGGACGATCTCCTCGCCCGAGCTCCGCCTCCCGCTGTGCGGGATCTCCGCGGAGACGCGGCGCGCCCTGGAGGCGGCGATCGCCTCCACGGCTTCGGTCTGACCCCCGCGAAACCCGACCGTTTCCCTCCATGCAACCGAGAGTCGCCATCATCGGAGCCGCCGGACGGATGGGCCGGGCGGTGGAGGCCGCCGTCGAGGCGGGCGGCGCGTCGATCGCCGCGCGGGTGGATCTCGGGGACGACCTCGCGGCGGCCCTCGCCGGGGCCGACGTGGCGATCGATTTCAGTTCCCACACCGCGACCGGACCGCTCCTCGAGGCGGCCGTCGCGGCGGGAAAAGCGGTCGTGATCGGCACGACGGGCCACCCCGCGACCGAGCGCGCCCGGCTCCGCGGGCTCGCCGCCCGCACGCGGACGGTCTGGGCCGGCAACTTCTCGGTCGGGGTGAACCTGCTCTTCCACCTCGTGGCCAGGGCGGCGCGGACCCTTCCCGAGGACTACGACGCCGAGATCGTGGAGATGCACCATCGCTTCAAGAAGGACGCACCCAGCGGCACGGCCGCGCGCCTCGCCGAGATCGTGCTGGAGGAGAGACGTCTCGGACCGGAGTCGCTCGTCCACGGGCGCGAGGGCATCACCGGCGAACGCACCTCGCGCGAGGTCGGCATGCATGCGTTGCGCGGCGGCGACGTCGTCGGCGACCACACCGTGATCTTCGCCGCGCTCGGCGAGCGGCTCGAGCTCGCGCACAAGGCCTCCGACCGGGCGATCTTCGCCCGCGGCGCCGTCCACGCGGCCCGCTGGCTGCTCGGTCGACCTCCGGGCCTCTACGACATGCAGGATGTCCTCGGCCTTCGCGAGTAGGCGCCGCCCGTCATGATCGTCAGCCTCCAGGGAATCCTCGTCGAGGCGACCCCGCTGAGCGCGGTGCTCGAGGTGGGCGGCGTCGGCTACGAGGTCCACGTCCCCGTATCCACCGCGGAACGACTGCCGAAGACCGGTGAACGCACGCGCCTCCTCACCGTCGCGGTCTACCGCGAAGACTCGCAGGCGCTCTACGGTTTCGCGACCGCGGAGGAGCGGGACTTCTTCCGCCTCCTCGTCGACCACGTCTCCGGAGTGGGTCCGAAGCTCGCCATCACGATCCTGAGCCGGCTTTCCATCCCCGTGTTGCGCGCCGCGATCGTCGACGGCGACGTCGGCCTGCTCTCGAAGTGCCACGGCATCGGGCGCAAGACCGCGGAGCGGCTCGTCGTCGAGCTCAAGGACAAGCTCGCCGCCGGCCCGTCCCCGACCGCTTCGCCGGGCGGCGCGGGGACCGCGGCGATCGTCGATGCGAGGGATCTTCGGTTGCGTGACGCGACGCTCGCGCTCACCGCGCTCGGCTACAAGCTGCCGGACGCGGAGAAGGCCGTGCGCCAGGTGGCGGCCGCGCTCGGCCCCGACACGACGACGGAGCAGCTGGTGAAGCGGGCGCTGTCCGGCTGAGCGCCCGGACCGACGTCCTCAGCGGTGCGTCTCGCCGCCACCCGGCTCGAAGGCGACCGGGACGACGACGCTCGGACGGGGAAAGGCGCGCGGTTCTTCGGCAACCGCCGGCTGGGCGCCGGCCGGCGAAAGGTCCGCAGAGGTCATCACCGGAGTCTCGCCCCCGGAAACCACGGAGGCCGGCTCCACGCCCTTCACGACGGCCGGAAGCGCCGCCAGCTGATCGACGGGGACGACCGGAAGGTACGGGTCGACCCGAACGGATACCGAAGAAGCTCCGGCGAACGAGGCCGGCTCGTCCGGCTGCGGGAGAGCCGCCACGGGCGCGCTCTCGGCGGCCACGATCGGAGCCGCCGACCGCTCCTCGACCACGAGGAATCCGCCGAGGACGAGTGCACAGGCGGCCGCCATCGATCCCCAGATCGTGATCCGTCGCCACGGGAACCGCCGGGCCCGCCCCCGCGGAAGCTCGATGACCGGGCCTTGAAGCGATCGCTGGATGCCGCGCATCGCCGGCTCTCCATGGAGCGAGGCCGCGGTCTGGAAGCGGGCGTAGACGAGACGGGTCGCCTGGTTCAGACGACGGTATTCCTCGTAGATCCTGCGCAGCTCGCCGTTGGTCGCGATCGCGCGTTCCAACTCGGCGGCGTCGCTCGGCGAGATCTCCGCATCGAGGTGGAGGTTCAGCAGGTTCAGAAAGCGCTTCTTTCTCACAGCGTCTCCCCTCCCAGTTTCGCCCGGAGGCTCTCGCGGGCGCGGGCGATCCGGCTCTTCACCGTGCCCACGCTGATCTCGAGGATCGTCGCGATCTCCTCGTAGGAAAGATTCCGGACGTTGCGCAACACGAGGATCTCGCGGTGCTTTTCGCTCAGCTCCTGCATCCCGACGGCGACGCGGTCGACGAATTCCTGCGTGACCGTCGCATCCTCCGGCGAAACCACTTCGGCGGGAAAGACCTCGGCCAGCGTCACCTCGGAGTCGAACGCCACGGGCGCATCAAAGGAGACGGATTTGTCGCGCTTGCGCCGCCACCAGTACCAATACCGGTTCCTCGCGAGATTCGTCGCGATCTGGTAGAGCCAGGTGGAGAACGACGACTCTCCCCGGAAATTGACGAGCCCGCGATGCGCCCGGATGAAGGCGTCCTGAGTGACCTCCTCGGCGTCCTGCTGGTTGCGCAGGAGCTGACTGACCATCGCATAGATGCGATCCCAGTAACGGGTGACCATTTCGTCGAAGGCCCCTTCGTCGCCCGATCGAAACCGGTCGACGAGGATGCGATCGATCGCGACTTCCTGCGCCTTGGAGGACATGCGTTCCTCCTCCATTTGACGCGCTGTTTGCTCCAAGGTTCCCAAAGGTCGTTTTTCCGCCCGGGACGCGGACGGAGAGGCAGCATGGAATCGCTCCCCCCGGGTTTGTCAAAGCGGGGCTGCTCGTCCGATGGGACAACAGAAGGGACTTGCGGGAGCAGGCGCGCCCGATGCGATGGGCGGCCGACGAGCCGGATCGAGCCGCGCGCACACCTGCCATGAAAACCCCGTTTCCCATCGAACTTCAGAAGAAAGTCGAAACCACCGGCGTGATCGCGGTCCTGGTGATCGACGAGGCCCGCCACGGGGTCCCGGTCGCCCGGGCCCTGCTCGAGGGCGGCATCACCGCGATGGAGCTCACCCTGCGGACTCCCGCCGCGCTCGAGGCGATGCGGGCGATCCGCGCGGAGGTCCGCGGGATGCTCGCGGGCGTCGGCACCGTGATCCGCCCCGATCAGGTGCGGCAGGTCGTCGAAGCCGGGGCGGCCTTCGCGGTCGCTCCGGGTTTCAACCGCCGCGTCCTCGAAACGGCGCTCGCCGCCGGGATCCCGTTCGCCCCGGGCATCGCCACACCGACCGACATCGAGGCGGCGCTGGAGCTGGAGTGCCGGCTTTTGAAATTCTTCCCCGCCGAACCCTCGGGCGGGCTCGCCTATCTGGCCTCGATCGCCGCGCCCTACGCCCACCTCGGCCTGCGCTACATCCCGCTCGGCGGGCTCGGGGAGAAAAACATGCGGGCCTACCTCGAGAGCCCGCTCGTCGGGGCCCTTGGCGGATCGTGGCTCGCCCCGCGCGAGCTCATCAAGGCGGAGCGATGGGATCAGATCCGAGACCACGCCAAAGCCGCGGCCGAGGCCGTGCGCGGCGTCCGCTCGGGCGGTCGCACCTGAAAGCCGCCCGGATTTCTCGGGCTCTTTTTCTTGACGGACGCGGCCGAAACGGGAACCTTTTCCAGCTCGCTCGACGCTCAGAACCTTCTGATCTGAAGAGCCTTGCGGGTCGATAGCTCAACGGTAGAGCAGTTGCCTTTTAAGCAATTGGTTCTGGGTTCGAATCCCAGTCGACCCACCACCCCAGACCGCACAGGGCGATTTTCCGCACCCGGCTAAGGTGGATCGCTCAGTGGTCGAAGGAAGGGTTGCCGCCATCCAAGGCCCGGCGCGTTTTCCCCACCCTTCATGAAACGAGTCGTCATCGTCGAGGACCAGACCGCCATCCGCGAAATGCTGGTGGAGATCCTCCGGCATGAACCGGCGTTTCAGATCGTCGGGCAGGCGGGAGACGGCCAGCTCGGCCTCTCGATCACCCTGGAAACCAAGCCGGACATCCTCGTGCTCGACGCCCGCCTGCCGGGATTGAACGGACTCGAGCTGCTCCGCAGGGCCACCCGGGCGCTCAAACGCCTGCGCGTCCTCGTCTTCTCCGGTCACGAAAACCCGGTGCTGATCCGCGAGATGCTGGAGGCCGGCGCCCACGGGTTCGTCGAGAAGACCGCGGGCCTGAACGAACTCCGCAAAGGACTCGAGACGATCGCCGACGGCGGCACCTACTTCGGCCCCGCGGTGAGCGGTCTGCTGCGCAACGTCGTCGCCAACCCTTCCGTGACGGCCAACAGTCGCGACTTCCTCACCCCTCGCGAGCGGGAGATCCTCCAGCTCGTGGCCGAAAGTTTCAGCACCAAGGAAATCGCGCAGCGCCTGAGCATCTCGGTCAAGACGGTGGACAACCACCGGACGAACCTCATGCGCAAGCTCGACCTCCACAATGTCGCGAGCATCACCCGCTACGCGATGCAGGTCGGGCTGATCGACAACAAGCCCTCGATCTAGCCGGCCGACCCGCCGACGAGCGCGCGATGCCGCGCCTCGAGCGCGTCGAGGATCAGCGGATGCCCGCCCAGCGCCTCGGTGAGGTGGATCCGCGCACCGGAGACCGCGGCGGCCTCCGCGCAGATCCGCTCGATGTCACCACCCGCACCGGCGTGCCGCCCAGGGGAGAAGAACAACAGCGCGACCACGATGTCCCGGCGCCCGACCGCGGCCTCCGCCAACGCACGTTCGAGGAGAGGCTCGTTGAAATCATACTCCGGTCCCTCGCGACGCTCCATCGAGGCGGCCCGGACACCCGCGACGCGCGCGCCGAGCAGCGCCTCCAGCCCGCCGGCGACGAAGTCGCGGATCGCGGCGACCGCCGGTTGCGGACTTCCGTGGTCGACCACGATCACGAACGGGCGCGGCGCGGCGATCGACGCGAGAACCGCCTCCACACGTTCGGCGAGCGCCCGCGCGACCGGCGTGGGCGGGCCGTCGCTCGTGTCCACCAGACAGCGCGCGATCCGCACCTCGAGGCCCGGCAGGTCGCGTCGGAGCATGGCGACCCGCCGCGGGAGATAGTCGGTCAAGGCGGCACTCGGACCGAAGAACAGGGGGAGGATGTCGACCCGACGCACCCCGGCGGCGTGTCGGGCGCGAAGGGCGGGCTCGACGATCTCGGCGGCGACGCCGCCGAGATCGTCGAGCGGCACGGCGCTCGAATGCAGCAACGAGACGGGCTCCACCCTTCGCCCGATCCGCTCCGAAAGCCGGAGCGCGATCGAGCGCAGCAGCAGCGTCGCGGACGCGCGCAACGAGCCGTTGTCGACGAGGAAACAAGTGCTCGAAACATCACGCGCGCCACTCATGGTCCGACGACCGGGCAGCAGCGTCTAAAATCCTTGCCGAGTCCAAGCCTTTGTTCATCTAGTCCTTTGGAACGCGACGTCCCTCCTTCATGAAATCTGTTTTCCGTCTCACCGCTCTCGTCCTCGCCTCGGCGGCCCTGCTCTTCGCCGGTTGTGCCAAGAAACCGCAGCGCCCGAATCCGAGTCAGACGATCCTCGGTCCCGGAGCCGGAGCCGGCTTGAACCCGCTGGCGGTGGACACCGGATTGTTTGATCCTTCCGCCTCCGGCCTCGAGTCGCGTGGCGCGGGCGCCGGCTCCGGGGAACAGCTCCGGGGGATCGTGCGGCCGGTGTACTTCGACTTCGACTCGGCGGCGATCCGCGTGGCCGAGCGGGCCAAGCTCACCGAGGCGAAGGCCTACCTCGATGCGAACCCCGGCGCCCGCCTCCTCATCGAAGGCCACTGCGACTGGCGGGGCACCACCGAATACAACATGGGCCTCGGCGATCGCCGGGCGGCGGCCGTCCGCGAGTTCCTCGGGAGCCTCGGGATCCCCGCATCGAGCATCGAGACGATCTCCAAGGGCGACCTCGAAGCCTCCGAGGGCGCGTCCGATTCGCAGATGCAGCAGGACCGCCGGGCGGAGATCGTCGTTCTCCGCTGAGTCGCCCCGACCTTTTTCCCAAGCCCCGGGGCCTCGAGCGGCCCGGGGCTTTTTTTCACCGCGATTCAGCGAAGCCCCGCGAGTGACGCGAGGATGTGGCGCGACACCTCGATGCCCTTTCGCATCACGCCCAGATCGAAGCTCTCGTTGGGCGCGTGCAGGTTGTCCTCCGGCAGGAACATCCCGAGCATCAGCGAATCGAGGCCAAGCGTGCGTTTGATCTCCGCGATGATCGGGACGCTGCCACCCTCGCGGAGAAAGATCGCGTCGCGACCGAATTCCCGACGCACCCCCTCCTCGGCCGCCCGGAAAGCGCGGGCCAGCCGCTCGTCCTGATCCGGCGGGGTGTTGGACCGCCCCGGGGGCACGACGACATAGGGACGCCCCGCATGGCCGAGAGTCGTGCGGAGCCGAACGCCCTTCGGGCAACGCGCGTGCAGCGCCCGCTCGACGATCCGCCAGACCTCGTGAGGATCCTGGTCGGGCACGAGCCGGCACGAAAGCTTCGCGAAGGCGCGCGCGGGAATCACCGTCTTGCTCCCCTCGCCCTGATAGCCGCCTCCGATGCCGTTGACCTCGAGCGTCGGCTGGAACCGCACCGCCTCGAACGGACCGAAGCCGGGAACGGTGTGGAACGCGGGGATCCCGAGGAACTCCCGATACGCCTCCTCGCTCGTCCCGATCCGGGCGAGTTCCCCGCGCTCCCAGTCCTCGACGGGCCGGACCGCCTCGTAGAAGCCGTCGATCGCGACCCGGCCATCCGCGGTGTGGAGCGAGGCGATCAGCTCCGCGAGCGCCTGGATCGGATTGAGCAGCGCGCCCCCGTGCATCCCGGAATGCAGGTCGGAACGCGGGCCCGTGACCTCGACCTCGAAGGTGAAGATGCCGCGAAGGCCGCAGGTGATCACGACCTGGTCGGCGGAGGGGTTCCCGGTGTCGGAGAGGAGAAAGAGATCGCCGCGAAGGCGCCCGCGGTGGCTGTCGAGGAAAGGGGCGAAGTTGGGACTGCCGATCTCCTCCTCGCCCTCGACCACGCAGGAGACGCGCAGGGGAAGGTCTGGATGCTCCTCCAGGAGACGGCCGAGCGCGGTGACGTGCACGAGGAAGGGCCCCTTGTTGTCGGCCGTACCCCGACCGTGGATACGACCGCCGATGACCGTCGGCTCGAACGGGCCGGTCTTCCAGAGGGCGAGCGGATCCGGCGGCTGCACGTCGTAGTGGCCGTAGAGGATCACGTGCGGCCACGACGGGTCGCCGTCGCGCTCGCCGAAGACGATCGGGTGCCGGGCGGTCGGTACGACCTCGACGCGCATGCCGAGCTCGCGAAGCAGGCCGGCGACGAAGTCCCTCGCCCGCCCCATGCCCTCGGCGTATGCCGGATCGGCCGAGACGCTGGCGCAACGCACGTACTCCCTGAGTTTCTCGATGGGATCGAACATCGCCGCGAGTCTTCCGGCGAGGCGGGGCGAGGCGAACCCAAAGGGCCCCGCGCGGCCCGTTCCGCTACCGTTTGTCGGACCTCTCGTAGATCTCGATCATCCGCGGCATCATCTCCTCCAGCCGCCGGATCCGCGTCTTGTCGGAGGGGTGTGTCGACAGCCACTCGGGCGGCTTCGCCTTCCCCTCCGTCTGAGCCTGCATGTTCTTCCAGAAACCGATCGCCGCTCGCGGATCGTAGCCGGCGCGAGCGGCGTAGATCAGGCCGATCTCGTCCGCCTCGGATTCGTTGAAACGCGAGAACGGCAGCGCGACGCCCACCGTGGAACCGAGGCCGTAGGCCGCGAGCACGGCGTTGCGCGTCCCGCCGTCCTTGTCCTGAAGCGCGACGTCGAGCGCGACGCCGCCCGCGGCGAGGAGCACGCCTTGCGAGACGCGCTCGGCGCCGTGGCGGGCCGTGACATGCGCGATCTCGTGGCCGATCACCACCGCCAGCTCGTCGTCGTTGCGAGCGACGTCGAAGAGCCCGGTGTAGACGCCGACCTTGCCGCCGGGCAGGGCGAAGGCGTTGGCCGCCGGATTGTCGAAGACCACGAATTCCCATTGCGCCCCGGGGACGGCGTCGCCGACGACCCTGGCGATGCGCGCGCCGATGCGATCGACCGTCGCGATCTTCGCGCCGTCTTCCGAGACCTTCTCTCGCGTCTTGATCTCGCTGAACGCCGACGCGCCCATCGCGATCTCCTGGCGCGCCGGGAGGAGGTTGAGCGCGGTCCGGCCGGTCTCGGGGACGGTGTAACAGCCGGCGAGAAACGCGGACACGGCGAGCGCCGGAAAGAGGGTGCGGAATCGGCCGTTTCGCATGCCGCTTGGTAACCCGAAACCGCGCCGAGGCAAACGCGCCGGGTCAGTGTTTGAAGTGGCGCGTGCCGGTGAAGACCATCGCCATCCCGCGGGCGTCCGCGGCGGCGATCACCTCTTCGTCGCGCACGGACCCTCCCGGCTGGATCGCGGCGGTCGCGCCTGCGTCCGCCGCGGCGACGAGGCCGTCGGCGAACGGGAACAGCGCCTCGGAGACGACGACCGAGCCCTCGAGGGCGAGGCCGGCCTCCGACGCCTTCCACACCGCGATGCGCGAGCTGTCGACGCGCGCCATCTGCCCGGCCCCGATGCCCAGGGTGCGCTCCCCGCGGGTGTAGACGATGGCGTTGGACTTCACGTGCCGGACGACGCGCCAGCCGAAGAGCATGCTCGTCAGTTCCTCGGGAGTCGGAGCGCGCCTGGTCACGACGCGAAAGGATTCGGGCCGGGCCGGCGCGCCGTCCTTGTCCTGGACGAGGACGCCGCCGACCACCGAACGGATCTCCTGCATCGCCTCCACGCGCAGGCCCTCCTTCGCGACCATCAGGCGCAGGTTCTTCTTCTTTCCGAGGATCGCGAGCGCCGCATCGGAGAAGCGCGGCGCGATGATCACCTCGGTGAAGATCTCGCGGATCGCCTCGGCGAGATCGGCGTCGAGGGTGTGGTTGACGACGATGATGCCGCCGAAGGGCGCCTGGCGATCCGTGGCGAGCGCGAGTCCCCACGCCTCCCGGAGCGAATCCGCGCTGGCGACGCCGCAGGGGTTGGTGTGTTTCAGGATCGCGACGGTCGGCTTCTGAAACTCTCCGATGAGGTGGGTGGCGGCCGTGATATCGAGGATGTTGTTGTAAGAGAGTTCCTTTCCCTGGAGCTGGGAGAAGTGCTCGAAGAACGTGCCGTAGAGCGCCGCCTTCTGGTGGGGATTCTCTCCGTAGCGGAGCACCGCCGCGCGCGACCACGACCGGGAGAACTCGACCGGCAGGCCCGCGAGCGCCTCGAGGTCGGGAGCGTCGGCCGCGGCCGCGCTCGCGAGGTACTCGGCGATCGCGCGATCGTAGGTCGCGGTGCGGCGGAACACCTTGCGGGCGAGTTCGCGACGGAGCTCGCGGAGCGCGGCCCCCTCGCCCGCGGCGAGCGCGGCGAGGACGCCGTCGTAGTCGGCGGGATCGCAGACGACGGTGACCGAATCGTGGTTCTTGGCCGCGCTGCGCAACATGCTCGGTCCACCGATGTCGATGTTTTCGATCGCCTCTTCGCGGGAGACGTCGGGCCTCGCGATCGTCTGCTCGAACGGGTAGAGGTTCACGACAACGAGATCGATCAACCCGATGTCGTGGTCCCGGGCCTGCTCGAGGTGCTCGGCGCTGTCGCGCCGGCAGAGGAGCCCCCCGTGGATCTTCGGGTGGAGCGTCTTGACGCGGCCGTCCATGATCTCGGGAAAGCCCGTGTGCTCGCCGACGTCGGTCACGGGCAGCCCGGCTTCGCGCAGGAGCCTCGCCGTGCCACCGGTCGAAAGGAGCCGGTAACCGTGGTCGCCGACGAGCGCCGCGGCGAAGGCGGCGAGCCCCGATTTGTCGCTGACGGAGAGGAGCGCGAGCTTGTTCACCCGAGAGTAATCCCCGGGCGCCGGTGCGCGCCGCAAGTCCAAAGACCCCGGTTCAGACGGGCGCGACGGACGGGCGCGGAGCGGGAGGCGTGACGACCCCGATGCGATGGCAGAAATCGCCGAAGCCTTCACCCGCCTCGCGTTCGACGGCGTAGCGGCGCAGCAACGGCGCGACATGCGCGACGATCGCATCCGGTGTGAGCGATTCGGCGACGAGGGTGTTGAGGCGGGTGCCGTCGTACTTCGCGCCGAGGTAGAGGTTGTACTTGTTGGGCGCACGGCCCACGAGGCCGATCTCCGCGAGGTAGGGTCGCGCGCAACCATTCGGGCAGCCCGTCATGCGGATGCTGATCGCGTCCTCCTGGAGTCCGGCCTCGATCACGACGCGCTCGAGCTCGGTGAGAAGCGAGGGCAGTTGCCGCTCCGCCTCCGCGAGGGCGAGCCCGCAGGTGGGAAGCGCGACGCAGGAGAGGGCGTTGAGGCGAAGGCCCGTGCGGGTGTTCTCGCGATCAAGTCCGTGGCGGGCGAGGATCGCGTCGATCTCGACCTTCTTCGCATCGGAAACTCCGGAGATCGTGAGGTTCTGCGAGGGCGTGAGTCGGAAGTCGCCCTCGTGGATCGTCGCGATCTCGCGGAGCGCGGTGCGCATCGGCCAGCCCTCCGCGTCCTTCACGCGTCCGCTGAGGATGTGCAGCCCGTAGAACCAGGAGCCGTCCACGCAACGGCGCCAGCCGAGCGGATCCTCGATCGTGGTGAAGGCGAAGGGCCGGGCCGGTGCGAAGGTGACGCCCGAGCGGGCCTCGACCTCGCGTTTGAACCAATCGATCCCGCGGTCCTCGATCGTGTACTTGAGGCGGGCGTGTTTGCGGTTGTTGCGGTCACCGAAGTCGCGCTGCACCGCGATCACGGCCCCGCCGACGGTGTTGACCCGCTCCGGCGTGATGAAGCCGATGACGTCGGCGAGTCGTGGAAAGGTCTCGGCGTTGCCATGGCTCATCCCGAGTCCGCCACCGACCGCGACATTGTAGCCGGCGAGCCGGTCCCCCTCGAGGATCGCGATGAAGCCGAGGTCCTGGGAGAAGATGTCGACGTCGTTCGACGGAGGAAGGGCGAAACCCGTCTTGAACTTGCGCGGCAGGTAGGTCGCTCCGTAAAGCGGCTCGGCCTCCGGTTCGCCTCCGGCGACGAGTTCATCGTCGATCCAGATCTCGTGGTAGGCGCGGGTCTTCGGGAGTGCGAACTCGCTGAAGGCCTTCGCGTGTTCGAAGATCTCGGCACGCACCGGCGAACGCTCCGGGTTGGGCGGAGCCATGACGTTGCGGTTCACATCGCCGCAGGCCGCGATGGAATCGAGGAGGACCGAGTGCATTCCGCGGATGAGCGGCTTGAGGTCGCCCTTGAGGATGCCGTGGAACTGGAAAGTCTGCCTCGTCGTCAGCCGCAGGGTCTGGTTGGCCCGCGTAGTCGCGAGCTCGTCGAGGACGAGCCACTGGCGCGGAGAGCAGCGCCCGCCGGGGAGCCGGACGCGGAGCATGAAGGAGAACGCCTTTTCGAGCTTCTGGCGGCGGCGCTCGGTGCGCAGGTCACGATCGTCCTGGAGGTAAAGCCCGTGGAATTTCGTGAGCTGGGCGTTGTCCTCCGAAATGGCTCCGGTGGAGGCGTCGGAGAGGTCGTCGGCGATCGTGCCGCGCAGGAAATTGGAGGCGGTCTTGATGCCTTCGTTGGCGGCGAGCGGTTTCGCGGTGGTCGGTTCTGGATTCATGGGCGTGCGAAGAAGGTTGGAACCCTCACCCAGATAAAGAGTGGTTGTTTACTAAGGAAAGCAAGATTCCACGAAAGTTCCCGGGGCCCGGAAAAGAAAAGGGCCGGAACGCTTCGCGTCCCGGCCCTTTTCGCGAAAATCGTCGCTCAGTAGCGGTAGTGATCGGGCTTGAACGGCCCTTCCACCGGGACGCCGAGGTATTCGGCCTGCGACTTGGAGAGCTTGGAGAGCTTCGCCCCGATCTTCTCGAGGTGGAGCTTGGCGACCTCTTCGTCGAGCTTCTGGGGGAGCCGATAGACGCCCGCCTTGTAGTGGGTGCGGTTCCGCCACAGGTCCATCTGGGCGAGGACCTGGTTGGAGAACGAGTTCGACATGACGAACGACGGGTGCCCGGTCGCGCACCCGAGGTTCACGAGCCGTCCCTCGGCGAGGATGAAGATCGAGTGGCCTTCCGGGAAGGTGTACTGGTCGACCTGCGGCTTGATGTTGAGCCGGCGCACGTCGGAGGCCTTCTCGAGGCGGTCCATCTGGATCTCGTTGTCGAAGTGGCCGATGTTGCAGACGATCGCCTGGTCCTTCATCC
>DAIPIQ010000111.1:0-13258 GCA_036770745.1 Opitutaceae bacterium | reverse complement strand
GCTTGCCTCGCCCGCGCTTCGCGACGACGCTCCCCGCCGCGATTCCGCGCCTCCAGCATCATCCGTCATGAAAACCATCCTCCGCACCGGCCTGTCCGTCCTCGCCCTCGTCACCGCCGCCACCGTGCGCGCCGACGACGTGACCGATTCGATCGAAGAGGCCCTCAAGGCCTACAAGGACAAGGATTACGCGACCGCCTCGCAGTCGCTCGAGACCGCGACCCAGCTCATCAAGCAGCGCCGGGGTGAGGCGCTCACCGGATTCTTCCCCAAGCCCCCGTCGGGGTGGACGGCCGGCGAGCCGACCTCGGAGGCCGCGGCGGCCGCGTTCTTCGGCGGCGGCATCACCGCCGAGCGCGAGTACTCCAAGGGCGACGCCGTGATCACGGTGAAGTTCCTCTCCGACTCCCCCCTGATGCAGGGCGTGATGATGATGATGGGCAATCCGATGTTCGCCAGCGCCGACGGCGGCAAGCTCGAGCGGATCAAGGGCCAACGCGCGATCGTCAAATACGCCGCGGCCGACAAGAGCGGCAGCATCAACATCGCCGTGGGCGGCACGCTTCTCGTCCAGATCGACGGCGGCGACTGCACCGCCGCCGACCTCCGCGCCCTCGCCGAGGCGATCGACTACGCCGCGCTCACCGCGGCGCTCTGAGCGTCAGGGCGCGACGGCAGAAGCCGTCACGATCCCGCGTCAGGAGCCCGGAGGCGGGGGGACGGGATCGGCGGCGAGCTCCAGGTGGAACTGGAGCGTGCGGTAGGTATCCACATCCGGATACCCCTCCGAGGTCGGGGCGAGGGTGCGCGGGTGGTCCGGGGCGAAGAGCGATTCGGCGCGGAGAGCCGCATCCCGCGCCGGGTCGGCCGGAGGCGTCGTGCCGCCCGTCATCGTCGGCGGGAGCCGGCCGTCGCCCTCGCGGCGGATGCCCCAGCGGATCGCGCCCAGGGGATCGCGGACGAAGACCGGATCGGCGACGGTGTGCACCTCGGTCGTGATCGCGAGGGCGAGTCCGCGACGCATGCCGGGGGAAGCGAAGCCGAGCAGGAAGGCATGGCGCCGACCTCCCTCCAGCCGCCAGCGCTCCCCGGGCGGCAGGCTCCAGCGGAGGAAACGTACGTGCCCGGGTTGTTCGCCGTATTCGATGCCCGGCCGATGGTAGGCGGGCCGCGAGGTCACGGGCAGATCGCCGGGCAGCGGACCGAAGGCGGTGACGGCGAGCGGGAGGTAGCGTACGCCCGCGATGAAGTCGTCGGTGCGCGGCAGCGCCCGGTCGAAGCCGTGGGTCGAACGCGTGCCGACGGGCGTGCCGTTGTCGTCGATGCGGAGCGCGCCCGGCGATTCCTCCACGACCTCGAACAACTGCGCGCAGACCGGCGCGCCCGGGGCGCCCGGCATGACGGCGTTCTGCCCGAGGGAGGTGCGGACGACGAGCGCCGCGACCTCGACGGCCGGGCCCGGCGGGACGTTGAAGACCTGCCCGAGGTCGCGGTTGCGCTGGTAGTAGCCGTGGCCGTTGCCGTCGGGGTCGCCCTTCCACTCGAGCGAACCGGGGGCCTCGTTGCGCAGGCTCGTGTTGCCGTGGAGCACCTGCGCCACCGTCGGGATGTCGTGCCGCGCCCAGGCCGGCGTCCGCGCATCGTCCGGCGTGAGGTTTTTCCCGAGATCTTCGACGCGGCCCTCGGGCGCGGCGTGGATGAAGAAGACGAGATCCCGGTAGGTGCAGACATCGGGAAGGCCGATCGTCCCCGGGGCGCGGTGGAGGCGGGCCTCGAGCTCCGCGGGGAAACGCGCGTGGGCCAGCGCCTCGGCGACGTCGGCGGGATCGCCGAGGTCCTCGATCATCTGCCGGCCGGGGCGGGCGACGAGGTCGGCCGTGGTGGCGTCGACCGAACCCTCGCGGCGCACGCCGTGGCCGCCGGGGTGGTCGCCGATGAACTGGTTGGCGAGGCTCATCGCGCGGTCCGGGCCCGCCGCTTCGAACATCAGCATGAAGGCGTAGGTCGCGCCCGGCTCGAGCCAGACCCGCCCGGCGGGGCCGAAGGTGAAGGTCAGGTAGGTATCGCGCTCGAGCGACTCGGGCAGCACGCCGCCGCGCCAGAGCGCGAGGTGTTCGAAGCGCTCGCCCACGATCACGTCGTCGGTGTCGGCCCGGTGTGGCGCGAACGTGGCCCAGCGTGTGACGGTCGCCGGCGGCTCGACGTCGCCCACCGTGCCGTTGTCGTCGATCCGCGCCGCGCCGGAGACGCGGAGGAGTTGCAACGCCACGGGGGCGCCGCGCGCGCCGGGGCGGACGCCGTCCGCGGTCGGCCCGGTGCGGACGGTCACGCCGTCGAACCAGAACCCCGCGGCCGGCACGGTGAAGGTCTGCCCGAGGTCGCGGTCGCGGGTGAAGACGTGCGTGCCGAGCACCTCGTCGGGCTTCGCGTTGCGCGTATCGTCGGTGACGAAGCGCATGCGGGTGTTGCCCGAACCGTCCTGGCGTTCGTGGCGGATGGGGATGCGCGCGTCGGCGGCGGGCGCCTCTTTCGAAGCGAGGACGCGCAGGTCGGCCGCCTGCGCGGTCGCGGCGAGAAGGGAGAGGGAGAGTCGGAGGATCCGTTTCATGAGGCGAGCCCGGTGGTGGCCGCGCGCCGGGCGGCCAGTTCGGCATCCATCCGTCGCTCGCCGGCGCAGTCGAGCGGGTAGAACCACAAACAGGCCCACGCGGCCAGGAGGGGCGCGACGCTGTACCAGCTCACCATGCGGCGCAGCCCCTCCAACACCTCGGGCGTGGTCGCCGTCGCCACCGAGTAGCCGTGCGCGGCGAGGATCCAGCCGGAGAACGCGCCGCCGAGGCCGAGGCCGGTCTTGAGGGCGAAGACCACGCCGGCGTAGGCGAGCCCGGTCGCGCGGCGGTCGAACTTCCATTCGGCGAAATCCGCGGCGTCGCCGATCATCGCCCAGAGCAGCGGGACCGTGACGCCGTAGGCGAAGCTGCCGACGATCGTCGTAAGGAACATCGCGCCGACCGCGTCGCGCCCGAAGGCGGCGAAGGCGAGTTGGAGCACCGTCGCGCCGGCGAGGCCGGCGAGGAACGCGGCGCGTTTCCCGAAGCGCACGGCGAGCGGCCGGGCGAGGCCGACGCCGGCGAGCGTCGCGAGCGTGCCCACGAGGTTGAAGAGGCTGAAACCCACCCGCGACGGATCGGCCCCGGGGCGCACGAGCAGGCCGAACGTGTCGAGCAGCCACCAGCCCGCGCCCGCGGGCGGGCCGGCCTCGCCGACGACCAGACCGAGCGAAGCGATCAGGCCGCGGAGGGCCTCGCGATCCACGAAGTAGGTGAAGTAGTAGTAGTAACCGCCGCCGCGCAGCGCGAGGGTGATGAAGATGAACAGGCTCGCCCAGAAGAGCGCCTTCCAGAGGGGGTTGCGCCAGAGGTCGCGCCATTCCGCCCGCAGGTCGCTCGTCTGGGTCGGCGCGGGCCGCACCCGCTCCCGGCTGGCGAAGAAGGTGACGACGAAAAACACGACCGCCGCGGCGCCGTAGAGCGCGATCGTGCGCGACCAGCCGAGCGCGGTGTCGCCGCCGCCGAGCTTGTCGACCAGCGGCAGGGTGAAGCCCTGGACGACCAGCGCCGCCGTCATCGCCGCGACGAAGCGGTAGGAGGAGAGCCGCGTGCGCTCCGCGCCATCGGGCGTCATCACGCCGTTGAGGGCGCTGTAGGGCACGTTGTTCATGGTGTAGACCGCCATGAGCAGCGCGTAGGTGAGGTAGGCATACACGAGGGTGCCGGTCTCCCCGAAGGGCGGCACGGTGAAGGCCAGCCAGTAGCAGATCGCGAAGGGGATCGCCGACCAGAGGAGCCACGGGCGGAAACGCCCCCAGCGGTGCCGGGTGCGATCGGCGATCAGGCCCATGAGCGGATCGGTGAACGCATCGCTGAAGCGGACGAGCAGGAGGAGCGCGCCCAGCGCCGCCGGGCTGATGCCCATCACGTCGGTATAGAAACCGGCCTGGAAGATGATGAGCATCTGGAAGACGAGGTTCGCCCCCGCGTCGCCCAGGGCGTAGCCGGCCTTCTCGCGGAACCGCAGCCTTCCGCCCTGCGCGCTCATGCGCCCACCCCGCTCGCGTCGACCATCAGCTCGACCGCTTCGGGCGCGCCCAGCGCCCGGGCCCGTCCGCCCGGAGCGGCGGGGCCGATCACGACCGTGTACACTCCCTCGCCGCGATGCCAGACGCCGTCGTCGTCACAGCGCCGGAACGCCTCCGCGCCGAGCGTGAAGACGACTTCGGAGCGCGCGCCGGGCTCCAGCTCCACCACTTGGAAATCGACGAGGCGCGCCCGCGGCGCGCCCGGATCGCCCGGCGGCGGCACGACGTAGCACTGCACCGTCTCCCGGGCGGCGCGGGCCCCGCGGTTGACCACCGTGACGGCGACCCGGCCGCCGCCCGGATCGCGGCCCGCCTCGTACCCGATCTCCGAATACCCGAGGCCGAAGCCGAACGGATAGAGCGGCTCGATCGCGGCGTAGCGGTAGGTGCGCCCGGCCATCGCGTAGTCGTCGAAGGCCGGGAGGTCGGCGGTGCGCATCGGCACGCTGACCGGAAGGCGACCGCCGGGGGCGACGTCGCCGAAGAGGACGTCGCCGAGGGCGTGTCCGCCCTCCGCGCCGGGGTACCAGGCGAGCAGGACGGCGTCGGCCAGCCCGTGCACCTCGGGCGCGGCGATCGCGCCGCCGCCGGTGAGCACGACGACCAGCCGTTTCGCGCGGCGGCGCAGCTCGCGCAGGAAGTCCACCTGGACCTGCGGAAGCTCGACGTTCCGACGGTCCCCGCCGCCGGGCGAGGCCACCGCATCGCCCTCCTCGCCTTCGAGGCTGTGGTCGAGGCCCAGGCAGGCGATCGTCACCCCGCAGTCGGCCGCCGTGTCGTAGGTGTAGTTGACCCCCGGGGCCATCGCACCCTGGAGCGGGCAGCCCATGCGGTAGTCGAAAAGCGTGCCCTCGGCGCAGCGGGCGGCGATGCCCTCGGCGAACGTGACGAGGCGCGGGCTGAACCCGTGGTAGTTGCCGATCAGGGCCCCGATGTTCGCGGCGGTGGGGCCGCAGACGAGCAGCCGGTCGGCCCCCGGCGTGAGCGGGAGCACGCCGTCGTTCTTGAGCAGGACCATCGAGCGCGCGGCGGCCTCGCGGGCCAGCGCGCGGTGGCGCGGGCCGTCCACCTCGACTCCGGACCAGCGTTCGCGCGGGGGTTCGGGATCGAGGAGGCCGAGCTTGAAGCGGGTGTGGAGGAGCCGCTCGACCGAGGCGTCGATCTCCGCCTCGGTGACAAGGCCGTCGCGCGCGGCCTCGACGAGGTGGCGGTAGGTGCAGCCGCACTCGAGGTCGCAGCCCATCCGCACGGCGAGCGCGGCCGAGTGGGCGGCGTCGGGGGTGACGCGGTGGTGCAGGTGAAAGTCGGCGATCGCGCCGCAGTCGGAGACGACATGGCCGGAGAAGCCCCAGCGGTCGCGGAGGATGTCCACGAGCAGGAGCCGGCTGGCGCAGGCGGGCTCGCCGAGCACGCGGTTGTAGGCGCCCATCACGGCCTCGACGCCGCCGCGCACCAGCTTCTCGAAGGCGGGCAGGTAGCTCTCGGCGAGGTCGCGCGGCGAAGGCCGGGCGTCGAAGTGGTGGCGGTCCTGCTCGGGGCCGCTGTGGACGGCGAAGTGTTTCGCGCAGGCCGCGGTGACGAGGCGCTCCGGGTCGTCACCCTGGAGGCCGCGGACCATCGCGAGGCCGAGCTCGCCGGTGAGGTGCGGGTCCTCGCCGAAGGTCTCCTGGCCGCGGCCCCAGCGTGGGTCGCGGAAGAGGTTCACGTTGGGCGTCCAGAACGTGAGCCCCTGGTACTGGCCGCGCTCGCCGCGGGCGACGGCGGCATGGTGTTTCGCGCGGGCCTCCCGCGCGATCGTCGCGGCGACTTCGCAGACGAGGTCGCGATCCCAGGTGGCGGCGAGACCGATCACCTGGGGAAAGACCGTGGCGCGTCCGTTGCGGGCGACGCCGTGGCAGGCCTCGTTCCACCAGTTGTAGGCCGGAACATCCAGCCGTTGGACGGCCGGGGCCCCGTGCAGCAGTTGCGAGATCTTCTCCTCGACGGTGAGCCGCTCCAGGAGGTCGGCGACGCGCGAGGCGCGGGGTTGGGAGGGATCGCGAAAGAGCGGAGGCGGAGGCGAGAGCATGCGAAGGGGTGAGGCGCCGATCCAACGGCGCGCCGCGGGCGAGGCAATCCTCCCCCGCGGCGTGTCGGCGGAAGCGACCCGCTCAGAAATCGAGCCGGGTGCTGAGGATGAACTTGCGCGGCTGTTGAAGCCCGAAGCTCTCGACCAGGCCGGTCGCCGTGTCGGAGATCTTCTCGATGAAGTCGTCCTCATCGAGGAGGTTCGAGACCGCGAGCTGGACGCTCCAGTTGATCCGATCGGTGAGGCGGCGCTCGTAGCTGACGTTCATGCCGACGAGGGTGAAGGCGTTGCCCTCCACCTGCAGGTTCGGATCGACCACGCCGGTGGCGGGATCGAGACGAAGGCCGATGATCGGCGCGCCGCGGTACTGGATGTAGCCGCCGACCCCGAAGCCGCGGAGGCGGCCTTCGGTGAAGCGGTAGTTGGTGAGGTAGTTGAACGTCCACTCGCGCAGCTCGGAGGCGGGCCGGCCGTTCTGGGAGATCGTCTGGTTGAGGTGGGTCGTGCGCAGGTCGGCGACCTCCTGGGCGACGGTGCGGCCGTTGTCGAGGACAAGGTCGCCGTTGCTCGCGGCGAGCGGGAAGATGTTGTCGACGAGGTATCCGCCGAAGCGCACGTTCACGTTGGCCTGTTCGTTGGAGAGCTTGGAGGCGTTGAAGGCCATCCGCCAGTTGGCGGTCGGGTTGTAGACGAGCTCGAGTTCGTAGCCCTCGACCTCGATGTCGCCGGTGTCGATCGCGTCGGGCGCGACGAGGAGGTCGTTGCGATTGAGGGCCGTCGCGATGCGGTTCACGATCGTGGGGACGTTCTGGTAGGCGAAGTTGGGCTGGAACTGACGGGCCGTCTCGAAGCGGGCGACGCTTCCGACAAGGCGACCGCCGAACAGGGAGTATTTCACGCCGTAGTCTTCGCCGGTGCCCTTGGGGGTGGGCAGCGGGTTGCCATCGAAGCCGCGGCGACCGCTCGCGGTGTCGGCGGTCTCGGACTCGTTGTAGAAGAGCGAGACCTGGGGGAGGACGTGGGCGACGATGCCGAGGGTGTCGACGTCGGAGTCCTGCTCGTCGATCAGGACCAGCGGGATGTCCTGCCAGAAGGGGAGCACGCCGCGGGAGTCGCGGACGGTGAGGGCGGGATCGTTGGTGTAGGAGCGGCGGTTGTCGTGCCGGCGGCCGTAGGTCACGACCAGGCGGTCGTCGAGGAAGAAGCTCTGGGTGCCGAGCGTGTATCCAGTGACCTTGGACGCCGGGTGGAGCACGTTCTGGACGTTGAGGAACTCGGAGCGGACGCCGCCCTCGTCGATGAGGCGGAGGGAGTCGACGGTCGTGCCCCCGAGCCAGCCGGTGGTCGAGCCGCCGTTGCCGAAGAGGTAGGTGCGGCGGATGATCTGGTTCTGGGAGTTGTCGAGCCGCGCGTTGTAGCCCGGGAGCGGGGTCGTGTTGACCTCGCGCATGTCGTTGGCCGCGTATTCGTTCCACTGGCGGTTGAAGAGGCCGGCGAGCTGGTGGCGGCCGAGCCAGCGGCTGCGCTCGGTGCCGTCGAGCAGGTAGGCGACGGTGAGGCGGGTCTCGCGGGCTTCGCGGTAGTTGGTCTCGAGGCGGGGATTGCCCTGGGTGAAGGGCCGTCCGACGTTGGGGTTGGGCTGGCCGTTGGGCAGGGTCTGGTTGCCGTCGACGAAGACGTCGTCGCCGCCGTCGCGGGCCCAATCGAGGTCGTGGTGGTGGTCGAAGTGGACGAACTCGGCGAAGAAGTTCTGCCCGATCTGCTGCTCGAGGAAGATCGTGCCGAGGCGGCCGGTGTAGTTCGAGGAACGCCAGGTGCCGGGGTAGTGCACGTCGACCGGCAGGACGGAGGCGCCGTCGATGCGGAAGCGGATGGGAGTCGGACGCGCGCCGATGGCGTTGTCGCGCCAGTTGAGGATCGGAACCGCCGTCGCGGTGCCGTCGATCACGACGATGTTGTTGTTGCCCGCATCGCGGATGAGGCCCGGGGGCAACCCGCCGGCCGCCGGGGCCGCCGGGGCGATGCCGGGGACGGTGGGGCTTCCGGCCTGGATCCAGGCCGTGACCTGATCGCGGGCGGTGCGACCCTGCGGGAGGAGGCGGTCGGCCTTGCCCAGCTCGCCCTCGAGCCGGAGCGTCGTGCGGAACGAGGGACGGTCCGAGAGCCGGAAAGTGGACGTGAGGAATACGCGCTGTTCCTCCCAGTAGGTCGGGTCGACGTAGAACTCTTCGCGGTTGTCGAGGAGCGCGATCCGCACGGCGGCGCGGCCCGGCACGAGGATCTGGTTCACGTCGACCTCGCCGCGGATCGTGCCCTCGGAGTCGAAGCGTGCGCCGACGCTGCCGGAGATCTTTTCTCCGGTCAGGCGCGCCTGCTTGGTCGAGCCGCTGATGATGCCCGCGGGATTGCCGACGCCGAAGAGGAAGGAGTTGGGGCCGCGGTTCTGGGTGATGCGGTCGAGGTTGTAGCTGTCGAGCCGCCAGTAGAGGGAGAGGAAGTTGGCGGAGTTCTCGTCGACCTGCAGGCCGCGGATGCGGAGCGAGCCGGCGTTGTTCACGGCGTTGTTGTAGGGCTGCACGTCGCGCTCGGTGGAGACGATGAAGCTCGCGAGGTCGTGGATGTTGGTGACCGCGAGGTCGCGCATGAACTCGGGCGTGATCACGGAGACCGCGGCGGCGGTGTCGCGCAGCTCGGTGTTGAGCCGCGTGCCCGAGAGCGAGGCGGTGGCGGCGTAGCCGTTGTCGCGCGTGGTATCGACGTTGAAGGGCGAGAGGACGACGGTGTCGCCGTCCTGGGTCGCAGCGGAGTCGGGTGCCGGGGCGGGCACGGTCTGGCCGAGGGCGGGAAGGCCCGCGAGGAGGAGGGAACCGAAGGCAAGGCGTCGCAGGCGCCGTGCGTGAAGACGGGACGACAGATGCATGGAGGGCTTGGGTTGGGGTTGCGGGGTTGCGCCGCATTAAGCCGACGCGACCCGGTTCGGGTTGACCGGATCACCTTTAGCGGGACGGCGTCCGCGGTCGATGTTGCGCCTTGGGTAACACGTTACCAAAGTCCGCCCGTGCCCCCGCGCTCCCCCGCCTCCGAACCGGCGCCCAGCCTGCGGCGCATCGCCGCGGAGGCGGGCGTCTCGGTGGCTACGGTCTCGCGCGTGCTGCACGCGGATCCCCGGCACAGCGCCGCCACGCGCGAGCGCGTGCTGCGCGTCGTCCGCGGGCTCGGCTACCACCAGCACCCGCTCGTCTCGGCGCTCATGGAGCAGGTGCGGCGCGGCCGGGTGAGCGAGACGCGCGGCACGCTCGCGCTGCTCTCCGCCCACCCGCAACCCCGGGCTTGGAGGAACCAGCCCGGGGCGCCGGTCTTCCAGCGCTTCCACGACGGGATGTGCGCGCGGGCCGAGTGGCGGGGCTACCGGCTGGAGGAGTTCGCCCTCGATCGCCTCGGCCGGGGCGACCGCCGGATCTCGGACGTGCTGCGCGCCCGCGGGCTCGACGGCCTCGTCTTCCTGCCCAGCCCGGAGCGGCTCGGCTTCCGCACCGTCGAGCTCGACTGGGAACACTTCAGCGCGACCCTGCTGGGCACGTTCGTCCCCCACCCGCCCCTGCACCGGGCGTGCAGCAACACCCTCCAGGGCATGCTGCTCACCTGCGAAACCCTCGCCGCGCGCGGCCACCGCCGGATCGGCCTGCACGTCACCCGCTGGTCGGACGAGCAGGTCGGCCACACCTGGCTCGCGGGCTATCGCTATTTCCAGAGCACGCTGCCCGCGAGCCGCCGCCTGCCGGTCACCCTCGCCGCGGACTGGTCGCAGAGCCCGCTGGAGTGGCTGCGTATCCACAAGGCGGATGCGATCGTGACGGTGGACGCGACCGTGCCCGACCGGCTCCGGGCCGCGGGGGTGCGGGTGCCGGAGGACGTGGGCGTGGCCACCCTCGACTGGAATCCGTCGCTCGCCCACATGGGCGGCGTCGACCAGCGCCCGGAGCAGACCGGCGCGGCCGCGATCGACCTGGTGGTCGACGCGATCGCCCGGCACGAGCGCGGCCTGCCCGAGGCGCCTCGCACCGTGCTGGTGGACGGCGTCTGGCGCGACGGCCCCTCGGTGCGGCCGGCGGCGCGGGTCAGAGCTCCAGCTCGACGCTGAGCTTGAACGTGCGCGGGGCGGCGAACTGGCCGCGGGCGCGGTAGTAGAGCTCGTTGGTGAGGTTGCTGACGTTGGCCCCGATCACCGCGGTGCGGTCGAAGAGCCGTGTGCGGTAGCGCACGAAGGCGTCGACCTGGACATAGTCGTCGGGCTGGGTGACGAAGCGGTTGGCGAAGACGGGGAACAACTTGATCGGGCCCTGCTTCCAGAAGAAGCCGCCGCCGAACTTCAGGCCCTTGAAGCGGCCTTGCTGAAGCTCGTAGGAGGTCCAGACGCTCGCCGAGTTCTTGGCCGCGCCTTCCAGCGGGAGGCCCACGACGTCGACGAGGCCCTGGGCGTTGGCGGCCGGATCGTTGGGGAGGCGCTGGAGTGGGGACTCGGTGACGCGCGCGTCGATGTATTCGTAGGCGAGGATCGTCTGCCAGTGCGGGACGGGCGCCAGGATGAGATCGACGTTGAAGCCCTCCGAGGTCTCCTCCCCCGAGATCGTGCGGGTCGGCCGCGGCGGGAGCGTGGGATTCTGGGCGTTGAAGACCGACGCCGAGCCGTCGACGTTGACGATGTTGCGCTTCCTGATGTCGAAGGCCGCGACGCTGCCGGTGATGCGGCCGTCGAACAGGTCGACCTTCGCACCGACCTCGTAGGCGGCGGACTCTTCCGGCGGGAAAAGGGCGCCGTTGTCGTCGGTGCCGTTGCCGCGGAAGCCGGTCGAGTAGCCCGCGAAGAGCGTCACGGGTTTGGAGACGCGGACGTTGACGCCGCCCTGGGGGTCGGTGTGCGAGACGCCGAGGGGCTCGAGTTCCGTGCGCCGCACGCCGCCGAGCACGTGCACGCGATTCTCCCAGAACGAGGCCTGATCGGTGAGGAAGATCGTGCTGACGCGGGAGTCGTCGATGTTGTTGTTGCGAAACACCGCATCGGCCTCGAGCTGGGCGCGGGTGGCGTTCGTGAAAAGCCCCGGGCCCGGGGGCACGAGGTTCACCGGGGCGGGGAAGAACGGACTGCCGGGCCGCAGCTCCCGACGGATCTGCGTGGAGAAATCCCAATCCCGCTGTGCGCCGAGGAGCATCTTGTGGGCGACCGCTCCCGTCCTGAACTGGGCGAGCAGGTTCATCTGAAGCGTCTTCTGGTCCCGCTCGCGTTGTTCGAGGGAGGGCGCGCGGGTGAACGGATAGGGCGGGTTGGGCGACGACGCGGCGCCGGTGATGACGTTGAAGAGGTCGTAGTCGACCATCGTCCGGGCCCAGGAGACGCGCGCGGTGAGGTGGTCGTTGATCGTCTGCTCGCCCGAGAATTCCAGGACCGAGTTGGTCTGCTTGTAGGTGTCCGTGGGGGTCGTCGTGGTGAAATCGCGCGGCACGGGGACGAAGCCGATGAAGACGGTGGTGAAGACGGGGTCGCGGAGAAACGGGTTGGGATTGCGAACGGGGATGCCTCGGCGTTCGACGCGGGAGTAATCGGCGGTGAAGCGGGTGCGGGCGAAGGGCTGCCAGGTGAAGGTGGGATTGTGGAAATGGGCCTCGAGGTTCACGAACGGCTGGTCGCTCTCCGACTTCTCGTACGATCCGATGTAGCGGGCGAGGAGCCTGCCGTCGGAGCTGAGCGGTTGGTTGACGTCGAGGGAGACGCGGCGGTGCTCGTAGGAACCCAGCTCCGCGTGCAGGCTCGCGGAGCGCGTCGGCTCGGGACGCTTGGTGACGTAGTTGACCATCCCGCCGGGGTCGGTCGTGCCGTAGAGCGCGGTCGGTCCCTTGACGACCTCGATCCGCTGGATCACGGCCGGATCGGTGATCAGGTCCACGCGCACCCCGTTGCGAAAGATCGAGGTGGTCTTGAAGCCGCGCAGCACGAAGACGTTGGCCCGGGCGGAGTCGAGATTGCGGTCCCCGGACCGGGTGCCGCTCACGTAGGCGAGCATGTTCTCGAGGCCGTTCTGGGCGAGGTCCTGGAGGAAGTTCTCCGTGACGACCTGGATGCTGATCGGCAGTTCGCGGATGTTGGAGGCGAAGCGCGTGGCGCTGATGCTGTTCGTGGCGGAGTAGCCGGTGTCCCGCGTCTCGGTGACCGAGAACGGGGAGAGGACGACGGCATCCTCGGCGGAGTCCTTGACCGGGGCGGTCTGGGCGGTGACGCGGACGGTGACAAGAGACAGCAGGGCCAGGATCGTTGGGGCGAAGGCGGCTTTCATGGCGGGGAGGGGTTGGGGGTTGCGCAGTTGGTCTAGCTTCCGGCCCGCCGGCGGCACAACCGCACCGGCACTATAACAGTAAAGAGCGCGTCCGTGAGGGATCTCGAAGCCCGTGCTGTATTGTTAAAGCACCGCCGGGATGGAACGGCGGCGTCATCTCGCCTAACCCCGGAGGCCGCCCGCGATGTCCGCCCTTCGCATCTCGCCCCTCGATGTCCTGTTGATCGCCGGCTACTTCCTCCTCGTGGTGGGGCTCGGGCTCTGGTTCGGGCGCCGGCGCGTGGCCGATGCCGAGTCGCTCTTCCTCGCGGACCGCGAGGCGACGTGGCCGCTCATCGGGGCCTCGCTCTTCTCGGCGAACATCTCCAGCCAGCAGTTCGTCGGGCAGGCCGGCCTCGCCTACGTGATCGGGCTCGCGGCCGGGGCGTTCCAGCTCGTGGGGGCGATGGCCTACGTGTTCCTCGCGGCGTTCTTCATCGACACCTACCTCTCGCTCCGCCTGCGCACGGCCCCGGAGTTCTTCGAACGTCGCTACAACGCCGGGTCCCGGCTCTTCGTCTCGGGCATCAACCTCGTGATGATCCTCGCCGCCAACATCACGACCGCGCTCTACGCGGGCGCCACCGTCGTCACCGACCTCGCGGGCTGGTCGGGGGAGTCGCACTTCCTCCTCGCGATCGGGCTGATCGCGCTCGCCGCCGGCGCCTACACGGTGCTCGGCGG
>DAIPIQ010000256.1:2738-3034 GCA_036770745.1 Opitutaceae bacterium | reverse complement strand
CAGGCTCGCGCGCCACGCGGGTACCTTCTCCGATTCGATCAGGGCGAGCAGCTTCGCGACCACGTCGGTCTCGCCGCGGTGGGCGGCGGCGACGGCGCGGGCGCGCTCGCGGTGGCGCGAGCCCTCCATCCCGGGGCCGTACCAGCGCTCGTAGTTCTCGATCACCCAGTCGAGCGACTGGTCGGTGTGGCAGCGGCTGCAGGCGTTGGGCACGCCCAGTTCGCGAACAAGCAGCTGGGTGATGATCGGGCCTGTGATCGCGCCGACCGTACCGCCTGCAGCGATCATGCCGTAGA
>DAIPIQ010000256.1:0-2728 GCA_036770745.1 Opitutaceae bacterium | reverse complement strand
ACGCCCAGTTCGCGGGTCAGCACGGGGTCGGGGATGATGAACCCGTGGTCGCGACGCGGGTCGCGCTGCATGTAGGTCGTCTCGACCATGTGGCACTCGACGCAGCGGTTGCCGATGCTGCCCTCCGCGTGGAAGCCGTGGGCGACCGGATCGATCGGCATCGCGCCGAGACGACCGGGCGTGGAGTGGCACTGGAGGCAGGTGGCGTTGTTCTCCTGCGGGAGGGTGAGGGCGCCGGAATGCGGATCGTGGCAATCCATGCAGGTGACCCCGGCCGCGTGCATTTTGCTGTGGCGGAAGGAACCGTAGACGAACACCTCCTCGAGGATCTGTCCGTCGGGATGGTAAAGCCCGGGCTCGACCGGGAGCTGGAGCCGGAAATGGTCGTCGTAGGCCTCGCCGGGCACGAAGGCCGGGGTGAGGCTCTCGGCGCGGCTGTGGCACGGCACGCAGGTCTGCATCATCCGGGCCGGATCGCGCGCGAAGTGGTCCGGGCCGACCAGCGACGCGCCGGCGGTCTCGTGGCCCGGAAGCGTCCCATGACATTGGATACAGCCGATCCCGTGCTCGACCCAGGCGCTCGCGTAGCGGTCGGTCGGGGCGTCGTAGTTCTTCGCGTAGCCGGTCATGTGGCAGCGCGCGCACATCGAGTTCCAGTTCATCCCGCGGCCCAGCCAGTGTCCCCATTCGCCGGGGTTGCGCTCCTCGTCGCCGTAGACGGAGAACCATTCGGCCCGCGCCGGATCCCACGCCACGTCGGTGGACTGGAAACGGCCCGGCTCGCTCTCGACGAGGAACTGGTGGAGCGGCCGGTAGGCCAGGACCATGGAGGGCCGGTGTTCGAGGAACGAGCCGTCGCGGCGGGTCTCGCGGATGACGGGCTCGCCGCGGGCGTCGGTCTCGAAGGCGAAGCGGCCCGCGTAGGTCCCGGTCGCGAGGCCGGCGAAGGCCGGGGCGTCGATCGCGGGATCGACCGGCCGGTTGGCGTGGGCGTGGTCGGAGCGACGCCACGATTCCGCCTCGGCCTGATGGCAGGTCGCGCACTGCGCCGAGGCGGCCCTCACCGCGGGCAGGCTCCGCGCCCAGGCCGCGACGGGGGCCGGCGGAGGCGGGGGCGCGGCCTTTCTCGCGCAACCGACCGACCCGAGGAGCAGCGCGGCCGGGACGCCGGCGAGCAGCAGCACCGGCAGGAGGATGCCGCGCGGCGGCGGGTTCATCGACGAACCTTCACCGACGACGCGTCCCGGCGCGGGCGTCCCGCTCGACGTCGCGCGCGATCCGCTCCGCGACTTCCATGATCCTCGCGGGCGGCTGCCCGGAGCGGAGGAGATCGGTCATGACCCGCATGTAGGGCGCGGTGTGGCCGAAGAAGTGCTTGTAGGCGGCGCAGAGGTAGTTGAGCCCCGCCTCGCCGTCGGGCGTGCGGAGGAAGCGGTGTTTCGGACACTCCCCGTGGCAGAGCGGGCGGAACTCGCAGGAGCGGCAGTAGGCGGGGAGCTTCGCGGACTTGTCCTCGCCGAATTTGCGCTGGCGGTCCGAGGCGACCATCGCGCCGAGCGATTCGCTGAAGAGGTTGCCCAGCCGGAAATCGGGGTAGACGTAGTGGTCGCAGGAGTAGACGTCGCCGTTGTGCTCGACCGCGATCGCGTTGCCGCACTTCTCGGAGAACACGCAGAGCCCGCCGCCCCGGCCGGTCCAGTTTCCGAGCGTCACGTCGAAGAGCTGCACGAAGACCCGGCCCACGTCGCGCCGCACCCAGGCGTCGAAGATCGTGACGAGGAACTCGCCGTACTTCTCGGGCCGCACGCTCCAGGGCGTCACGTGCGCCGACTCGACCGCATCGGGTTCGATCGAGGGCGGGGCCGCGAGGTCGAGCCCGAGGGGATCCTCCCGGGTCACGACCCGCTCGACCAGCGGGATGAACTGCACGAACCCCGAACCGATGCGGCGGAGAAAGTCGTAGACCTCGCGCGGCTTGCGGGAGTTCTGGCGGTTCACGACCGTGAGGGTGTTGAAGTCGACGCGGTGCCGCTTGAGCACCTCGACGCCGGCCATCACGCGATCGAAGGTCGGCTTCCGGCCCTTGTCGACGCGGTAGGCGTCGTGCAGTTCCCGCGGGCCGTCGATGCTCAGGCCGACGAGGAAGGCGTTCTCCCGGAGGAAGGCGCCCCATTCGTCGTCGAGCAGGGTGCCGTTGGTCTGAAAGGCGTTCGTGATCGACCGCCCGTCGGCGTAGCGCGCCTGGAGCTCGATCACCTTGCGGAAGAAACCGACCCCGAGGAGCGTGGGCTCCCCACCCTGCCAGGCGAAGGAGACCTCGCGACCGGGCTGGGCCCGGATGTAGTCGCTCACGTAGCGCTCCAGCATCTCGTCGCTCATCCGGAACGACGTACTCGATGGGTAGAGCTTCTGCTTCTCGAGGTAGAAACAGTAGGTGCAGTCGAGGTTGCAGATCGGCCCGATCGGCTTCGTCATCGCATGAAACGGCGACGGCGCGGCGACGGAGCCGCCGGGTTGGGGCGCGGAGGACATCGACCGGAACCGTGCCCCAACAAACACCGCTGCGAAAGGCGAAAAAGCCCGACGCTCGCCACGGGGCGTCATGGACGGACGGTCGCCGATCGAAAAATGGTCGGGCCGGTGAGATTCGAACTCACGACCTCTTGCACCCCATGCAAGCGCGCTACCAAACTGCGCTACGGCCCGACACGCTGGCGCTTATACAGGC
>DAIPIQ010000110.1:0-13478 GCA_036770745.1 Opitutaceae bacterium | reverse complement strand
CGCGACCGGCCGCCAGACGAGCCCCAGGCGGCCGTTGGCGTAGGCGTAGTCGCGAAGGAAGGAGTTCGCGGCGCTGCGGGCATCGCGCCGGTCGAGGTCCACCCGGTCGTGCCGCGCCCCCGCCACGACCGACCACGCCTCTCCGAGGCCGAGCCTGTACTCGGCGAACAACGACGACTGGTCGGTGTCGGTGGCGAACCCGGGACCGTAGGCGGAGGTCGACGCGAACAGGCCGGGGGCGGGCGAGAACGGATCCACCGTGTCGCCACCGGCGAAGGGCGCGTTGTTGGTGTGGCGGAACCGGATGCGGTTGAGGTCGCCGCCCACGAGCACGGTGTGCGTGAGGCCTTCGCGGGCGACGGTCCAGGTGGCGTCGAGGCGCGTGCCCGTCTGGTCGAGATCGTGGTTGATCGCGATCGGGCTCGTGCGCGAAACGAGACCGCTCGCGGGCAGGAAGGTGTAGCTCTCGACGTTGCGCCAGTCGCGGTCGCTCGTGAGGTGGTGCACGCCGTGACGCACCGTGACCCCGGGCGTCGGCGTCCACTCCGAGACCAGTCGCGTCCAGCGGTCGCGGTAGCGGATGCGGCTGTCCGCGACGTTGAAGTTCTCCCGCTCCACCCGCGGGTCGATGCGCCCGTCGATCAGCGGCGTGCCGAAGTAGCGCGCCGGTTCGCGGTCGCCGTAGTCGAAGCTGAGCGTCGAGGTCCACGCCGCCGTCGGCCGCCAGCGCAGCGAGCCGGTCGCGCCGAGACTCGAGGTGGCGTTGCGCGCTCGCTCGGTATCGGACTCGCGCCGGGTGACGGCGGCGCGGAAAGCGAACGCCTCGCCAAGCGGCCCGCCGGTGTCGATCGTGCCGCGAAAGGTGTTCCACGAACCCGCCGACACGCCGACGCGGGCGAGCGGCGTGTCGACCGGGGCCTTCGCGACGTAGTTGATCGCGCCGCCCGTGGCCGCGTCGCCGTAGAGCACGGAGGCGGGGCCGTGGAGGATCTCCACACGATCGACGAGGTCGGGGTCGAACGGAAACGTGACCGTGCCCGAGGCGACGTAGAGCCGCGTGCCGTCGAGCAACTGCATCACGTTGCCGTGGCCGACGAAACCACGCGCGGCGAGCGAGGTGCCGCCGTTGCCGGGGGCCCCGAGGTTGATGAAGCCCGGCGCGCGCGTGACGGCCTCGACAAGGCTCGCGTCGCCGCGCGCGGCGAGCAGCCCGCCGTCGAGCACGGTCACGCTCGCCGGGGTGGCGAGGACGGGGAGCCCCAACCGCGAGGCCCCGAGCGCGGTCGCGTCCAGGGCGAGGTGTTCTTCGTGACGACCGAAGACCTCGAGGGCCTCCAGCTCGACGGTGGTTTCGGCGATCGGCGGCGCGGGCGTCCGCGGGGGGATCCGGGCCGAGGCGAGGCTCGCGGCGGCGAGAAAGGTGAGAACGGAGGACGAACGGAAGGACATGGAAGGAGGGCGGAAGGTTGGGACGGAACGACGACGGCGCGCGCGGACCGGACCGGTCGGTGCGCCGAAAGGGAAGACGCCGCGAGGAGCGGCGTCGGGGAAACGCGGATACCGGCCTACCCTTCCGGCGGGCCGCGGACCGGTGCATGCCGGCCGAACTCCCGCGCCGGCGGTTCCCCTGCGCCGACTCCCGGCGCTTCACCGACGAGCGTCCCGTCGCGCCCCAAGAGCGCGGGCGCCTCGACCAACTCGACTGCGCCCGCCGCGAAGAGCCGCACGACGCAGCCCTCGTCGCACGCCCCCGCGGGCTCGTCCTCGTGCGACGGCGCCCCGCCGTGCCCGTGCCCGGAGCAGGCATGACCCTGCGCCCCCGCTCCACAACCCGCGTGCGCCGCCTCCGCGGGGTGCGCGTGCAATCGCTCGTGGAGCGAGTGGTCGTGGGCCAGCCACGCGAGCGCGAACGTCAACAACACCCCGACCGCCGCCGTCGCCCGCACCCAGCGGGCGGGTCCGGGATCACGTCGACGGCGGTGGAGAAGGCTCATGCGAGAGACACCGTAACAAAGTCGTCAAGTGGCCCCGGCCTTCTCAGAACGCCCGCAGGGCGAGCGCGAGGAGCGCGGTGGTGGCGAGCGCCGTCGCGGCCTGCCGGCCCGCCAGCGCGAGCGCGGTGCGCGGGCCGAGCTCGCGGGCGATCGTTGCGAGTGTGACGAGGCACGCCGTCAGGGTGGACGAGAGCCAGACGAGCACGAACGCCTGCCCGGCCGGGAGCGCGGACAGGAGGGCGCCATCCCCGGCGTTGAGCACGAGCAGGCCGTCCTTGCGCAGGATCGCGAACAGGACGCCCGGCGCCGCTTCGCCGGGGAGCCCGAGCACGCGCAGAACGGGAGCGGCGGCCGCGGCCAGCCGGTCCATCACGCCGGAATGCGCGAGCAGCGCCGCCACCACGCAGATGCCGAGGAACACCGGCATCGCCTGAAGCAGGAACTGCCCGGCGGTCGCGCGCAGACGCCACGCGACGGCTCGCCACGACGGCGCCTGGAGGAAAGCCCGCTCGTGCAGCGGCCTCATTCCGCCCCGCGACAAGCCACCGTGCCAGAACCGCGTGTGCAGCGCGCCCACCAGCACGAGAGCCGTCAAATACGGCGCGAACAACCACCCGTGCCCGCCCGCGGCGAAGACCGAGAGCGTCGCCCCGATCTGGTAGCTGCATGCCGAACCGAACGCGATGAGCGAGACGCACGAGCGCCGCGTGCAGCGGCTGCAGGAGCGGCTCTGCCGCACGGCGACGACGTTGCAGCCGAAGCCCGTGAGCACCGGCAGCAGGTCGCGGCCGGCCAGCCCTACGCGCCGCAACCACGGATCGAGCGCCGCCGTGATCCTGTCCTTCAACCCCGTCTCCTCGCCGAGCGCGACGGAAAGACCGATCAGGACCACCACGGGAAACGCCCAAAGCAACGAGTAGGACCCGAGGGTGAACAGGCCGTGGCCTCCCGCGAGCAACGCATGCCAGAGCGGCGGCAACCCGCCCAGGCGCTCGACCAGCGGCGCGAGGATCGCGGTCTCGAACCGTGGCTGCGCCCACGCGGCGATGGTGAACGCCGCCCACACCGGCCCGGCGAACAGGCCGGCCACGCAGAGCAGCGCCAGCCACGGCGCGAGCCGCTTCCCTTCGAAGGGCGTCCGCGAAGGTTGCACGGTGGCGATCGTCGGCGCCGCCTCCCCTCCGGAGGGGCTGCCCAGGACGGCGGCGTCCTCCACCGCGGCGAGGATCTCGCACCGCCGCGTCGCCGAAATCGACCGTGCATCCACCGCGAAGACCGGCAGGCCCAGCGCGCGCCGGTAGTATCCCGCCAACACCGGGAGCTCCGGTGGAGCCTTGTCGGCGAAGGTCAGGACCAGCGCCGCGCGACGGCCCGCGACCCCGAGCTCGCGAAGGAGCGTCTCCACCTCCGGGCCCGCGTGGGTGCCGCGCGCGACCAGCAGGACGGTGTCGGCTTCCGCGAGCGCGGAGAGCGCCAGGCGCGTCGTCGCGCAGTCGTCGCGCACGCGCACGCCCGGCGTGTCCACGAGTTCGCAGGTTGAATCTGCGAGCCGGCGACGCCGGCAGGCCACGGTCGACCCCCGGAAGTTCGCCTCGTCGCCGACGGCCCCTCCGGTGAGCCCGCGGAAGAGCGCGGATTTGCCCGAGGACTCCAGCCCGATCAACACGACCGCGCGCGCCGCGGACGCGCCGCTTCCCGCGGCCCGGGCCTCAGCAGTCGCACTGGGCATGGCAGCAGGAGAGATCGTCGAGGAACATGCCGTGGGCGCGGTACTCCTCCAACGGCGCGGGATCGATCCGCAGGCGCCGGGCCAGCGCCCGCGCCACGACGGCGAAGCGCTGCCGGAACTTGTAGATGAAACAGAAGATCACCTTCCCCTGCCGCACCTGCGGTCCCGCGAGGAAGAGCCCGGGCGTGCGGGTCGATTCGTCGTCGGCCGTGAGCTCGGGGAAGCCGTCGGGCGTCCAGTCGAACCACGGGGCGACCGCGGCGGCTCCTCCCCCGCGGCGGAAGCCCGTGGCGAGGATCGGGGTCGTGCGCGACTCCCATCGTCGTCCGTCCTCCGCCCGCACGGTGTATCCACCTCCCGGATTCAGGACGACCCCCACGACCCGGGCGCCGCCGCAAAGGGCGAGGCGCCCGGTCGTGAGGGCCGCCCCGAGGCGCCCGCGAGTGAAGGGCGTGAGCGCGATGCTCGGGTCGGTTTCCCGCCCCTCCTCCCACGTCGCGCGGTCCGCGAGCACGAGCACCCGCCGGCCCGCCTCGACGAGGTGGACCGCGGCGTCGATCCCGCCCTCGAAACCGCCGATGACGAGGTGCTCGCCGCCCTCGAGCGCGGCGAAGGACTCCACGCTCGCATAGTGGCGGCAGAGGTCCGCTCCGGAGAACGGGGCGAGATCGGGAAACTGGAACTCGCCGGCGGCCCAGACGACGTTGCGCGCCCGCACCTCCCCCTGCGAGGTCTCGAGGCGGAAGACGCCGCCGGCGTCGCGCTCGAGCGCGCGCACCTCGCAGTCGTTGAGCGCCTGCGGCCGGTAGTGCGCGGCGAGGGCGTTGAGGTAGCGCGCGTATTCGGCTCCGGTCGGATGCTCGACGCCGAGCGTGACCGCGGGCGAGGTCTCGCGGTTGATCGCGTTGAGATCGAGGAGGCCGAAGGGCGTCCCGAAGAACGAGGGCGTGATCAGCCGCGTCTCGGCCGGCCAGCGGAAGAAGGACTCGCCGATCCGACCGCGCTCGAGGATGCCGATCCGCGAGAGGCCGAGGTCGCGCAGCACGAGCCACATCCCCAGTCCGGCGGGCCCGCCTCCGACGATCGCGACATCAAGTGGAGGCAGCGGGGGAGGAATCATCATGCACCCCAGTGATACCAAAGTCGTCAAGCGGGGCGGCCCATGCCCGCGGATTGACACGAGCGCTTCGGCAGTCACTTTTGACAGACGTGACCACGACGATCCGGGAGTTTCAGCGTCAGTTCCGTCGGATGCGGCAACGGGCCAAGTCGGGCGAAGCGATCATCCTCACCGACGAGGACGGTACCCGCTACACGTTCCGGGCGGAGCGCGGCTCCGGCGGTTCCTTCGGTGAAGGCGCCGCCGACCTCGCCGGTTCGTTCGACTCCGGCCTCGGCGATCTCGCCTCGAATCCCGGGCACCTGAAGGAATATGGCCGCCCGCGAGCACCTGCTTGACGCCGGTCCGCTGGTTGCGTTCTTCGACGCCGGGGATCGCGACCATTCATGGTCGAAGGCGACCCTGCGGAAGCTCCGCCCGCCCTTGATCACCTGTGAGGCCGTGCTCTCCGAGACGCTCTTCCTGCTACGATCGGACGGCGATGCCCCCAGGAAGGTCGCGACTTTGTTTGATCGCGGGCTGCTGGTTTCGCACCCCCTCCTTGATCTCGAGGCGGCGGCGGTTCTTGGACTGACGCAGACCTACCGCGACCAGCCGATGTCCCTGGCCGACGCCTGTCTCGTCCGGCTCGCCGAGAAGGTCCAGGGTTCGGTCGTGGTCACGCTGGACTCCGATTTCGCCGTCTACCGGCGCCACCGGAGACAGGCCATCCCGATGCTTTGTCCACGGGGCTGAGACCGCGTCGATGGGAACGCGTGCCGCTCAGAACGTGCAGCGCACCGAGGTGAAGAACGTGCGCGGGCTCCGCGGGCCGTAGACGTAGTCGCTGTCGCGGCCCGCGCCGGATTCGAGGTCGCGCTGGCGGTCGTCCGTCAGGTTGACGACGCCGAGCCGCACGAGCCACTCGCGACCGCCGGCGCGGAAGTGCCGGCCGACCGAGGCGTCGACGACGAGGAACGAGCCCGCGCGGTCGAAGGCGCCGGTGTTGTTGTTGAGCACGTGCATCGCGCCGAGGTGGCGGACGCCGAGCGCCCAGTCGAAGGCGGCATCGTTCTCGTACTGGAGGGTGAGGACCGCGAACCGCGAGGGCGTCTTGTTGAAACGCCGGGTCGCGACGACCGTGCCGGCGCCGTCGTCGAGGATCGTCTCGGCGTCGTCGAGCCGCGCCCGCTGGGCGACGACGCCCAGGTCGGCCCGCAGCCGAGGGGAGAACGAGTAGGCGACGTTGAACTCCGTGCCGACCACGCGCACGCCGCCGGAGTTGAAGCGCTCCTGGAAGAGGTCGCCCTCGTCGTCGGTGCGGATCTCGGAGAGCTGGAAGGCGTCGCGCAGGCGCGCGCCGAAGACGTTCGCCTCGAAGGCAAGCACCTCGGCGAACGGCCGTGGATTCCAGGTGGCGCCGAGATTGACGGTGACCGCGCCCTCGCGCTTCAACCCTTCGGCGTTGACGATCCGGATCGGCTCGGCGCCCAGCGTGTCGATGTGCAGGTCCTCGTCGAAGACCCGCGGCGCGCGGAAGCCCGTGCCCACCGCGCCGCGGAAGGTCAGCGTGTCCGACGTGGCGTGGCGGAACGCGAGGCGCGGCGAGGCGATCACGCGGCCGAGCTGGTTGCTTCGGTCGAGCCGCACGCCGGTCACGAGGGTGAGCCTTTCGGCGACGCGCCAGTCGTCCTGCACGAAGAGGGCGACGTTCGAGAAGTCGCCCTCCAACGGCGGCGCGCCGGTCGGGGCCCCGGTGTCGGCGAGGTTGCGGTCGTCGATCGTCTCGTACTCGGCCTGCACGCCCCAGGTGAGCGTGCGTCGCGCGAGCCGGTGGTCGAACTGCAGGTCGGCGACGTAGAGGGGATTGCGGGTGCGCCCGTACTGTCGCCGCGAAACGGCGAGCGCCTCGGCGAAGGCATCGGGATCGAATTCCGGGTCGGCCGGGTCGACCACGACCTCGCCGAGGCCGCCGTAGTAGCTCTCACGACGGGTGAGGGCCGCGGCCACGACCGCCTTGAAGCCGAAATCCCCACCCGGCGCCGAGGCCACGGAAAACGTCCCGGCGAGCCGGCGCGTCTTCAGCTCCTCGGCGATGTTCGCGAGGTGGGCAGGCCCGTCGAGACGGTTGCCGCCGCGACGAAACTCGTCGGTGTGGTTGAGGTCCGCGGTCCACTCGAGGCCGAGGGCCGAGGCGCGCGCCCGCAGGCCGCCGATCGACATCCGCCGCCGGGTGATCTCGGTGAAGCCATCGTCGTTTAGATCGACCGGGGAGACGCGCGCGACCTGCGCGTAGCCGGTCATGGCGAGACCGCGATGGTCGGACACGTGATCGACGATCACGGAGGCGAGGTGCGCCGGCCGCCCCTTGACGGAGTCGAGGCGGTATTCCGCCGTGGCGCCCGATTCGCGCACCGTGCGCGGCACGATGTTGATCACGCCCGCGACCGCGCTCGCCCCGTAGAGGGAGGACCCCCCACCCTTCACGATCTCGATCCGCTCGACGAATGCGGCCGGCACCTGCTCCACGCCGTAGACGCCCGCGAGCGACGAGAGCATCGGCAGCCCGTCGAAGGCGATCTGGTTGTAGGCGCCCGAAAGCCCGAGCAGCCGGATCTCGGTCGTGTTGCAGTTCTGGCAGTTGCTCTCCACCTGCACGCCCGGCGCGTACTCCATCGCGTCGGCGAAGCTCCGCGCGCCGAGCCGCTCCACCTCGGCCGCCCCCACCACCCGCACCCGCACCGGCGCGACCTCCGCCGCCTGGAGCGTGCGCGTGCCGGTGACGACGAAGTCCGCGAGGTCCACCGCGGGTTCGCCGGCCTCGTCCGCCGTCGACGCACCGGCGGCGATCGCGGAGGACGCGCACGTGGAAAGGAAGAGGAGGAGACCCGGTTGTAGCATTTTCATTATGATGTAGCCATTGCTACTATCTGTTTGGTTTGGACAGCAAGCCCGATCCTGTTCTCCTCGAGGCGATGAGCCCCGCCCGCCGGAAAAGCCGTGCCGCGAAACCGAAGTCCGGAGCGCCCGCCGATCCGCTCCGCCGCACCCGGGAGGACCACGCGAGCGAGACGGCCGAGGATTACGCGGAGGCGATCGCCGAGCTCACGGCCACGACGGGCGAGGCGCGGGTCGTGGACCTCGCGCGGCGTCTCGGCGTGACCCACGTGACGGTGACGCGGACGGTCGCGCGGTTGCAGCGCGACGGTTTCCTCACCTCGAAGCCCTACCGCGCGATCTTCCTCACCGAGGCGGGTCGGCGGGTCGCCGAGGCCGCGAAACACCGGCATGAGACCGTCGTGCGTTTCCTGCTCGCGATCGGCGTGCCCGAAGCGGCCGCACAACGGGACGCCGAGGGCATCGAACATCACGTGAGCCCGGAGACGCTGGCGGCGTTCGAGCGCCTCCTCGCGCGCAAGGGCGGCGCCTAGCCTCACGAACGCTCCCCCGCCCCGTCCCGGCGCGAACGGGACGGACAGGGGTTCGGTCCGCGGCACCTTCGAGGTGAACTCGAAGGCGAAGACCGAGCCCCGGGGTCCGCGCCCCGACCGGTGCTTGCCTTGACACCGCGCGGCCCAACCGGCGTAACCTTGCGCCCCTATGATCGTGACCACCGCCCAGTTGTTCAAGGTCGCCTACGGCCGCTTCGCCATCGGCGCCTACAACATCAACAACGCCGAGCAGGCCATGGGATTGTTCAAGGGCTGCATCGACTCGAAGGCGCCCTTCATCATCCAGATCTCGAAGGGCGCGCGCGCCTACACCGAGAAGCGCATGCTCGAGGCGATCATCCGCGCCGCCGGGGAGATCTTCCCCGACGCGATCTTCGCCGTCCACCTCGACCACGGCGACGAGCAGACCTGCTACGACTGCATCGATTCGGGCTTCTTCAGCTCGGTGATGATCGACGCCTCGCACGACCCTTTCGAGAAGAACGTCGAGATCACCCGCCGAGTCGTCGAGCGCGCCCACGCCCGGGGAATCTCCGTCGAGGCCGAGCTCGGCATGCTCGGCGGCGTCGAGGAGGACATCCAGGTCGACGAGGGCCACGCCTGCCTGACCGACCCCGCCGAGGCCGAGGATTTCGTGAAGAAGACCGGCTGCGACTCGCTCGCCTGCGCGATCGGCACCTCCCACGGCGCCTTCAAGTTCAAGGGCCGCCAGTCCCTCCACTTCGACGTGCTCGACAAGATCAAGGCCCGCCTCCCCGGCTTCCCGCTCGTGATGCACGGCTCGTCCTCCGTCCCGAAGGAGGAGGTCGACCGGATCAACCAGGCCGGCGGCGCGATCAAGGATTCGATGGGCGTCGATGTGAACGAGTACCTGCCCGCCGCCAAGCGGGGCGTGACGAAGGTCAACATCGACACCGACGGGCGCCTCGTCTGGACGAGGGTCCACCGCGAGTTCTTCCGCGACAAGCCGGGCGAGTTCGATTTCCGCCCGCCGGGCAAGATCTTCATCCAGGAGTACGCGAAGTTCATCGCCTCGCGCAACCAACTCCTCGGCTCCGCCGGCACGCTCGACGAGGTGCGGGCCGCGGTCTCTGGCTGAGCCCGATCGGGGCGGCCTGCGATCCTTCGGGCGCGAACTCCGGTCCGCGCCTTTTTCGTCGGCGCCCGCCGCGGCGTAACTCCGCCAACGGACCCGCCGTCTCGCCTCCCGCGCAAGGTGCGCGGCTTCCGTGGGAAAACCGTCCCCGGTCGCTTGCCTCTCCGCGCGATCCCTCGAACGGTTCCTCCCATGCGGTTCCTCCTCCGCGATCGCCGGTCTCGCGCGACCTTCCGTCGCCCGTCCCGGCCGGCCTTGGCGCTCGCCCTCGCGGCCGTTCCCGCGGGCGCCTTCGCCGCGGCGGACACGGCCCGCGGGCTCCTCGACTCGGGGCGCTACGAGGAGGCGATCGTGCTGGCCCGCGACGAACGCACGGCGCAGCCCTACGAGGAGGAATCGTGGAGCGTCGAGATCGAGGCCCTCACGACGACCGGGCGTCACCTCGAAGCGCACGAGACGGTGCTCGAGGGCCTGAAGCGACTGCGGGGCAGCCTCCGTCTCCGGCTCGCGGGTCTCGACACGGCGCCCTTCGCGGGCGACGCCGCGGGAGCGGAGAACCTGCGCGCCGAGCTGCACGGGCTCGTCACCTCGCGCACGCGCTACGTGCGCGACCTCGACTCGCTCGTCGCCGTCGGCGAGGCCGCGCTGCGCTTCGGGGTCGAACCGCGGCTCGTCCTGGAGAACTTCTTCAAGCGTGGGATGGAGGCCGCCGCGCCCGTCCGGTCGGCGTTCCTCGCCGCCGGCCGGCTCGCGCTCGCCAAGGGGGACCATGCACTCGCCTCCACCACGTTCCAGAAGGGCATCGCGGTGTTCCCCGGGGACCCCGCGATGTGGACCGGGCTCGCGGAATCGTTCCTCGAGGGCGACCGCGCCCGCCTCGCCGAATACGCGGCCCACGCGCTCCGCCTCAACCCGCGTCACCCGCCCGCCCACCTGCTCCTCGCCGAGCAGCGGATCGACGCCGAGGACTACACCGGCGCGCGCCTCGCGCTCGATCAGGTGCTCGGCGTCGATCCCGCCCATCCCGGGGCGCTCGCGCTTCTCGCCGTGCTCGCCCACCTCGACAACGATCCCGCCGAGGCCCGCCGGCTGCGCGAGGAAGCGCTCGTCCCGTGGCCGGCCAACCCCGCCGTCGACCACCGGATCGGCCGCAAGCTCTCGCACAAATACCGCTTCGCCGAAGGCGCGGACTTCCAGCGGGACGCCCTCGCGCTCGACGAGGCCTTCGCGCCCGCGCGCCTCCAGCTCGCCCAGGACCTCCTCCGCCTCGGACGCGAGGACGAGGCGTGGCCGCTCGTCGCGGACGCCCACGAGGCCGACGCCTACAACGTCACCGCCTACAACCTCGTCACGCTGAAGGACCGGCTGGCCGGCTTCACCGTGCTGGAGAACGAACACTTCCGCCTCCGCATGAGCCTCCGCGAGGCGCCGATCTACGGCCCGCGCGCGCTCGCCCTCCTCGAGGAGGCGCGTCGCGACCTGACGGAGACCTACGGGCTCGAACTCGCGGAAAAGATCACGGTCGAGATCTATCCCGACCCGAAGGATTTCGCGGTGCGGACCTTCGGCATGCCCGACAACCCCGGCTTCCTTGGCGTCTGTTTCGGCCCCGTCGTGACGATCAACAGCCCGGCGACGCGGCGGGCGAACTGGGAGGCCGTGCTCTGGCACGAGTTCGCCCACGTGATCACCCTCACGCTCACCCGCAACCGGATGCCCCGCTGGCTGAGCGAGGGGATCTCCGTCTACGAGGAGACGCGGCGCGACCCCTCCTGGGGACAACGCATGACGCTCGACCACCGCGAGCGCATCCTCGCCGGACGCGCCCGCACGATCACCGGGATGAGCGCGGCCTTCCTCCAGGCCACCGACGGCGCCGACCTCCGGTTCGCCTACTTCCAGTCCTACCTCGCCGTGCGTTTCCTGATCGAGACGCACGGCTTTCCCGCCCTCCGCGCGCTGCTCCTCCGGCTTGGCGAGGGCGTCCCGGCCACCGAGGCGCTCGCGGCGACGATCGGTCCGCCCGGCGAACTCGACCTCGCGTTCCGCCTCTTCGCCGAGCGGGAGGCTCGGGCCTTCGGCGGAGGTCTCGACTTCTCCCGGCCCGCCGGCGTGGTCGCGCGCGCCCTCGCCCCGCTCGGCCCGCGCTCCTTCCACGATCGACTCGAGGCGGCCCGCGCCGCCGTCGAGGCGGGCGACTGGGCGGCGGCCCGCGGACTCCTCGAGCCGCTCGCCGGCGACGACCTGTACCTGCCGGGTGCGGACAACCCCCTGCCGCTCCTCGCCCGCGTGTATCGGGAAACCGGTGACGCAGCGGCGGAAGTCGCGGTGTTGACGCGGATCGCGACCCGCGAGGCCGACGCCCTGGAGGCCGTGACGCGCCTGCTCGAGCTCGCCGAGGTCCGGGGCGACGACGCGGAGGTGCTCCGCTGGACCGATCGCTGGCTCGCGATCAACCCGCTCGCCGCCGCGCCCTGGCGCGCCCGCTTCGCCGCCCACGAACGGCGGGGAGAAGCCGCGCTCGCCGCCGACTCGGGATCGATCCTGCTGAAGCTCGATCCGCCCGACCGGCCTTCGATCCACCACCGCATCGCGCGGCAGTTGCGCGACCACGACGTCGAGGCCGCGCGCCGCAACGTCCTGCTCGCCCTCGCCGAGGCGCCCCGCTTCCAGGCGGCACACGAGTTGCTCGCGGAGCTTCCGGTCTCCGCCGGCCTGGCCGGCCCCGCGTCCCCATGATCCGCCCCACACTTCCTCCGGCGCTCGCGCTCCTTGCGCTCCTCGCCGCGTCATCCGCACCGCAACCCGCGGCGGGGCGGACCGACCGCCGCGCCGGCGTGCCCACCTGGGAGATCCATCCGGCGTTCCGCGACGACGTGTTCACCTTCGCCCGGGTCCGTTACTCGTCCTACGCCCGCGGCGAATGGGGTGGCGGCTTCGGCGGCCGGCGCGGCGGTCGCTGGGCCACGGACTATCCCGACGCCGAGCTCAACCTCGCGTTCCGCCTCCAGCAGATGACCAGCCTCCGGGTGAATCCCGACCCGGTCGTCGTCGAACTCTCGTCCCGCGAGATCTTCGACCATCCGTTCCTCTACATCGTCGAGGCGGGCTCGCTCGTCTTCCAGCCCGACGAGATCGGGAACCTCCGCGCCCACCTCCTCGCCGGCGGCTTCCTCATGTTCGACGACTTCTGGGGCGAGGAGGAGTGGGAGAACGTGCGCACCGAGATCCTCCGGGTGTTTCCCGATCGTGCCATCGTCGACCTGCCGATCGAGCACCCGATCTTCAACTGCGTGTTCGAGTTGAAGGAGAAACCGCAGGTGCCCTCGATCCACCACGCCGTGCGCTACCGCGGCACGGGCATCACCTGGGAGCGCGACGACGCCCGCGAGGTCCACTACCGCGCGATCTTCGACGACAAGGGCCGCATGATGGTCCTGATCTGCCAGAACACCGATCTCGGCGACGGCTGGGAACGCGAGGGCGAGGACGAGTGGTACTTCCGCGAGTTCGCCGAGAAGCGCGCCTACCCGATGGCCATCAACATCATCTTCTACGCGATGACGCACTGAACGCGCATCGCAACCCGCACCCGCCATGGCCTTCCCCCCACCGTCCCTCGCTCCCGACCCCGTTTCCGACGAGGCCGCCTTCGCCCGCCTCCAGGAGGGCCGCCGGCGCGTCGAGGCCGAGCTCGCGAAGGTGATCGTCGGGCAGGAGGCCGTGGTCGAGCAGCTCCTCCTCGCCCTCGTCGCCGGCGGGCACTGCCTCCTCACCGGCGCCCCGGGCCTTGCGAAGACGCTCCTCGTGCGCTCCGTCGCCCGGGTCTTCCAGCTCGATTTCCAACGCATCCAGTTCACGCCCGACCTCATGCCGGCCGACATCACCGGCACCGAGATCCTCACCGAGACGGAGACCGGCCGACGGCTGACGTTCGTCCGCGGTCCGGTGTTCGCCCACCTGATCCTCGCCGACGAAATCAACCGCACGCCCCCCAAGACCCAGGCCGCCCTTCTCGAGGCGATGCAGGAACATCAAGTGACCGCCGCCGGCGTGCGCCATGCGCTCCCCGAGCCGTTCTTCGTCCTCGCCACCCAGAATCCAATCG
>DAIPIQ010000109.1:2932-13491 GCA_036770745.1 Opitutaceae bacterium | reverse complement strand
CTCACCTCCCGGGTGAGACGAGGAATCGCCCGAAAGCGAGGCAACGCTTCGTGGACTCCGTGTTCCCTCCGAGCCCTCCTTGGTCCAACCGCTCCGGATAGGCTCAGGCGCCCGGAGCGTCCGTCCCCTTCGGCGAACCGCCTCCGTCCCGGTCGTCGGACGGGGCGAGCATCGCCGAGAGTTTTTCGCCGCCGACGATCCCGAAATCGAGGGTGCGGATCGGGAACGGGATCGTGATGCCGTGCTCGCGGTAGGCCCGCTTGATCCGAAGGATCGCCTCGCTGCGCGCCTCGAGAAATTCGCGGTGCCGCTTGAACGGGATCCAGAACCTGACCTCGAGCAGCACCGCGCTGTCGGCGAACTCCGTGAAGAACACCTCGACCGCGCGCGCGGCGTCCCGGTCCGGCACGCCTTCGACCGCCTCGCGGGTGACCCGTTTCACGAGGTCGAGGTCGTCGCCGTAGGAGACGCCGACCGCGAGGTCGACGCGCCGCTCGCCCGTGGAGTAGTTCACGAGGACGTTCTGAAACACCTCGCGGTTGGGGATGACCACGAGCTGGCCCTGCGGGTTGGTCAGGTGGGTGGCCCGCAGGTTGATGGCGCGGATCGTCCCGAAATGACCGTTGGTCGCGACCACGTTGCCGGCGTTCACCGTGTCGCGCAGGGAGAGGTAGATGCCCGCGAGGATATTCTGCCCGAGATCCTGGAAGGCGAGCGCGAGGGCGAGCCCGGCGATGCCGGCGCCGGCGAGGAGGGAGGTGACCGTCTTGTCGAGCCCGAGGACGCCGAGGGCCACGACCACGCCGGCCCCGAGCGTCACCACGTAGAGGAGGAGCGAGGCGAGCCAGGCGACCTCGACGCTGCGGATCAGGCGCTTGAAGAGCGCAAGCGAGGAGCGGCGGGCGATCCGGGCGAGGATCCAGAAGGCGACCAGCACGAGGGCCGCGACCACGAAGTTGGGGAAAAGCAGCGCGGCCTGTTCGACCCAGCCCTGCAGCTTTTCCCAGAGCAGGGCGAGAATCTCCCGGATCTTCGGCGCCATGCACTCAACCCAAGCGACCGGGACCGCCGGTGCAACCGTTCATCCTGGAAACGCGGTCGGAAGGGACACGGAGTCCACGGAGATGGCAGAGGAGACTCACGGAGCGACGCTTCGGAGCGATCCGTGCCTCGAGCGCCGGCTCACCTCCCGGGTGAGACGAGGAATCGCCCGAAAGCGAGGCGACGCTCCGTGGACTCCGTGTTTCCTCCGAGCCCTCCGTGATCCAACCGCTCCGATGAGTTCATTGCTCCCGGGCGCAGAGCGCGACGAGGCGCGCGTGGAGCGCGGCCAGGCGCGGCGTGTCCACGCCCGCGGCTCGCGCCCGGCGCAGCGGCTCGCCCCAGATCGCGTCGACCTCGACCGCGCGCCCCGCGAGGAAATCGACGAGGCTGGACGGCCGGTAGGCGCCCATCTCGGAGGTCACGGAGAACTGTCCCTCGAGAAACGAGTCGGGGATCGCGAACCCGAGGGCGCCCGCCGCCGCCCGGACCTCGCGCATGAGCACGCGCACCTCCGCGGCGAGGGCGGGGTCGGCCAGTATCCGATCCGTGGTGACGCCGCCCGCGGCGATCGCGAGGCCGTTGAAGGGGATGTTCCACACGAGCTTGCGCCAGCGCGTCTCCACGAGATCGTCGGCGACCGCGCACCGGACTCCGCCGCGGGACAAGGCCCCGGCGATCGCCCGCACGCGCGCCCCGGCCGGGCGGCCGAACTCGCCGAGGGCGATCGAGCCGGGGTGGTGGCAGTCGACGAGGCCGGGGGCGACGCGTTCGAGGCCGATGAAGCAGAGGCCGCCAAGGATGCGTCGCCCGCCGAAGATCCCGGCGAGCCATTCGTCGGCCCCGAGCCCGTTCTGGAGGGTGAGGATGGCGGTGCGCTCGTGGAGGAGCGGCGGCAGGAGTTCGCGCAGGGCCGCGCTCGCGGTCGTCTTGAGGCCGACGATCACGAGATCGACCGGGCCGATCGCGGCCGGAGAGTCGAAGGCCGCGACGGGCTCGAGGGTGAAGCCGGCGGCCGGCTCGGAGAGGATCCGGAAGCGGAGGCCGCCGGCGCGCACGGCGGCGAGGTCGCCGCGGAACAGGAAGGCGACGTCCTCACCCGCGCGGGCGAGCCGGGCCCCGTAGTAGGAGCCGACGGCGCCCGCGCCGACGACGGCGATCCGGCCGAGGGTTGCGCTCATCGCCGGACGCGCCGCCTCCCGTCAGGCTCCGGCGAGACGGCGGACGAAGAGCGCCTGGAGGATGTCGCGCAGCCGGTCCCGCAGGTCGAGGCGGCTGACGATCTGGTCGACGAGGCCGTGGGCGAGGAGGAACTCGGCCGACTGGAAGCCCTCGGGCAGGGCCTGCTGGGTCGTCTCGCGGACCACGCGCGGACCGGCGAAGCCGATGAGCGCGCCGGGCTCGGCGAGGATCACGTCGCCGAGGACGGCGAAGCTGGCGGTGACGCCGCCGGTCGTGGGATTCGTCAGGACCGAGATGAACGGCAGGCGGGCGGCCGAGAGGCGGGCGAGGGCCGCGCTCGTCTTGGCCATCTGCATGAGGCTGAGGATGCCCTCCTGCATGCGCGCGCCACCCGAGGCGGAGAAGATGATGCAGGGCGTGCGCCGCGCGATCGCCCGCTCGATGGCGCGGGTGATCTTCTCCCCCACGACCGAGCCCATCGAACCGCCGGCGAAGCGGAAATCCATGACGGCGAGCGAAACCGGGATCCCGTGGATCGCGCCCATCCCGCAGACGATCGCGTCCTCCAGCCCGCTCTCCCTGCGGTACTTGAGCAGCCGGTCGGCGTAGGGGGCGGAGTCGACGAACTGGAGCGCGTCGACCGCGCGCAGGCGCACGTCGTGCTCGACGAACGAGTCGGGATCGACGAGGCGCCGGATCCGCTCCGGCGCGCTGATCGGGAAGTGGTGGCCGCTCTTCGGCACCACGTTCTGGTTCTCCTCGAGCTCCTTGACGTAGATGATCTCGCCGGAGGTCGGGCACTTCTTCCAAAGGCCCTGCGGGATGTCCTTTTTCCTGACCTGGACGGTCGAGTACTTCGGCTTGCTGAAGAGCGACATGCGGGAGGCGGGCGGCGGGGCGATCAGCCGTGGCCGAGGGTGGCGACGTCGATCCGCGTCACACCCGCGGCGCGGAGGACAGAGGCGCACGCGTTGAGCGTCGAGCCGGTGGTGAAGACGTCGTCCACGAGGACATGGCGGAGCGCGGGTTCTACGGGAGCCCGCCCGGCCAAGGCAAAGGCATTCTCGAGGTTGGCCCGGCGCGCCTCGCGATCGAGCCGGGTCTGCGTGCCGGTGTCCTTCACGCGTCGGAGCAGCGGGCGGACGGTCGCACCCGGCGCGGCGCGGGCGAAGCATACGGCGATGCGCCCGGACTGGTTGAAGGTGCGCTCGCGGTGCTTGCGGGGATGGAGCGGCACGGGCACGAGCACGGCCCCGGCGAGGAAGGCGGTGAAGTATCCGTTGGCCCGCACGAGGGCGGTGATGTCGGCCTCGAGGTGGAGGGCGCCGTCGTACTTGAGGGCGTGGACGAGCCGCCGCATCGGCCCTTGGAGCAGGGTCGCGGTGCGGCCCTCGTCGAAGACCGGCGCGAGCGCCTCGCAGTGCGCGCAGCCGGTGTTCTCCGCGAGTTCTCCGAAGAAGGGATGCCCGCAGGTCGTGCAGTGCGGAGGGCGGACCTCGATGATGCGCCGTCGGCAGCCGTCGCAGAGGTGGCGGAACCCCCCGCCCTCGACGAGCCCGTGGCACTGCACGCAGGTCGGCGGGAAGACGACGTCGAGCAACCCGTCGAGCACCGCGGCGATCCCGCGGCGTGGCGCGGCGTCAGGAGTAGAAGACGCGCTCGAGGAAGAGTCCATGCGCGGGGGCGGTGGCGATGGCGGGGATGCGGCGGCCCGAGACGAGCGCCCGCCCGATCTCCTCGGGAGCGAGGCGGCCGCAGCCGACGGCGACGATCGCGCCGACGAGGCTGCGCGCCATCTTGTAGAGGAAGCCGTCGGCCTCGAGGATCACCCGCACGCGACGCCCGCGGCGCCTCAGCTCGAGGCGGCGGAGGTCGCGCACGGTCGTCTCGCGCTCGTCGCCGTTGAAGGCGGTGAAGGCCGCGAAGTCGTGCCGGCCGCGGAGCCGCTCCGCCGCCGCCGCCATCGCCGCGAGGTCGGGCGGCTTCGGGAGCGACCAGCAGAGCGGCGCCTCGAAAGGATCCGCGACGCCGAGGAAGAGGCGGTAGTGGTAGCGCTTGCCCGTGGCGTCGAAGCGCGCGTGGAAATCCGGCCGCGCCCGCGCGATCGAGCGCACCCGCACTCCCGGCGGCAGCCGCGTGGCGAGGGCGAGCGCGAGCACGCGCGCCGGGCGCGACCACGCCGCGTCGAAGTGAAAGACCTGCGCGAGCGCGTGCACGCCGGAGTCGGTCCGGCCGCTGCCGTGGATCCGCGTCTTCACGCCAAGCACCGCCGCAAGCCCGGCCTCGATCGCATCCTGGACGGAGACCGCGTTGGCCTGGCTCTGCCAGCCGTGGAAGGCGGCGCCGTGGTAGGCGCAGACCGCGCGGAAACGCACGGGCGCGGCCGGCCGTTTCATGGCTCCTCCGGATCGCCGGGAGGGAACGCCGGCAGTCGCGCCTCGAGGAAGTCCTGCAGGATCAGGCACGCCGCCATCGAGTCGATCCGGCCGGAGCGGCGGAGCTCGTCGTCGCGGCGTTTCGGGAGGTGTTCGGTCGCGGCGCGGGACGAGAGACGCTCGTCGACACGGTGGACCGGGAGCGGGAGGCGCGCCTCGAGCCGCGCGATGAAGGCGTCGACCTCGCGGGCCTTGAAGCCGACCGAACCGTCCATGTTGTACGGATACCCGACGACGAGGTCGGTGCAGCGCCGCCCGACCGCCTCGGCGACGAGGTGCGCGATCCGCTCCTCGAACTCCGGCTCGATCGCCGCGGGCAGCGGCACGGCCACGCCGAGCTCGTCGCCGTAACTCAGCCCGATGCGCCGCTCGCCGTAGTCGATGCCCAGACAACGCATGCGGTCGGCGCGCCGGCGGCGCGGCTCAAAGCAGGGATTTCCAACGCGCGTCCCGGCCGAGGCGCGTGACGACGTCCTTCACCCGCTGCGCCTGCGCCTTCGGGCAGACGAGGGTGGCGTCGGCGGTGTGGACCACGACGAGGTCGTCGACGCCGACGAGGGCGACGAGGTGGTCGCCGGAGGAGACGACGATGTTGCGGGCCCCGCCCTCGATCAGGCGGGCCCCGCGCCCGACGTTGCCCTCGGCGTCCGCCTCGAGGTGTTTGGCGATGGCCGGCCAGGCGCCGACGTCGTCCCAGTCGAAGGTCGCGGCGAGGGTGAAGACGTTGTCCGCCTTCTCCATCACCGCGTAGTCGACGGAGATCTTCTTCAATGTCGGGAAATGCTCCGCGAGCGAGTCGTCGACGTCGCGACCGCCCGCGAGGTCGCGCTCGATCGTGGCGAGACCGGAGGCGAGCCCGGGCACGTGCGCGGAGATCGCGGCGCGGATCGCCGGGACGGTCCAGACGAACATGCCGGCGTTCCAGAGGTAATCGCCCGAGGCGAGGTAACTTTGCGCGGTCTCCAGATCGGGTTTCTCGACGAAGCGCCGCACCGCCCAGACGTCGCGACCGCGCGTGCGCGTCGCGACGTCGCCCTTCTGGATGTAGCCGAAGCCGGTCGCCGGCTCGGTCGGTGCGATTCCGAGCGTGACGAGCCGAGGCGCGGCCTCCGCCACCTCGAAGGCGGCCGCGAGCACGTCGCAGAACGCGGCCCGGTCGTGGATGACGTGGTCCGCCGGCAGCATCGCCAGCGTCGCGCCGGGATCGCGCCGGCCGACGAGCAACGCCGCCAGCCCGACCGCGGCCGCGGTGTCGCGCCCCACCGGCTCGGCCACGACGTTTTCCGGAGGCAGCATCGGGCAGGACTCGAGCACGGCCGCGCGCTGCTCGCGATTGGTGATCACGAGGATGTTCGCATACGGCACGAGGGAGGGCAGCCGCTCGACGGTCTGGGTGAGCATCGGCGACTCGCCGACGATCGGCAGCAACTGCTTCGGGCGGGCAAGCCGGCTCTGCGGCCAGAAGCGCTCCCCCTTGCCTCCGGCCATGATCACGACGTAGCGCTGGGACATGGCCCGCGAGCATTTGTCGGGTCTCCGACCCGTCAACGGCATTTGCCGGGTGACGCGGAGGCCGGATCGCGTGACGAAACGGTGACGTTGGCAACGTTCGTGTGAACGCGGCGGTCGAGGGTTGTCGCACCGGTCGAAACCGGTCCGATGCGGATCCCTGATCCAACAATGAACACTCCCTCCCACCCTCCCGCTCGCGGAACGCGCCGACGCTTCCGTCTCCTCCCGATCCTCGCGCTCGGCCTCGTCGTCCCGGCGACGGCCCAGGTCCGCTCGCTCCCCGCAACCGACGAGGCCGCCGGCGACCAGGCCGTCGAGCTGCAGCTCTTCGTCGTCACCGGCTCGAACATCGCCCGGCTCGACATGGAGAAGATCGCGCCCGTCACCGTGCTCGATCAATCGGTGCTGGAGACGCGCAACGCGATCCTGCCCGTCGACCTGCTCACCTCCCTGCCCTCGGTCGTGAACCTGCCCGAGAACGAGACGCGGCTCGGCTCCTCGGGCGCCCGCGGCGACAACGCCAACATCAACCTCCGCAACCTCGGCGCCACCGGCACGCTGATCCTCGTCAACGGACGCCGCATGGCGGTGAACCCGATGACCGCCGGCCTCTCCCAGGCGGTGAACGTCAACCAGCTCCCCACCCAGGGCATCGATCGCATCGAGGTGCTGCGCGACGGCGCCTCCGCGATCTACGGCTCCGACGCCGTCGGCGGCGTGATCAATTACGTGCTCAAGAAAAACTTCGACGGGGCCGAGGCGATGGTGCGCGTCGGCGTGCCCGAGCACGGCGGCGGCGAGAGCATCGGCTCCGCCTTCACCTTCGGCTCGTCGTTCGCCGAGGGCCGCGGCCGGCTGTTCGGCACGGTCGAGGCGCTCTACCGCGAACCGATCCTTCTCACCGACCGCGATTTCAGCGCGAGTTCGCTGAACGTCGACCGCGCACCGCCGCCCTTCAACACCCTCGGCGGCGCCTTCGATGCGCGCACGCCGCGCGGCTTCTGGCCGACGTTCCGCGTCGGCGCCGCCACCGCGAACAACTACTTCCGCCCCGTCAACGGCACGCCCGCCCTCACCACCGTCGCCCCCACCCGCGCGGCGAACCCGGAATTCTTCCTCGACCTGAACCAGTTCGGCTGGTCCTCCCCGCGCGTGCGCCGCGCCAACGGCTTCTTCTCCGCCGAGTACGACCTCTCCGACCGCGTCACCGCCTTCGCCGACCTCTCCTACTACAAGGCCCGCTCGACGATGGTGCGCCAGCCCCTCGCCCTCAACGCCCCCACGTCGGATGCGTTGCAGGTGGTCGCGATCGACAATCCCTTCAACCCCTTCGGCTCCGCGTTCTACGATCCCGCCGGCGCCCCGCGGGCCGACGGCGCGCCCCGCCTCACCGGCACGCCCCGCACGGTCAGCCTCGTCTCCCTCACCCTGCCCGACCTCGCCGCCGAGAAGATCGAGACCGAGGCCGACGTGATCCGCATCGCCGCCGGCCTGAAGGGCCGCCTCGGCGAGACGTGGAACTGGGAGGCCTCCGCCTTCTACAACCGCGTCGAGGGTCGGGACGACGCCTACCCCGACGTGCGCGAAAGCCTCCTCCAACAGACCCTGAGCCGCACCGACGCCACCGCCTACAACCCCTTCGGCCACACCTTCCGCGTGGCCGGCGGCACGGTCGTCGCCGACCAGCCCTACGCCAACCCCTCCGCCACGGTCGACTTCTTCTCCGACACCTTCGCCCGCTCCGCCTCCAGCACGATCAAGAGCGCCGACCTCCGCGCCTACGGCCGTCTCCTCACCCTCTGGGCCGGCGACGTGCAGGTCGCCGTCGGCTCCGAGTTCCGCACCGAGGACCTGCGCGACGTGCGCCCGCCGTTCAGCGGCGAGAACCCCGTCTCCTCCGGCCTCGATCCGCTCAACAACGACTTCCTCCTCCACCCGCCGCGGCCCGACGTGTTCGGCGATCGCGAGGTCACCAGCGCCTACGCCGAGCTGCTCGTCCCGCTCGTCGCCGCCGAGCAGCGTATCCCGTTCGTCCATACGCTCGAACTCGCCGCCTCGGCCCGCTTCGAGAACTACAGCGACTTCGGCGACACGACCAACCCCAAGATCGGGGTCAACTGGCGTCCGCTCCCGTGGGCGATGGTCCGCGGCTCCTACAACGAGGGCTTCATCGCCCCGAGCCTCGCCGCGCTCTTCACCAGCCTGCGCTGGACGATCACCGCCGGGGCCGGCGACATCGACACCTACCGCAACCCCGTCACCGCCGAGGGCCCGTACGTGCAGCGCACGAACTTCGGCGGCAACCCCGACCTGAAACCCCAGGAATCCGAGGGCCGCACCTTCGGCGTGGTGATCGACGTGCCCGGCGTCCGCGGCCTCAGCCTCACCGCCGACTACTGGAGGATCGAACGCACCGACCTCCTCGGCCAGCGCAGCGTCGCCCAGATCCGCGAGTCGGACACGGCCCTGCTCCGCGCCTACACGCAGCAACAGCTCGCCGCCGGCGTGCCGATCGGTCAGATCGACCTCGGCAGCGGCACCCCGAACTACCGGGGCGACCGCGACGTCGAACGCTTCGCCACCGTGACGCCGGAGGATGTCGCCACGTTCGCCACCTACAACGCCGCCAACCCCGGCAACCAGCAGGCCGTCGCCTCCCGGATCTTCGCGGTCAACCGCCCCTTCATCAACGTCGCCAGCTCCGACGACGCCGGCGTCGACCTCGGGGCGCGCTACGTGCTGCCGCGCACCTCCCTCGGCAACTTCACCATCTCCTCCGACTGGGCCTACCTGATCAAGTCGCGCTCGGTCATCGCCCCGGCCAACGTCACCCCCACCGAGAACGACAACCTCAACGTCGGCGGCGTCGCCCGCTGGCGCGGCACGACGAACGTCTCCTGGCGCCGCGAGAACTGGTCCGGCGGGCTCGGGGCCTACTACGTCGGCCCGACCCAGGACACCAGGGCCACGACCACGGCCGCGGTCTACGAGTCGCTCGGCCGCCCCTCTTACATCGCCGAACAGTTCACCGGCGGTCGTCTCGTCTACCGCTACATCACCGGCTCGGTGCTCTCGTTCAACGCCTCGGTCGGCTACCGCTTCGGGCCCGACTCGTCCCTCCGCGCCCTCCGCGACACCCGCGTGCGCCTCTCGGTGAACAACCTCACCGACGAGGAGCCGCCGCTCGCCTCCGGCGGCTTCGGCTACGATCCCGCGGTGCACCAGAGCCTCGTCCCCGGCCGCACCTGGATGCTCGAGGTGACGAAGAAGTTCTAGTCGCGCACCCCGCCGGGAAACCCACGATCCACGCACCCGCCGCGCCGGGCGCAACCCGGAGCGGCGGCGTCCCCGCCGCCGGCTGTGCGACCAACCGGCGGCACGGATGCCGCCGCTCCCTCGAGCCGGCCGTGCGTGATTCCCGGCACGAGCCGCCTCTTCCCATGCAACCCGCCCGCATCCTCCTCCTTGCGCTCGCCTGCGCCGGCCTCGCGCACGCCGCGCCGCCCTCCGACGAAGTCGTCGCCGAGCGCACCGCCGCGTGGCGCGCCTGGTACCAGGCCCTGCCCTCGGCCCCCGCGCCCGAGCTGACCCGCCACGGACTCGTCGCGACCGAGCTCGCCCGCTGGCACGTGCCCGAGGCGAACCAGGGCGTCGCGGTCGACGCCGACCACTTCTACGGGATCGGCAACTTCGCCCTCGTGAAGCACCGCAAGGGCGACGGCGGGCGCGTCGCCGCGAACATCGGCCCGAAGGGCGGCCCGATCGTCCACTACAACGGCGGCCACGTGGTCGACGACCGCCTCATCCTCGCCCACTCGAACTTCCCGCAGCTCCCGATGGCGAGCTCGCTGGAGGTCCACGACACCGGCACGCTCGCGCTCGTGGGTTCGCACAGCCTCGGCATCCGCCTCGGCTCGCTCACCTACGCCGAGCGGCGCGACGGGTTCTGGTGGGCCTGTTTCGCCAACTACAACGACGCCGGCACGACCCCCGGCTTCGACCAGCGCTGGACGTTCTTCGGAAAGTTCGACGAGCGCTGGCAGCCGCTCGAGTCGTGGCTCTTCCCTCCGCAGGTGATCGCCACCTGGGGCCGCAGCGCCTCCTCGGGGGGAAGCTGGGGCGACGACGGCCTGCTCTACGTGACCGGCCACGACGCGCCCGAGCTCTACGTGCTCCGGCTCCCCCGCCAGGGCGTGACGCTCGAGTACGTGACGACGATCGACGTGCCCTTCGAAGGCCAGTCGTGGGCCTGGGATCGCACGGCCGCGCCGCGCCGCGTGATCTACGGGATCAGCCGCCGCACGAAGGACGTGATCGTCGCGGAGATCCCGCCCGTCGCGCTCCCCTGACGCGCCTCACGGAGCGGGGTGCGATCGAAAGCGGTGGCGA
>DAIPIQ010000109.1:0-2922 GCA_036770745.1 Opitutaceae bacterium | reverse complement strand
GGCCGGGGTTCATCCCCGGCTTTTTCGGCTCTCTCGGTCGGAAGCCGGGGGTGAACCCCGGCCCACGACCACGGCAGGCAAGGTCACCGTGGTCGAGGCGGCCGAATCGGCCGCGCAGAAGCCCGTCCGTCTTCGGCAGAACCGCGGCATGCCACCACTATTGATCGCGCCTCACCGCCCGGCCCGGGCCGCGATGCGGTCGATGAGCCGGTCGGCCTGGTTGTAGTTGGCGTGTGGAGACGGGCCGACGGGCTCGAGCCCGCGGACGTATCCGGCGAGCGGGGCGGCGAGGGGGCCGAGGTCGTCGATCGCCTGCAGCGCGGGCAGGGCCGTGAGCAGGCCGTTGGCGGACGGCGAGGCGAGCACCCGCAGCACCTCGAGCGCGGCCGCGCGGCGCGGCGCGGGGCCGTGCCGGGCGAGCGCCTCCGCCGCGGTGATCCGCACGGCCGGCGACGGATCGTCCAGCGCGGCCCCGAGCTCGCCGTCGGCGGCGACGACCGCCGGCGCCCCGCGGTGCAACAGGCCGCGCGCGGCCCAGTGCCGCACCGCGCCGTCGGGATCGCCGAGCAGTTCCCGCAGCCGCGGGATCGCGGCCGCATCGAAACCGGCGGCGAGCCCGGCGGAGTCGAGCAGACGCTCGAGCGGGAAGCGCCCGCCGTCGCGGGCGAGGTTGTACGGCGGCGTGCCGGGAGCGCGGGTGTGCAGCTCGTGTTCGGGCAGCAGGCAGACGTCGCGGATCGCCAGCTGGTGCGCGCGCAGCGCCGCGGCGAGGCGTTCGCGCACGGCCCGGTGCGCGGGCGAGCCGGCGAGATTGTTCACCTCGTCGGGATCCTCGTGGAGGTCGTAGAGCTCCTCCGGGTCGCGCGGGGCCCGCCAGAAACGCGAGGTCGCGTCGTTCGTCCCGCCGGCGGCGTGGAGCGCGTGCCACGCGCGGGTGGCGGGCGTTTCCTGCTGGTAGGTCACGTGTTGGCCGTGCGGGGTGTGGAGGTGGAAGTTGCGCAGGTAGACGAAGCGGCCGTCGGTGACGGTGCGGACCGCGTCGGCGCGCTCGTCCATCCGGCCGCGTTCCCCGAAGAGGAATTCCGGCGGCGGCGCCTGGTGCGGCCCGGCGAAGGCGCGGCCCTGCATCCACTCCGGAGGGGCGAGGCCGAGGAGGCTCAGGAGCGTCGGCGCGAGATCGACGAAGCTCACCAGCCGTTCCGAGACGCCGCCGGGCGCGTAGTCGGCCGGGGCGAGGTGGCGCCACTTCTCGGGAAAGTGGACGATGAACGGGACGTGCAGGCCGGAGTTTCCGGCCCAGCGTTTGTGCCGCGGCATCCCACTGCCGTGGTCGGCGTAGAAGAAGACGATCGTGTCGTCGGCGAGCCCGGCCTCGACGACCTCGCGCAGGCGCGCGCCGAGCTCGGCGTCGGCGGCGGAGACCTTGTCGTAGTACTGCGCCCAGTCCTGCCGGACCTCGGGCAGGTCGGGATGGTGGGCCGGCACGCGCACGGCCGCCGGATCCGTGACCGCCTCGTGGGGACGCGCGCGGATCCGGCTCTCGTGGCTGGCCATCGAGTTGAAGACGGCGAAGAACGGCCTGCCCGCGGGCCGGTCGCGCCAGTGGGCGGTCGCGGAGGAGTCGTCCCAGACCTTCCGGGCCTTGATGACGTTGTAGTCCTCCTTGACGTTGTTGGTGCAGTGGTAGCCGGCCTCGCGGAGCAGCTCCGGATAGAGCCGGATCTCCGGCGGCAGCGGGACCATCGAGCGCATGTGGAGCGCACCGCTGCTCGACGGGTAGAGGCCCGTGATGATCGCCGTGCGGGCGGGCGCGCAGACCGGGACGTTGGACCACGCCCGGGCGTAGCGCAGGCCCCGGGCGGCGAGCGCATCCATGTGGGGCGTGCGCGCGAGCGGATCGCCGTAGCAGCCGAGGTGCGGACCGTGATCCTCGGCCGTGAGCCAGAGGATGTTGGGCCGCTCGGCCGCGGAAACGCCGGCGACCGAGAACAACGCGAGAAGGAGGGCGGGAAGACGGGAAAGCATCCGGGGAACCTCCGCGATCGGCCGCACGCGCTCAAGCGTTTCGACGGCGGGTCGGCGGTTGCCTCGCGGGGGCGGTGCTGTTTCTTCCCGATCCGATGAGCGCCCGCCTCCCCCTCACGCCCGATGAGACCGCCCGCTACAGCCGGCACATCCTGCTGCCGGAGATCGGGCTGGAGGGGCAGGAGCGGCTCAAGGCGGGGCGCGTGCTCGTGATCGGGGCGGGCGGGCTCGGGAGCCCGGCGGCGCTCTACCTCGCGGCCGCCGGCGTCGGCACGATCGGGCTCGCGGATTTCGACCGGGTCGAGGCGCACAATCTGCAACGACAGGTGCTCCACATGACGCGCGACATCGGGCGCCCGAAGACGCTCTCCGGGGCCGGGCATCTCGCCGCGCTCAACCCGCATGTCGAGGTGGTGCAACATCCCGAGGGCGTCCGCCCCGACGACGCGGTTGCGCTCTTCGCGGGCTACGACCTGATCGTCGACGGCTCGGACAATTTTCCGACGCGCTACCTGAACACCGACGCGGCGTTCTTCGCGCGACGCCCGCTCGTCTACGGGAGCATCTTCAAGTTCGAGGGGCAGGTCACGGTCTTCGATCCGCACGCGGGCGGTCCGTGCTACCGCTGCCTGTTTCCCGAGCCGCCGCCGCCGGGCTCGGTCCCGAACTGCGGCGAGGCGGGGGTGCTCGGCGCGCTCTGCGGGGTGATCGGGAGCCTTCAGGCGATGGAGGCGATCAAGCGGCTCGCCGGCATCCGCACCGGCCTCGCCGGCCGGCTGCTCGTGGTCGACGCGCTCACGATGGGCTTCCGCACGCTCAACCTGCGCAAGGACCCCGCCTGCCCGCTCTGCGGCGACGCCGCGACGATCTGCGCGATCGAACCGGAGCGCTACGCCG
>DAIPIQ010000108.1:0-13727 GCA_036770745.1 Opitutaceae bacterium | reverse complement strand
GAGGGCATGGTCCGCAACACCGGCAAACACGCCGCCGGCATCATCATCACCGACCGGCCCCTCGACGAGTTCGTCCCCCTCACGCTCCAGGAGGGCGACGTCACGGTCCAGTTCGACATGGGCGCGGTGACCAAGCTCGGCCTGCTCAAGATGGACTTCCTCGGGCTGAAGACGCTCACCGTCATCGCCGACGCGGTGGAGAACATCCGCCGCACGGTCGACCCGGCTTTCGACATCGAGGCCGTGCCGCTCGACGACGCCCGCACCTACGAGATGCTCAACTCCGGCCGCACGATCGGCGTGTTCCAGCTCGAGTCCGGCGGCATGCAGAACGCCTGCAAGCAGGTCGGCGTGACCGACATCAACGACATCAACGCCATCGGCGCGCTCTACCGCCCGGGCCCGATGCAGTTCATCCCCGACTACGCCCGCGGCAAGCGCGACCCCTCGACCGTCACCTTCCCCCACCCGCTGCTCGAGCGTTCGCTCCGCGAGACCTACGGGATCATCGTCTACCAGGAGCAGGTGATGGAGTGCGCCCAGATCATCGCCGGCTACACCCTCGGCGGGGCCGACATGCTCCGCCGCGCGATGGGCAAGAAGGACGCCGAGGCGATGGCCCGTGAACGCGCGAAATTCGTCGAGGGTGCGAAACGCCACCACGCGATCCCCGAGGCCAAGGCCGACGAGATCTTCGAGTTGCTCCAGAAGTTCGCCAGCTACGGCTTCAACAAGTCCCACTCCACCGCCTACGCGATCGTCAGCTACCAGACCGCCTACCTGAAGGCCAACCACCCCGTCCAGTTCATGGCCGCGGTGCTCTCCGCCGAGCTCGGCAACGCTGACAAGGTCTCCCACTTCATCGACGAGGCCCAGGCGATGGGCATCACCGTCCTCGGCCCCGACGTGAATGAATCGGGCCGCGACTTCACCCCCGTGCTGCGCCGCGCCCGCGAAGGCGCGGCCGGCCCGGGTCCCGTCGGTTCGATCCGCTTCGGCATGGCCGGGATCAAGGGCGTGGGCGAGGCCGCCGCGGCCAAGATCATCGAGGAGCGCGAGCGCGGCGGACCGTTCTCCGACTTCTCCGACTTCATCCGCCGCGTCGACGGTCGGGCGATCAACCGCCGGGTGCTCGAGTGCCTCGTGAAGACCGGCGCGTTCGACGACACCGGCGAGAGCCGCGGCTCGATCTTCCACCGGCTCGACGAGGCGATCGCCGAAGCCGCCGCCCGCCAGCGCGACGCCTCCGCGGGCCAGGAGTCGTTCCTCGACATGCTCCACACCCCGGCCGTCGAGCCCGAGCGCCGAACGGCCCCGACCGACGACCCCTCGAAGGCCTTTTCCCAGGCCGAGATGCTCCAGTTCGAGCGCGAGCTGCTCGGCTTCTACATCTCCGGGCATCCCCTCGACACCTACGGCGGGCTCGCCGAGGCCGTCGACACCTGCCCGCTCGAGGCGCTCCCCGGCCTGCCCGATCGCACGGACTTCCGCCTCTGCGGCATCGCCTCCGGCGTCACCAAGCGCCTCTCCAAACGCGACAACACGCCCTGGGCCTTCTTCAACCTCGCGACCCGCTCCGGCTCGGTCCAGCTCAACTGCTACTCCGACGCCTTCGCCGAATACGGCGCCAATCTCGAGAACGAGCGGCCCGTGCTCGTCACCGCCACCGTCCTCAACCGCGACGGCGACATCCGCTACGCCGTCCGCGAGATCCACCCCCTCGAACGCGCGCTCCCCGCCCTCGTCAAGCGGCTCACCTGGGTGCTCCGACCCGGCGCGGAGGCGGATGCGTTCCTCCTCGAGTTGCGCGCCGCGCTCGACGCACGCTCCGGCGACACGGCCGTCGAGATCGGTTTCCTCGGCCCGGACGACTTCGTCGCGATCGCCGAAACCTCCGGGGCCCTTCGCTGGCGGATCGACCCGGAGGACTTCCGCCGCCTGCGTCGCCACCGCGCCGTCGTGGGCTTCCTCGCCGAGACCCGCCCCATCGCCCCCCCCGAGCCCCGCAAGTGGGCCCGCCGCCCCGCCCGCTGAAGGGAGGACCTAAATTCTCCGGCGGGGTCTGCGCGGCGGGGAAATACGGCTCGGCCAAGTCGGACGCGGCGGGGGATAGCCTCTGCGAGGATACCCCCCGCCTCCCCGCCTTGCGGCCTGCCGGCACGGCCCTCAACGCAGACCCCGCCGGAGAATTTAGGACCTCCCTGAAGCGCCCCGCCCCGAGCCGCGCAACCGTCCCTTCCCGGCGTGCGCTCAGCGGAGACCTTTCTCCGGTAACGTGCCTTTCGCCGAAAGGCACGAGCCCGACCGCGCCCGCACCGGATTGCGGTCCACGAAGTCGCCAATACGAACCAAACGCTGGGAATCCATCGAACACGCTTCGGCCCCGTAGGGGCTTCCACCGTATCCGGTCATCCCATCCATCCGAACCGTCCGCGGAGACGACTATCGGTCTTGGTTAGAACCGAACCCTGCCACCGGGTTGGTTGATTCCGGAGCCGATCAACAATCAAAAAAGGTGAGTGTCGCATCGGAATAAGTGGTTTGCGATCGACCGGCTTGCCTTGGGAGGTCCCCGCACACCCGCAACGATCCGCGTGAAGTGAGCCGGCGCGATCCGGTCCGGGCTTGGCCGGCTTCGTGCCTTTCGGCGAAAGGCACGCTACCAGGATCGGCGTGGGTGGGCCGGGCGCCTGCGATTGATCGGGGACGGATCGAACCTCCTCCAGCGATCGCGGGGACGGCGACCGTCGGCTGACTTCCACGCAGGCGCCTCTTCACCCCGAGCGCGGCCCAGGGGGCCGATCGAAGGGGTCGGCCACCTGAAGTCGTGGGCCGGCGAAAGGTCGAGCCCACGACCACGGCACGTCAGATGGCTGCGCTCGATGCACCCGACCCGGCCGCGGAGAATGCCCTCCGCAAAAACCCCGGTGGCGCGTTCGGGTGGGCCGCGACCGTGTCGGAACTTGCCTGCCCGGGAGGCGACACACTGGATGACACGCGAAGCCGCCGCTCTGATGGAACCCGTGCTCCAAGCCCCGCCTCCCGACCGCCGGATCTCCCCCCGGCGAGGTCTGCGGCGTGTCCTTGTCGCGGTCCTGGTCGCGGCGACGGCCTTCGAGGCCGCCGCCCTCGACGAGATCATCCTCGAGAACGGCCGCCGTTACCTCGGGCGCATCGTCGCCGACACTCCCCACTCGATCCTTGTCTCGATCGACGGTGGGACCGTGGAGTTTCCCCGCAGCGCGGTACGGTCACCGCCGTTCCTTGGTCCGCGGGCCGCCGAGGCCGCTGCACCGCCACCCGGAACTCCGGCCGAGGCCGGGCCTGCGCAAGTCCGATCCATCCTGCCCGGGGTCGCCGAAACCCTGCAGCGCCTCGGGAGGTTTCCCTGGGCCCGGGATGCGCGCCAGGTCCCCGCGCTCGTGCGCGACAACGGCCGCTGGCAATACCTTCCCTGCGTGTCCTTCTGGGTGAGCGGCTTCCTCCAGATCAACATCTATGGCGACCCGAACCGGCCCGCGGCGATCGAGGCCGGTCTGATCAACCCACCGGCCGACGCGTTCGAGACCAAGCGGCAGGTCCTGGAGTTCGCCCTCAGCCTCGCGCCCCCGCTCGCGCTCGACGACCGCTTCGACCGCCTCGACATCCGGAAGGACTCCTTCGCCGTCGGCGACCTCTGGTTTGCCGTGAGCTCGCCCGAAAGCCGCGAGTCACCCGGTCGCTGGACGGTGCTCCTGGTCCACGAGCTCTCGCTCAGCCCCTCCCGGGCCGGCCTGGAGGAACTGCAGGCCATTTCCGAGCCGCTCAAGGACGCCACGCTCGACCCGTCCCGTCCGAAATCCTGGCAACGCGGCTCGTGGACCCACGATGACGTCGAGTGGCTCCGGCGCGGCGAACTCGCGGGCCGGCCCTCGGACGAGATCGCCGCCATGCCCGTCCCCGAATGGACCGCCCTCGGAGGTCAGCGCGTCTTCGTGCGTTCCTTCATCCGCGAACGCGGGAAATACACCCGCAGCACCACGGATTGGCTCCGGGAACTCGCGGCGAACAGCCCCTGATCACCGTTCACGCTCCCCGATCCGTCCGCATCGATCGCGGGTGGGATGGGGGTGGTGGCGAGACCCGGAATCGAACCGGGGACACAAGGATTTTCAGTCCTCTGCTCTACCAACTGAGCTATCTCGCCCCAAACAAAACGCAGATGAAAGCCGGCCGCGCGCGCGACCGTCAACGGGAATCTTGGCCCCCGAAACAACGCGGGCGTGACCCAAGGTGGCGGCAGGCTTCGGTCTCGTCGAATACGGTCGGGGGCCGCTCCGGCCGGGTTGCCTGAAGCGAGGGCGGATGCCTCGCGTGCCTGGTCGTGGGTCGGGGTTCATCCCCGACTTTCGAGCGCGAGACGCCGCGGAAGCCGGGGGTGAAACCCGGCCCACGTCCGCCAGGCGCCTCCTCTTCCGATCGCACCCCAAAACGAGGAACCCGAAGCGTCAGCCCACGCGGCGCAGCTTCGTGACCCGGCCGACCTCCACCCACTCGACGATGAAGATGTCGCCGTTCCGATCAAAGATGCCGCCGTGCGGCGCGATGAACCTGCCCGGAGTGAAGGCCTCGCGCTCCTGCGTGCGGATCCCGGCGTAGTCGCCGCCGTCGCCGAGGTGGACGACGAGCCGGTCCTGCGCGTCGAAGATCGTGACGCGGGACTTCAAGTCGGGGATCAGCAGGTCCCCTCCGCGCGCATGGAAATGGCACGGCGCGCGCAGCTCGTCGGTGACGAAGCGCACGTGTTCGCCCGCGAGGGTGAAGTATTGGAGGCGTGCGTTGCCGCGGTCGGCGACGACGAGGAGTGGCTCGGGACCGCGCGTGTCGACCATGAGCCCGTGCGGCGTGCGCATGTGGCCGGGATTTTTCCCGGAGCCGCCGAAGGTCCGCAGGTGGGTGCCGTCGGGCCGGTAGGCGTGGAGGTAGTTGCGACCGTACCCGTCGGCCACGAACACCGTGCCGTCGGGCGCGGTGGCGACGTTGGTCGGGGTGTATTCGTCGGGCCGCTTGTAGCCGCCGGTCTCCTCGGGACAACCGCGCTCCCAGACGACCTCGCCCGCGAGGGTGGTCTTCACGACGAGGTGCCGCGCGGTGTCGCAGAGATAGAAGAACTCCCCGCCGCCCTCGCGCGCGAGGTGCAGGCCGTGGGCGCCGCCCTTGAAGGCCGCACCCCACGAAGTGATGAAGCGTCCCTCGGGATCGAAGACGACGATCGCGTCGTCGCTTCGACTGCGCTTGTGCACCGTGTGTTTGATGTAGATGCGGCCCTGCGAATCCTCGGCGACTCCGTGGGTGTTGCCGTAGGCGATGTCGTCGGGGAGCGCACCCCAGTCGTGGATCGCCTCGTAGGTGTGCGCGCCGGACCCGAGCACGGGCGCGCGCCGGCCGGCCTTGTCGGAAGCGCGGACAAACGGCGCCCCCGCGGCCAGCAGGGTCGCGGCGCCGGCGGTTTTCAGAAAGTCACGACGCGGGGAGTCATTCGATGGGGGCATGCCGCACCGCAGCCGCAAGCCCCGGGGCTGTCAAACGTCGTCCCCGCCGCCGGTGGTCGCGCGGACGCGATTGCTCTTGGCGGGGCGACCGCTTTCCCTCCGCCTTTTCCCATGATCCGTCTTCAGATGACCTCCGACGGCGCGCGCCTCCAGCGCGACGGCCGCACCTTTCGCCCGCGCGCCGATTTCTCGATCGACGCGCTCTTCCGCGCCGACGATCCGTGCGGCTTCGCCGAGGCCGCCTGCGACACCGGCGTCGAGACCGCGCCCTCCGACGAGCGCCTCCTCGCACCGATCGGACGTCAGGAGGTCTGGGCCGCCGGCGTCACCTACCTGCGCAGCAAACACGCGCGCATGGCCGAGTCGAAGGACTCCGGCGGCGGCTCCTTCTACGACAAGGTCTACGAGGCCGATCGGCCGGAGTTGTTCTTCAAGGGCACGCCGCACCGCGTCGCCGCTCCGGGGTCGGGCGTGCGCATCCGCGGCGACTCGAAATGGAACGTGCCCGAGCCCGAACTCACCCTCGCGGTCAACGCACACGGCAGGATCTTCGGCTTCACCATCGGCAACGACATGAGCTCGCGCGACATCGAGGGCGAGAACCCGCTCTACCTTCCGCAGGCCAAGGTCTACGACCGCAGCACCGCGCTCGGTCCCGCCCTCGTCATCGGCCGCGAGCTCCCGCCGCCCACGACGGAGATCCGCATCGCGATCCTCCGCGGCGGCGCCACCGCCTACGCGGGCGCGATCACGATCGACCAGATCAAGCGGCCCCTGCCCTCGCTCGCCCACTGGCTCTTTCGCGACAACAGCTTCCCCGACGGCGTGTTTCTCATGACCGGCACGGGTCTCGTGCCTCCCGATTCGTTCACCCTCGCGGGCGGCGACGAGATCCGGATCACCATCGAGCCGGTGGGCACGCTGATCAATCCGGTGCTCTGAACATGACCCGCGATCCGATCCTCGATTCGGCGCACGACGCCGTCTACACCCTCCGCACCACCGCGCCGGGGCCGGCGGGCTCGCTCCCGTTGAAGGCCGAGCAGTTGCGCACGATGGCGAGCGGCGACCTCTTCGGTTGGACCCAGAACGCGGGAATGGGCTGGAACCCCGCCCATCTCGGCCGGCGGGAATTCCTCATCCTCAGCACCCAGGGAGGAGTGCGCGCCCCCGACGGTTCGCCGGTCGCGCTCGGCTTCCACACCGGGCACTGGGAAGTGGGCCTGCTCGTCGAGGAGGCCGCGCGGGCGTTGCGCGAGGGCGGCGCGATCCCGTTCGCCGCGGCGGTCAGCGATCCCTGCGACGGCCGCACCAACGGAACCGCCGGCATGCTCGACAGCCTGCCCTACCGCAACGACGCCGCCATGGTCCTGCGCCGGTTGATCCGGTCGCTCCCGACCCGCCGCGGCGTGCTCGGCGTCGCCACGTGCGACAAGGGCCTGCCCGCGATGCTCCTCGCCATCGCCGGCTCGGGCTCGCTCCCCGGCGTGCTCGTCCCGGGCGGCGTCACCCTCCTTGCCGAAGAGGCGGAGGACGCGGGCAAGGTGCAGACCCTCGCGACCCGCTTCGCGCGCGGCGAGATCTCGCTCGAGCACGCCGCCGACATGGGTTGCCGCGCCTGCGGTTCGCCGGGCGGGGGTTGTCAGTTCATGGGCACCGCCGCGACGAGCCAGGTCGTGGCCGAAGCGCTCGGCCTCGCCCTGCCCCACGGCGCGCTCAGCCCCTCCGGCGCCCCCATCTGGCGCGACCTCGCCCGCCGTTCCGCCATCGCCCTCCTCGCCCTCGACAAGGCCGGCCGCACCACCCGGGACATCCTCACCCCCGACGCGATCCACAACGCCATGGTCCTGCATGCCGCCGTCGGCGGCTCGACCAACCTCGTGCTCCACATCCCCGCGATCGCCCACGCCGCCGGCCTGCCGACGCCGGGCGTCGCGGACTGGGCCCGGATCAACCGCGTCGTGCCGCGGCTCGTCGACTCGCTGCCCAACGGCCCGCGGCATTTCGCCACGGTGCAGGTGTTCCTCGCCGGCGGCGTGCCCGAGACGATGCTCCACCTCCGCGAACTCGGCCTGCTGAAGCTCGACGCGCTGACCGTCACCGGTCGCACCCTCGGCGAGAACCTCGAGTGGTGGGAACGCTCCGAACGCCGCACCCGGCTCCGCGCGAAGCTGAGCGAGCTCGACGGGATCGACCCCGACCAGGTCATCCTCGCCCCGGACCGCGCCCGCACCGCCGGCCTCACGCCCACCGTTTCGTTCCTCACCGGCAACCTCGCCCCCGAGGGCGCGCTCGTGAAGAGCACCGCGATCGCCCCCGAGCGCATCGACGCCGACGGCGTGTTTCTCCACGAGGGCCCGGCCCGCGTCTTCACCTCCGAACACGACGCGATCGAGGCGATCAAGACCGGCTCCGTGCGCGCCGGCGACGTCATGGTCCTGATCGGCATCGGTCCCGGTTGCGGCATGCCCGAGACCTACCAGGTCACCTCCGCCCTCAAACACGTGAAGGACGGCGCCCGCATCTCCCTCGTCACCGACGGGCGCTTCTCCGGCGTCTCCACCGGCGCCTGCATCGGCCACGTGAGCCCCGAGGCCTGGGCCGGCGGCCCGATCGGTTGTATCCGTGACGGGGATACCGTGCGCCTGCGCGTCGACGCCGTCCGGCTGGAGGGCTCGGTGGACGTCGTCTCGGTCGATCCGGCCGCGTTCACCGCGCGGGGCCGGCACCCGGACCTGTGGCCCGATCCGCGCGTGCCCGACGACACCCGCCTCTGGGCCGCGCTCCAGGACGCGAGCGGCGGGAGCTGGAACGGCTGCGTCTACGACGTCGACCGGATCCTCGCGCAACTGGAGCGGGGCCGCCTCGCCCGGGCCTGATTCCCCCCGGATGCCCGCACCCCGAAAGCCTCCGGGCGGCCTGCGCGGACTCCGCCCCACGCTCGAGCGCATCGGTGCGGTCGCCCCCGAGGTCGTCGAACTCTTCGACTTCCTCGAAGACCGGCCGCTTTGGATGAAGGACGTCGCCGGCACCTACCAGTGGGTCAACGTCTCGTTCCTCCTCAACTTCGGGATCAAGGAGCGCGCCGACGTGATCGGTCACAACGACTACGATCTGTGCAGCGAGGCGCTCGCCAACCAGTACCGGATCGACGACGAGCGAGTCCTGCGAGGCGAGCGCATCCTCTCGCGGGTCGAGCTCATCGGCCGCTTCGACCACACCGCGCGCTGGTGCGTGACTTCGAAGATCCCGCTCCACGACGCCCGCGGGCGGGTGGTCGGGACGGCCGGGCTGACGCGACCGCTCGGGGTCGACGCGCCGGAGGGTTCGCCCCTGAGTCGAGCGGTGAGCCACGTAAGCCGGCATTTCGCTGGAACCATCTCCAACACGGAGCTCGCGCGGGCCTGCGGCCTCTCCGTCCGGGCCCTGGAGCGGCAGTTTCGCGCGACCTACCAGTGCTCGCCGCACGACTACGTGCGGCAGATGCGGGTGCGGATGAGCTGCGGCCCCCTCGTGGCGACCACGCGGACCCTCGCCGAGATCGCGCACGCCCACGGCTTCGCCGACCAGAGCCACTTCGCGAAGGAGTTCCGCCGCATCATGGGCGAGACGCCGCGGCAGTATCGGACGCGTCACCGGGGTTGAGGCGGGCCGCGCGTCGAAAGACGCGTTTGCACCAGAACGTGCCGCGGAGTTTCTAGCGTTTGCACGCGGACTCGCCTACGCTTGCTTCCGCTTTCCGCCCTCTCCTCCAGCACCGCTTCCCCTCGGTCATGTCGTCCCCACGCCTCCCCTCCCGCCACGCCCTCGCAATCACCGCCGCATGCCTGCTCCTCGCGATCCCCATGCTGGCGGCCGCGCCGCGGATCACGTTCACCCGGCAGGTCATCGACCAGCGGTTCTACGCGGAGGGGATCGCCGTGGCGGATTTCAACCGCGACGGCCGGCCTGACCTGCTGGCGGGTCCGCTGTGGTTCGAGGGGCCGACCTTCAAGCGCCGCAACGAATTGCGCGCGCCCCTCGCCTACGACAAGGAGAGCTACGCCGACACCTTCATCGCAGACGCCTTCGACGTCGACGGCGACGGCCTGCCCGACGCGATCCAGATCGGATGGCCCGGCCGCCCGGCCCTCTGGTCGAAGAACCCCGGCGGCCGCGCCGGCGACTGGCCGCGGCACGTGCTCCATCCCGAGGTCGGCACGGAATCCCCGCACTTCGTCCCGCTCCTCTCCGGGCGGCCCGATGTCCTGATCTTCGCCGCCGGCCGCCGCCTCGGCTATGCGGCGCGCGACGAGGCGTTCCCGACCGCGCCCTGGCATTTCCATCCGATCACGCCCGAGGGCGAATGGCAGCGCTACACCCACGGGATCGGCGCGGGCGATGTGAACGGCGACGGCCGCCCCGACCTGCTCTGTCACAGCGGTTGGTGGGAACAGCCGCCCTCGCTCCAGGGCGATCCGGCGTGGCGGTTTCATCCGGCGCCCTTCGGGGCCGGGGGCGCGCAGATGTACGTGTTCGACGTAAACGGCGACGGCCGCGCCGACGTGATCACCAGCATCGAGGCGCACAAGTACGGCGTGAGCTGGTTCGAACAGCTCCCGCCCGCCCCGGGGGCGACCTCGCCCGGCTGGCGCGAGCACGTGATCCTCGACCGCGACCCCGCGGTCCGCGTCGGGGGCGTGCAGTTTTCACAGCCGCATGCGCTCGTGCTCGCCGACATCGACGGCGACGGCCTTCCTGACCTCGTCACCGGCAAGCGCCACTGGGCACACGGGTCGAAGGGCGACCCCGAGCCCACCGCCCCGGCCGTGCTCCACTGGTTCCGCCTCGTCCGCGATCCCGCGACCGGCGGCGCCCGCTTCGAGCCGCACCTGATCGACGACGACTCCGGGGTCGGCACGCAGTTCGTCGTCACCGACCTCGACGGCGACGACCTGCCCGACATCGCCGTGGCCAACAAGCGCGGCGTCTTCGCCTTCTTCCAACGGCGCACGCCGTGAATCCCGCTTCCGCACAACCCCGCATCCCCCATGTCCGCACGATCGATCCTTGATCTGAAGATCACCAAGAAATCCACGCAGGGCCTCGTCGAGGCCGCGCTCGCCGAGACCGGCGGCCTCCTCCGTCTCGCGCCCGCCTGGGTGCCGCGTTCGTTCCTCCAGCCGGGCCTGCGCATCAAGCTCCACCCCGACGACACCTACGCCTACGGATTGAACCGCGGAGGGATCGACGAGCGCTGGTTCGCCTCCACGACGCCCACGGCCAACGAGGGCCGCGCCTGGGACGAGGGCCTGAGCTGGTGCGTGGTCGGCCGCCGCCGCTTCACCCTCCAACAGGCCGTCGCCGACTGCGGGGCCGCGCTCGTCGGACCCTCGATCTGGCGGAAGTACAAGCGCTGGCCCGTGTATTCAAAGTTCTTCGACAACATGGGTCCGATCCCGCACCACATGCACCAGTCGCAGAGGCAGGCGAAGCTGGTCGGGCAGGAGGGCAAGCCCGAGTCCTACTACTTCCCCCCCCAGCACAACAACGTCGGCAACAACTTCCCCTACACCTTCATGGGCCTCGAACCGGGGACGACGAAGGAGCAGGTCCGCCGCTGCATCCGCGACTGGAACCGGGGCGACAACGGCATCCTCGACCTCTCCAAGGCCTACCGCCTCAAGGTCGGCTCGGGCTGGTTGATCGACCCCTGCATCCTCCATGCGCCCGGCTCGCTCTGCACCTACGAGCCGCAGTGGGGCAGCGACGTGTTCGGGATGTACCAGAACCTCGTCGAGGGCCGCGAGGTGCCGTGGTCGCTCCTCGTGAAGGACATGCCGAAATCGAGGCACAAGGACGTCGACTTCATCGTCGACCAGCTCGACTGGGAGAAGAACGTCGACCCGAACTTCAAGGACAACCACTACCTCGAGCCCGTCCCGGTCGCGGACACACGCAGCGAGGGCTTCGTCGATCGCTGGATCGTCTACGGCAAGGTCGACGGCGAGCAGCTCTTCACCGCCAAGGAGCTCACCGTCGATCCCGGGACCAAATGCACGATCCGCGACAACGGCGCCTACGGCCTGATCTGCGTGCAGGGCTCCGGCCGGATCAACGGCCAGCCCCTAGTCTCCCCGAAGCTGATCCGCTTCCACGAGCTCACCGAAGACGAATACTTCTGCACCGAGGACGGGGCGAAGGCCGGCGTCACGTTTGAAAACACCAGCTCGACCGAGCCGCTCGTCTGCCTCCGCTACTTCGGCCCCGAGGTGAACCCCGACGCACCCGCGATGGGCGCCTACCGCCACAACACGTTCTGACCCTCGACCGCCCCCGCCTCCCATGCCCGCCAACAACTTCCCCAAGCTCCACAACGCCATGTGGCCCGGCCTCGTCGGCAAGGGCTCGCCCGGCGCCGAACCGTTCATCGACCTCGACACGATGCTCGACCTCACCGCGAAGGCGGAGGTCGGCGGCGCGAAGTTCGACGGGGTCGACCTCTTCCTCTACAACCCGCACACCGACATCGACGTCTCCGACGACGGGATCAAGGCGCTCGCCACGAAGATCAAGCGGCGCGGCCTCGACGTCGGCTCTGTGGTCGCTCCGGTCTGGTTCGACGCCTCCGCGATGGGCGACGAGAGCCGGCGCGCCGCCTGGGTCACCCACGTGCGCAAGTCCGTGCGCATCGCCGCCCGCCTCCGCGAGCTCGGAGTGCGGCCGCACGGCGTCGTCCGGATCGACTCCGCCGCCCCCGTGACCGAGTGGGCCAAGGCTCCGCGGGCCAACACGAAGTTGATCGCCGCCTCCTTCCGCGAAGCCGGCCGGATCGCGCGCGACGCCGGCGAGCGCCTCGCCGCCGAGGGCGAGATCTGCTGGGGCGGGATGCACTCCTGGAAACACATGGTCGCCCTCCTCGAGGAGACGGCCATGCCGAAGATCGTCGGGTTTCAGGCCGACATGTCGCACACCCACCTCTACACCCTGGGCTACAACGCCGAGGCGCACCGGCTCGTCCCGAAGAAGTACCACTACGAACCCGCCGCCTTCCACGCCGCGATGGTGAAGCTCACCGATGCCCTCCGCCCGTGGACGATCGACTTCCACGTCGCGCAGAACGACGGGAGCGTCTTCGGCTCCGGCTCACACGAGAAGACCGGCCGCCACTGCCTCGCGACCGATCCGCGCGGCAAACTCAACATCACCCGCGACGCCGGCTACTGGCTGCGCGACGGCCGCGGCCGCGTCACGCGCCGGATGAAGCACATCTGCTGGGACGGATGCATGTTCCCCAACGAGGTCCTGCTCCGCCAGCAGACCTGGAACGACATCCTCGCCGCGATGCTCGAGGTCCGCGCCCACCACGGCTGGGTCGCCTGAACCCCTCCACGCCCCGACAACCCGCTTCCCACCATGGCAAGGAATCCACTGCGCATCGGCCTGATCGGCTACAGCTTCATGGGCCGCGCCCACAGCAACGCCTTCCACCAGGTCAACCACTTCTTCCCCTCCTCCTACGAGCTCGTGCCCCAGGTCGTCTGCGGCCGCGATGAAGCGAAGACCCGCGAGTTCGCCGCCAAGTGGGGCTACCGCGCGGTCGAGACCGACTGGAAGAAACTCGTCGCCCGCGACGACGTCGACGTGGTCGACATCGCCACGCCCAACAACCTCCACGCCGAGCAGGTGATCGCCGCCGCCCGCGCCGGGAAGATGATCCTCTGCGAGAAGCCGCTCGGTCGGAATCCGCTCGAATCCGCCAGGATGCTCCGCGCCGTCGAGAAGGCCGGAGTGCCCAACATGGTCTGGTACAACTACCGGCGCTGCCCGGCGGTCGTGCTCGCCAAGCAGCTCATCGACGCCGGCAGGCTCGGGCGCGTCTTCCACTACCGCGCCAACTTCCTCCAGGACTGGACGATCAACCCCGACCTGCCGCAGGGCGGCACCGGCCTCTGGCGGCTCGACCTCGACGTCGCCGGCTCCGGCGTGACCGGCGACCTGCTCGCCCACTGCATCGACACCGCCCTCTGGCTCAACGGCGGCATCAAGGACGTGAGCGCGATGACCGAGACGTTCGTCAAACAGCGCAAACACAACCTCACCGGCAAGGTCGAGAAGGTCGGGATCGACGACGCCTGCCTCTTCCACTGCCGCTTCAACAACGGGTCGCTCGGCCTCTTCGAATCCACCCGCTACGCCCGCGGCCACAAGGCGCTC
>DAIPIQ010000255.1:0-3127 GCA_036770745.1 Opitutaceae bacterium | reverse complement strand
ATCACCTCAGCTCTTGGCCCACGACGGCAGGTTGCCACCACTTTCGATCACACCCGGGGGCTTCGGGTCGCCGCCTTTTGTTTGCACCGCCCGGGCCGCCGCGGATACTCCGCGGCCGACGGCTCCGGTCGTCCACCCACCAACCCCGCCCCACGCGAGCTCCGCCCGGAGCGCCCCTTTCCCCATGGTTTCACCGAATCCAGATCCGCAGCCCGCGGCGCCCGGTTCGCCGCGCCCCGAACTCATCAGCGACGCGATCATCCGCCTTGCCGGCAACTCCCAGGATGGCATCCAGACCATCGGGGGTTTCCTCGCCCGGCTCGCCGGGCGCAGCGACCAGGAGGTCATGACCTACATGACGATCCCGTCGACGATCTCGGGAGGACCCTCGATCTTCCAGGTGCGGATCGGCACCGGCGAGGTCCTCTCCGCGGGCGACTCGGCCGACTTCCTCGTCGCCTTCTACCAGCACAGTTACGAAAATCACCGCGGCTCCCTCCGTGAAGGCGGCGTGCTCATCTACGACACCGACCACGTCAAACCCGACCCGGAGGACCGGCGCTTCGTCAACTTCGGCGTCGCCATCACCGGTCTGACGATCGAGGCGGTCGGCGGCGCGGCCAAGGACAAGGGCAAGAACATCTTCGTGCTCGGCCTGCTCGCGCGCCTTTTCAGCCTCGACCTCGCGAAGCTCCGCGCGCTCATCTCCGAACGCTTCGGCGGCAAGGAGGAGGGCGTGTTGCGCAACGCCCTCGTCGCCTTCGACGCCGGCTACGCCTACCCGGTCGACAGCGTCCTCAAGCGCTACTTCCGGTTCGAAGACCGCGACGGGGCCTCGCGCCGGCAGATCACGATGGATGGCAACCAGGCCATCGCCTACGGGCTGCTCGCCGCCGGCGTGCGCTACGGCGCGGGCTACCCCATCACGCCGTGGTCGACGATCATGGAGATCCTCCGCGCCGAACTCCCGAAATACGGCGGCATCTTCGTCCAGGCGGAGGACGAGCTCGCCGCCGTCTCGCTCGCGATCGGCGCCGGCTACTCCGGTCACCTCGCCGTCACGGGAAGCTCCGGCCCGGGGCTCGCCCTGAAGGCCGAGGCGCTCGGCTGGGCCGTGATGGCGGAGATTCCGGTGATCGTGATCAACATCCAGCGGGGCGGCCCGAGCACCGGCATGCCGACCAACGTCGAGCAGAGCGACCTGCTCCAGGCGATCCACGGCAGCCACGGCGACGCGCCGCGCGTCGTCCTCGCCCCCGAGGATGTCGAGAGCTGTTTCGCCGTGGCGATGGAGGCCTGCCGGATCGCCCGCGAATACTCCGTGCCCGTCGTGATCCTCTCCGACCAGTCGCTCGCGACCCGCATCGAGGCCTTCAACGAACCCGACCTCGACAGCGTCTTCGTCCCGCCGTCCCTCGACCTCCAGCCGCGCGGGGCCGACTTCAAGCCCTACGCCCTCGACCGCATCACCCGCCACGCCCCGCCCGGCGCGCGCCTCGCCGGCGTCTATCCCACGGTCACCGGTCTGGAGCACGACGAGGCGGGCCATCCCACCGGCAATCCCGCCCTCCACATGAAGATGACGGCGAAGCGACGGGAGAAACTGAAACAACTCGCGACCACCCTGCCGCCTCCCGAGGTCTTCGGCGACGAGGAGGGCGACGTGCTCCTCGTCGGCTGGGGCTCCACCTGGGGACCGCTCCGCGAGGCCGTGCGGCGGGCGCGGAAGTCCGGCCTGCGCATCGGGCACCTCCACTTCCGCCACCTCAACCCGCTCCCCAACGGCGTCGAGCCCGTCTTCAGCCGCTACCGCCAGATCTTCGTGGTCGAGATGAACGACGAGGGCCTCTACGGCTTCGGACAGCTCGCGATGCTCCTCCGCGCGCGCTTCGCCAACCCCCACATCCGCTCGATCACCAAGACCGACGGCCTGCCCTTCAAGGTCCGCGAGATCCTCGAGGGCGTCCGCCGCCTCGGCGGCGACCCCGTATCCACTTTTTCCCTCTACCCGGACCTCTGACCCCTCGCGCCATGAACACCGCCCTCGCAGAAACACCCGCCCCGCGCCCGCCCCTCACCCGCAAGGACCTCAAGGCCGACCACCCCACCTGGTGCCCCGGCTGCGGCGACTTCGCCGTGCTCGCCGCCTTCTACCGTTTCCTCGAGCAGCGGCAGCTCCCCCACGAGCGCATCGTCACCCTCGCCGGCATCGGCTGCTCCTCGCGCTTCCCCTACTTCGTCAACACCCATGGCGGCCACTTCATCCACGGTCGCTCCGTCCCCTTCGCCAGCGGCGTGAGCCTGAGCCGCGACGACCTCCACGTCTTCGTCTTCGGCGGCGACGGCGACGGCTTTTCCATCGGCGGCAACCACCTCGAACACGCCGCCCGCAAGAACGTCGACCTCACCTACGTGATCATGGACAACTTCGTCTACGGCCTGACGAAGAAACAGACCTCCCCCACCTCGCCGATCGGCTTCAAATCCAAGACCGACCTGACCGGCTCGTTCGACCAGCCGATCAACCCGATGAAGAAGCTCCTCGCCTCGGGCGCCACGTTCGTCGCGCGCAGCCACGCCAGCCACGTCAACCACATGGTCGAGATGATCGACCGCGCCTTCGCGCACCGCGGCTTCTCCGTGGTCGAGATCCTCTCCGAGTGCATCGAGTTCTATCCCGGGGCCTTCGACGCCGCCATCCCCCGCAAGCAGGGCGTCTTCACCGTGATCGAAGAACGCAAGAACGACGGCTCCCCCGAGGACTCCGCCCGCCACGACCCCTCCGACGAGGAGGCCGCCTTCCGCCTTGCCCACCAGCCCTGGCCCGGACCCTTCGGCGTCTACTTCCAAAAACATCGGCCGACCAAGAACGCCCTCGAAGCCGGCCTCATCCAGCGCGCCCGCGAACGCACGAAGGGCGCCGCCGACATCGACGTCCTCAAGGCCACCTTCGCCCGGATGCGCTGAGCGGGCGGACGGTCGCAACAAACGCCGTCCAGAGGCCGGCATCCACCTCGGAACCGGCGTGCGGATGCGAAGGTGTCCGTTGGCCTTGTAGGACCGCCGCGGCCGCGGGCTCGTGCCTTTCGGCGAAAGGCACGCCACCTTGAGAGGCGTGGGCGCGCCA
>DAIPIQ010000107.1:0-13811 GCA_036770745.1 Opitutaceae bacterium | reverse complement strand
ACGGAAGCTCAAGGTGTAGCACCCGGCGCCCGGAGGGAGGAACAGCGGTGGACTGGTCGGCCTGGACCGCGACGCCCGCGCCGTAGGCGGAGGTCACCGGCGAAGCGAAGAGGTTGGTCGTTAGCCCCCACGGAACGAGAGCCGAGAGGGGGGCGACCTCCCAGCCAGCGACGGATCCCTCGAAATCCTGCGCGACGATCGTCAGCGGGACCTCGACCGCCGCCGGAAGCAGGAAGCTCGCGCCACCTGGGTTGGTGAAGCGGAGGTTCCACATTCCCGCAGGCGCCGCGCTCGGGGAGAAGGTCACCCGAGCGTGATCGGTGAAGACCTCCGAACCGGGCAACGGGATCGTCACGCCGCCTCGTTCCAGCGAGAACGTGCCTCCGAGTCGGAACCCGGCGCCGTCGACCGAGGCGACGAGGTCGGTGATCGCGCACGTCGCGACGGCGGGAACGAGCGATCCCGCGACAAGCGGCGGCGTCGAGCCGGTCGCGCCGGAGACGATGAGCGACCACGCCTGCTCGGGGCCGGTGAGCGGTCCGCTGCTCGAGATCGTCGCGAGGTAGACGCCCGCTTGCGGCGGTGCGGCGATGAGGATCTGCTCGACGGGATCGACCGTGTTGACGCCGGTCGTCGCGAGCGCGGCGAGGGCGGCGTCGGACCAGTCGCCGACGTACGGCATGACGAACGGCCGGTGCGTCGTGCCACCCGGACCGGTGAGGACGAGGTCGAGGTCGTTGACGAGGGCGCGGGCGCGGTCGTCGATCCCGTTGATCGCGGGGCCGGCGGGATCGGTCCAGGCGAGCGTCACGCGGATCGGCGAGACGCCGTCCCAAAGCAGCGGGAACGACTCCGAGGTCTTTCCCGGAGTGAGGCGACCCTCGACGATCCTCCGATCGGCCGGGGCGAGGGCGTGCGCGTCGATCAACCGGGCGGCGGCGAGCGTGTTCATCAGGCCCCAGCCGAACCGGTAGTCGGGCCCGGCGGGGCCGAGGTCGTCGGCGGTGTGGAGGAGCAGCGCCTTGAGCGTGCTGGCCCGCATCGCCGAACCGGGGAAACGCCGGCCGAAGAGATCCACGAGCAACGCGGCCGAGCCCGCGACGTTGGGCGAGGACATGCTCGTGCCGCTGAACGTGCCGCTGTAGGCGCTGTTGTTGGTGTTGATCGGGGAGAACAGGTTCACCCCGTTGCCGACGAGGTCGGGCTTGATCCGCCCGTCGTCCGCCGGACCCCACGAGCTGAAATCCGTCATCGTCGCGGCGGCGAGGCTGCGCAGGCCGCCGGGATTCGCGGGGTCGGTGTCGGCGTCGTCGACCGCGCCGACGGTGACGACGTTCTTGGCCACCGCCGCGGTCATGAGCGTGTCGTAGCCCCCGGCCTTGTGGAGGCCGTCGCCGACGGGATGGAGGGCGGCGTTGTAGTTGTAGATCGTCCCGCTCGCCGCGGTGCGCCACGTCTGACCGGCGGCGGGCTGGTCGTCGCGCTCGTTGCCTGCGGAGTGAAATGACAGGTAGTAGGGTGCGGCCGCCGCGACCGCGTCGAGGACCGCGGCCTCGTCGGCGTAGCGACCGAAGTCGGGCTCCCGCTCCGCCGTCGAGGGCACGCCGCCGCCGGTGTCGCCGAACCAGACCCACGCGTAGGTGGGTTGTCCGAAAAAGGCCCACCCGCCCTGGAACGAATAGGAGTGGTTCGAGATCGGGATCGCGCCGGGGTCGCCGGGGAGCACGGCCCCGAGCACGGCCATCTCGGCGAGGTCGTCGTCCCAGTCGTTGCTCGCGAGCGCGGCCGCGGGCGCCATGCCGCGGGCGCGGGAGTCGACGCCGGAGGCGATCATCGTGCCGGCGACGTGGGTGGCGTGGTTGGCGGTGGGCGAGGTGGGATCGGTGAAGGCCACCCGGCCCGCGAACTCCTGGTGGGTGGAGCGGACGCGGTCGCCGTCCCAGATGCCGAGACGCAGGCCCGCGCCGTCGGCGAAGTACGGGGCCGTTTCCCGCACGAGATCCGCGGCGGTGGCGATGGCGGCGTCGAGGTTGTTGGTCGCGAGGTAGCGGGGGCGCTCGTCGTCGAGCGCGACCAGGGCGAAGCGGCCCCCGCCGGGCAACCCGCCCTCCACGGGCAAACCGACCTGGAAGGCACGGCCGCGCGCCTGTGCCCTGCGCGACGCCTGCCACTCCCGCACCGAGGTCGCGAAGGCCTCGCGCACCGCCCGCTCGCGCCACGCCCGGGCCCGCCCCGGGGTGTGCAGCTCCTCCGAGAGACCACGGATCCGGGCCGCCACCGCGGAGGGCTCATCGACCGACTCCTCCACGGGCCCGATCGTCGTGGGGAGGAGCGGGCTTTGGGCGCTCGAGGATCCCGCGAGGCCGAGCGCCGCGCAGACCAGCGCGATCAGGCGGCGGGACGGGCGGGCGAGGGATTTCCGCGAGGGACCCATGGGCTCGGGCCCGGCACTATGCAGAAACCGTCCGGTGCGTCGATGCGGGGGATTCCGCCGGGCGCAGACGGTCGCGCAGGTGGGGAGCGGTCACGCTGCGTCGCGACTTCACGAGCGCCTCCACCGTACCCTGATGGAGGATACGACCGCCCTGCGGTCCCCCTCCGGGCCCGAGCTCGACGATGAAGTCGGCCTCGGCGAGCAGGTCGAGGTGGTGTTCGATCACGACCACGGTGTGCCCATGGTCGACGAGACGGTGGAGGAGGTGGATGAGCTTCTCGCAGTCGCTCAGGTGCAGCCCGACGGTCGGCTCCTCGAGGAGGTAGAGGTTGCGCGGGGTCTCGCCGCGGGTGCGTTCCTGGAAGCTCTGGAGGCCGCGGGTGAGTTCGGTCACGAGTTTGAGACGCTGCGCCTCGCCGCCGGAAAGGGTCGGGCTGCTCTGGCCGAGCGTGAGGTAGCCGAGCCCGGTCTCGACCATCAGCTCCATCGTCTCGCGCAGCCGGCCGTGGAAGTCGAAGAACGCGGCCGCCTCCTCGAAGCTCAGGGCGAGGACGTCGGCGATGGATTTCCCCTTCCAGCGGATGTCGGCGAGCTCGGGGCCGAAGCGCGTGCCGCCACAGGCGTCGCACGGGAGGAACGCATCGGGCATGAAGCTCATCTCGAGCTTGATGCGTCCGGCCCCGGCGCAGGCCTCGCAGCGGCCGCCGGCGGTGTTGAAGGAGAAACGCCCGGCGGAGTGGCCGCGCATCCGCGCCTCGGGCAGGCCGGCGAAGAACTGGCGGATCAAATCGAACGCCCCGAGGTAGGTCGCGGGCGTCGAACGCGGCGTCTTCCCGATCGGCGCCTGGTCGACTTCGATCACGGAACGGAAGCCCGCTCCGCCGAGCAGGGCCGCGAAGGGCGGCTCGACCCCGGCACCTCGTTGTTTGCGGAACTCGCGGGCGGTGAGCCGCTTCTTTCCGAGCGCGAGGGCGCATTCGACGGCGGGGCGGAGCACGTCGCGGACGAGCGTCGATTTGCCCGCGCCCGAGACACCGCAGACCATCGTGAGCCGGCCGAGGGGGATGCGCAGGTCGACGTCGCGCAGGTTGCGGAGGTTCACCCCGTGCAGCTCGATCCAATCGGGCGAGGTCGCGCCGGTTTTGGGTGGCGGAGGGAGCGGGCGGCGTTGGCCGCGGAGCGGGTGGGGGAGGCGGGCGGCGAGATGGCGGCCGGTGAGCGAGTCGGGGTTCTCGCGGAGCTCGGCGAGCGTGCCGTTGGCGAGGAGGCGGCCGCCGTTCACGCCCGCGCCGGGGCCGAGGTCGATGATCCGATCGGCGTGCGCCATGACCGTGTCGTCGTGTTCGACCACGAGCAGCGTGTTGCCCTTGTCGCGCAACTCGAGAAGGGTCGCGAGGAGCCGGTCGTTGTCGCGCGCGTGCAGGCCGATGCTGGGTTCGTCGAGGACGTAGAGCACGCCCGCGAGGTTGGTGCCGAGCTGAGCGGCGAGGCGGATGCGCTGGGCCTCGCCGCCGGAGAGGGATCCGGTCGGGCGATCCAACGCGAGGTACTCGAGGCCGACGCGGTCGAGGAAGCGAAGGCGCTCCTCGACCTGCGCGACGAGATCGGCCGCGATCAAACGACCCCGCCGGTCGAGCTTGAGGCGCCGCAACCGGGCGACGAGCGCCGCGGGAGTTTCGGCCAGCAGCTCGGGGAGCGAGATCCAGCGACCGCCGCGCAAAGGGACCTTCACCGCGCGGCTCACGCGATTGAGGCGCGCCCCGCCGCACTCCGGGCACGGCGCCCCCTCGTCTTCGTCCACCCCGGCGGCGTCCATGCTGTGCGCGAGATCGAGGAGCTCGGGCGGGACTTGTTCGTCGCCGGCGGGGGAGAGCATCCACGGGAAGATGCGCCCGTGACCGCGGCAGGCGGGACACCAACCCTTGGGCGAGTTGAAGGAGAAGTGCTTCGGATCGAGTTCGGGGAACGCCTCGCCCGTCCCGGCGTCGGTGCGCGTGGTCGAGAGCCAGCCCAGCGGGCGACGGCCGTCGGCGAGGAGAAGACACGACCCGCGACCGAGGCGCAGGGCCTCGGCGAGTCGGTCGCGCAGCTCCTTCGTCTCTCCGACGACGGGGCGGAGGTCGGCGACGACCACCTCGATGTCGTGCTCGCGGTAGCGATCGAGTTTCTCGAACGCCTCGGTGAGGACGATGCGCCCGTCGATCCGGAGTCGTTCGTAGCCGTGGTCGGCGGCCCAGTCGGCGATCGGCCGGTGGTGGCCCTTGCGGCCGCGGACGAGCGGTGCGAGCAGCAGCACCTGTCGCGCCTTTCGCGCCTCGGGCCCGGCGAGGCGGCGGCGGAGCAACGCGAGCAGCTCGCGCTCCGATTGCGGGAGCACCGGCCGGCCCGTCGCGGGATTGTGCTGCACGCCGACGCGGGCGAAGAGCAGCCGGAGGTACTGCGCGACCTCGGTGATCGTCGCCACCGTCGACTTGCGGCTGCCGCGGGTGACGCGCTGCTCGATCGCGACCGTCGGCGGAATGCCGGTGATCCGATCGACCTGCGGACGCGGGAGCTGTTCGACGAACTGCCGCGCGTAGGGCGACATCGATTCCATGAACCGCCGCTGGCCCTCGGCAAACACGATGTCGAACGCGAGGGTCGACTTTCCCGAGCCCGAGATGCCGGTGACGACCGAGAGCGCGCGGTGGGGGATCTCCACGGTGAGGTCGCGGAGGTTGTTCTCGCGCGCGCCGGTGATGCGCAGGGCCGCCGGGGCCGCCGCGCCGTAACGCGACGAGGGCTCGGCCGCCCGGAGCACGGGCGTCTCGCGTGCTCCAAGAGCGGCGGCGAGAAACGGTCCCGTGTGCGAAGGCGTGCGCGCCACCGCCTCGGGAGGGCCTTCCGCCACGACGCGCCCGCCTTCGGTTCCTGCGCCCGGACCGATCTCGAGGACCCAGTCGGCGGCCGCGAGCACGTCGAGGTTGTGCTCGATCACGACGAGGCTGTGCCCGCGATCGACGAGCGTCTGAAGCACCCCGATGAGGCGCTTCACGTCGTGGCGGTGCAGGCCGGTCGTGGGTTCGTCGAGCAGGAGAAGCGCGCCGGATGCGCCCCCGGCGCCGGGTTCGGCGACGGCTCCGAGGAACTTCACCAGCTTGAGACGTTGCGCCTCGCCGCCCGAGAGCGTGTTGATCGGTTGTCCGAGCGTGAGGTAGCCGAGCCCGACCTCGGCGAGTGGTCCCAGGCGCGCCGCGACCTTGCGGTGGACGGCGAAATGCACGAGCGCCTCGTCCACCGTCAGGTCGAGCACGTCGGCGATCGACTTCCCGTCGCGGCGGATCGCGAGCACCTCGTCCTTGAAACGCCGTCCCTCGCAAACGGGGCAGGGGATGTAGACGTCGGAAAGGAACTGCATCTCGACCCGCTCGTGGCCGAGCCCCTGGCAATGCGCGCAACGGCCTTCACCGGCGTTGAAGGAGAAGGTCGAGGCCGTCATCCCCTGCGCCGAGGCCTCGGGGCCCGCCGCGAAGAGGGCGCGGATCTCCTCCCACGCCTCGGTGTAGAGCGCGGGGTTCGAACGCGGCGTGCGGCTCACCGGCGACTGGTCGACCATGACGACCTCGGAGAACTCGAGGTCGCTCTCCAGCGAACGCAGTTCGGCCGCCTCCTCCACGGGTTGACCGCGCGCGGCGAGCCAGCCCCGGTGCAGGACCGACTCCAGCAGGGTCGACTTGCCCGAGCCGGAGACGCCGCTCAGGCAGACGAAGCGCCGCAGCGGCAGGTCGAGATCGAGCGCGCGGAGGTTGTGCCTCGAGGCGCCGCGCACCCGCAGCAGCGGCGCGGGGGACGGGCCCGTCCGCGTCACCGGACGGCGGATACGCACCCCCTCCACGGAGAGCCGGCCCGAGAGGTAGCCGCCGGTCAGGCTGGAGGCATCGGCGAGCAGCGCCGGCACGGGACCCTCGAAGACGATCCGCCCGCCGTTGCGGCCGGGCGCCGGACCGACCTCGATCACGTGGTCGGCCGCGCGGATCATCGCCTCGTCGTGCTCGACCACGATCACGGTGTTGCCGGCGTCGGTCAGGTCGCGGATGATCCGGATCAAACGCTCGGTGTCGCGCGCGTGAAGGCCGACCGAGGGCTCGTCGAGGACGAAGAGCGTGTCGACGAGCGAAGTCCCGAGGCACGAGGTGAGGTTGACCCGCTGGACCTCGCCGCCGCTGAGCGTGCGCGACGGGCGGTCGAGCGTGAGGTAGCCGAGACCGACCTCGTCGAGGAAACGCAGGCGCGCGCGGATCGCCTCGAGCGCGATCGCTCCCGGGTGGGAGGCCGCGGCCCCTGCGCGCTCCGCGTCCGCGAGGAGGTCGCGCAGTTCCCGGACGGGGATCCGGTAGAGTTCGGGGAGGGGACGCCCGCGCCAGCGCCAGTCGAGCGCCTCGGGCTTGAGCCGCGCACCCCGGCAGTCGGGACATTCCACGTAGGAGCGGAAGCGCGAGAGGAACACCCGCACATGCATCTTGTAGGTGTTGCCTTCGAGCCAGTCGAAGAAGCCCTCGAGCCCGTACCAGAGGCCCGAGTCGTAGTCGTAGGAACCACCCCGCGCCTTCAGTTCGCGGTAGGCGGGCTCGCCCTGCGCCACCCATTCGAGCTGCGCCGGCGTCAGCTCGCGGTAGGGCACGTCGGTCGGGATCCCGTGGCGACGCGCGGCGCGCAGGAGGTCGCGCCGGGATTCGCCGTAGACGTCGCCGTCGAACGCCCGGATCGCCCCGCCGGCGAGCGATTTCGACGCATCCGGAACGACGAGGCGTGGATCGATCTCGATGATCCGCCCGAAGCCGCGGCACCGCGGACACGCGCCCACCGGCGAGTTGAAGGAGAAAAGCGGGGGCGTGGCCGGCCGGAACGTGCGCCCGCTCACCGGAGAGACGAGTCCGCGCGCGAAACGCGCCATCGGGACGCCGTCCGGAGCGAGGAGCAGGATGCGCCCGCGCCCGAACCCGAGGGCGGTCTCGACCGCCCCGAGGAACCGCGCCCGCGATCCGGGCTCGAGCACGACCCGATCCTGGATGACGGCGAAGATCGGGCGGTCCGCCCGCTCCGTCCGGCGGTCCTCCACCTCCGCCAGCTTCGCGCCGTCCAGCGCGTCGAGCCTGGTCACGCCGTCGCCGCGCACCGCGCACCGCGAGTAGCCCTGCCCGCGCACGTTCGCGAGGATCTCGTCCCACGTGATCGACCCGGGGCGTTCGACGGAGAAGGCGACGAGGGTCGTGGCCCCGGGAAAATTCGCGAGCGCCTTCTCCCAGATCGTGCGCGGATCGTCGTCGTGGATCGGCGCGCCGCTCGCCGGGTCGATGAGTTCGGCGACGTGGGCGAACCAGACTTTGAAGTAGTCGCAGAGCTCGGTCATCGTCCCGACGGTCGAGCGCGAGGTCTTCACGGTGTTCGTCTGCTCGATCGCGATCGAAGGACGGATGTTCTCGATCCGGTCGACCTTGGGACGCGCCAGGAGCTCGAGAAACTGCCGGGTGTAGGCGCTGAAGGTCTCGACGTAGCGCCTCTGCCCCTCGGCGTGGAGGGTATCGAAGACGAGCGAGGACTTTCCCGCGCCGCTCAATCCGGTGACGACCACGTAGCGTCCGAGGGGGATCTCGAGGTCGAAGCCCTGGAGGTTGTTTTGTCGGACGCCGAACAGCCGGATCGAATCGGAGGGAGCGCTCATGCGGGAGGGGCGCGGAACGTGGAGCAGGCCCGCGGGATTTTCAACGGGCGAACCGACGCGGATCTCGGCGCGCACTCAATCGCCGGGGCGGTCGAGGCCGGGCCCTTCGGAAAGTTCCTCGAACGCGGCGAAGTGCCCGGGGCGCAGCGGCTCGCTGATCACGTGACGACCTTCGAACCAGTCTCCCAGGTCGATCAGCCGACAACGTTCCGAGCAGAACGGCCGCCATTTCCCCGCGAGCCACGGTCCGGAGCGGCCGCACCGCGGGCAGCGGGTCGGTGGCGACGCGTTCATGCGTGTTTGCCGCGTGGATACGAACGTGCGGGGAGCCCGGTTCGACGGTCAGCCCAGGGCATGATGAAGGATCTCGACGAGTTCGTCGTGGGTGAGTGCGACGGGATTGGCCTTCATGCTGCTGGCCGACGCCGCCTTCGTCGCGAGGGAATCCAGGTCGGCCGTCCCGATGCCGTGGCTCGAAAGGGGAGGGATCCCCAGCGACGCCCCGAGGGCCGCGCACCACTCGGCCGCGTCCTCCGCGCACGCGTCGGCACGGCCCGTGAGCAGGCGGGCGAGTTCCTCCCAGCGCCCGATCATCGCGGACCCGGGCGATCGGCGGCGCAGCGCGCGGAGGTTGGCGCGCAGGACGTGCGGGAGAAGGGCCGCGCAGACCGCCCCGTGGGGCGCGCGGAACGCGCCACCGATCGGGGCCGCGAAACCGTGGACCGCCCCGAGGCCGGCGTTGGCGAGCGCCATGCCGCCCTGGAGCGCGACCAGCGCCATCTCGGCGCGGGCCGCGGCGTCGCCGGGTGCGGTGCAAACCCGGGGCAGGGCGCGCGCCGCACGCGGAATCGCGTCGCGGCAGAGCGCGTCGACGAAGGCGTTGGCCCGAAGGCAGAGGAAGGGCTCGATCACCTGGGTGAGGGCGTCCATCCCGGAGGTCGCGGTGAGCGCGCGCGGAAGACCATGCGCGAGGCGCGGATCGACCAACGCCACGCGTGGAAGCAGGTGAACGCCACGCAGGCTGGCCTTCACTCCGGCGGACGGGACGGTGAGGACGGAGTTGCGCGTCGCCTCGGAGCCGGTTCCCGCCGTCGTCGGGACCGCGAGGCACGGGAGCGGGGCCCGGTTGAGCGGGCGTCCGGCGCCAACGACCTCCAGGTGGTCGAGGACCGGGGCTTCGTTCGTCGCCAGAGCGGCGACCGCCTTGCCCGCGTCGATGACGGCGCCGCCACCGATCGCCACGACCACGTCGCAGCGCTCCTCCCGCGCGAGATGAGCACCCGAATCGGCGCACGCGATCTCGGGCTCGCCGGCCACGGAAAACAGGACTGAGTGCCGGCAGGCTTCCCGAATCCGCGCGACGAGCCCCGCGAAACGCGCGGGATCGGCCCCGGTGACGATCAGCGCGCGTCGCCCGAACGACGCGACGAGCGCCGGAAGTTCCGCGGAGGCGCCGTCGCCGAAGACGATGCGGTTCGCCGTGGCGAACTCGAAGCGACCGGGCGGCGTAAGAGATCGCCCCCCGGCGTCACCATCCGGCATCGGAGGGGAAGAGGTTGAGCAACTTCACACTGGTCCGCGGCACGGCCATCATGGGCTCCACCGTGTCGCGCCACGCCGCGTAGTGCACGGTCTGCTTGTGAAGCGCGGGGGCATCCGCGTTCCGATAAACCTCGATGAGTGTGAAACGGTGCGGGTCGTCGGCGTGCGCGCAGAGATCGAAGCGGGCGATCCCCGGCTCGCCGAGGCTCGCCCGGGCGTTGGCGATCGTGGCCTCCCGGAAGGCATCGAGGTGGCCGGGCTTCACGTGAACGTGGACGAGGGCGATCAACATGCTCCCCAGAAAGGTGCGGTCGAACCCGCGACGCAACCCGCGGCCGAGCCGGCTTCGGCTCACCGGCCGAGCTTCTTCAATTTCGGAGCGATCACGTAGACGCAGTAGCCGGCCTGTGGATTCCGACGGAAGTAGTCCTGATGCTCCTCCTCGGCCGGATGGAACGCGGTGAGCGGCACGATCTCGGTGACGACGGGGCGACCGATGCGTTGCGCCGCCGCGGCGCGCGAGCGCTCGGCAGTCGCGCGCTGGCCGTCGTCGGAGGTCAGGATGATCGAGCGGTACTGGGTGCCCACGTCGGCCCCTTGCCGGTTCGACGTGGTCGGATCGTGCGCTTCCCAGAACACTTCCAGCAGTCTCTCGTAGGACACCACCCCGGGATCGAAGGTGATCCGGACGACCTCCGCGTGGCCCGTCGTCCCGGCGCACACCTCCTCGTAGGTCGGATTCCGGCGCTTGCCGCCCGCGTAGCCGGAGACGACGTCGAGAACACCCTCGACCGTCTCGAACACGGCCTCCACGCACCAGAAGCAACCGCCGCCGAACGTCGCGGTTTCAGCGGCAGGGGCGCGGGTGGAAGCGATGGCTGCGGGGGCGGGATTCGTCGTCATGATGAGCAGGGATGTCGTGACAAGCGCGAGAACGGATCGGGACATGAAGCGAAGTATGCGCCTGCCGATGCAGCGCAACCTGCGAGGCGCGTTCGCAGGGCCTGCCGAAAGTCGGATAAGGACGGACCGCACCGCGCCGATAGGGGACTTGGTCCATCTCTTTCCGCATGTCTCCACAGGCTGTTTTCGCACTTCTACGCGACGCCGGTGGATCGGTGCTCCTTGTCCGCCGTCGCGGCGGATTTCTTCTCGGGTTGCCCGGAGGGGAAATCAAGGGCGCCGATTCGCTGGAGGAGCTCCTTGTCACGTTCTGCACGCGTCAGATCGGCGTGGTTCCTGAGCTCGCTCCGCAGTTCGCCCGCTTCTCCCTGGCCGGCCGCACGATCGCCGTGGGCTTCGCTGAAATCCCGCATTCTCGCGCGGGTGCGCGAGGACGCATCGAAGCTTCGTTTTGGATCCGCCCGGAGAAACTCCCGAAGGAGATCGATCCGATCGCACGCTTCGCGGTGGCGCTGGACAGGCAGAGTTCGGGACTCCCGAACCTCGCTGCGATCCCGCAGGCCGGAAGGGCGGTCGGGGCTCCGGACAGCCTGCGGGTTGCTTGAAACTCAGGCAGGACACCGTCCTCGCTTGGACTAGACATAATGTTTATTGTGCGCTGAACGTAGCACCGTAGGGCTTGCCTTGGGAAGGCCCGGGGACATTGAGACCGCGGTTCGGATGGAAAGCTCGTCCCATTCTCCCACACCGCGGCGTCGGCCCTGGCCGATGCTCTGGGTCGTCGCGGCGATCGTCGCCTACGTGGCGTTCTACACCGCGGTGAATCTCGTCTTCCGGAAGCCCGCGGGCAGCGCCCACGAGCCCTTCGCCGAGGCGGAGTCCAAGGCGCGACGCGGTTTCGAGCCGGTCGGCAACGAATGGCTCCGCTGTGCGGTGGTCGTTTCCCCCGACAACGGTCCGCCGTCGCGGACGCGCTCCGAGGAGGCGCTGCGCGCCCCGCTCCCCCAACCCCTCGATCGCGCGGTTCCGCTCGACCTCGCCCTCATCATGCCGGGCCCGCCGAAGCTCGCCGTCACACCGGCCTCGGTGGCGGTCGCCACGCCGGTCGCGCACACGGATCGGCCGCGTTTCGAGCTCGGTTTCGCGTCCTCGGCCCGCCCGGTGCGTCTCGGACTCGTCCTCGCGTATGCAAGGCGTGGCGAACTGCATGTCTTCCTCCAGGACGAATCGCGGCACGCGCCGGGCGAACCCCCGGTCACGGTGACCGCGCGTGCTCTTCTGGAGTTTCCCGCGGAGGTGCTCGAGCCCGGAGAATGGCGGGTCTCGCTCTACGCCGCGGACGCGGTGTTCACGGCGACGGTCCGCGTCGAGTGACGCGTGCGAGGCCGTTGACGAGCCCGGGGCGAATCCGCACAAAGCGGCCATGAACGTTCCCGGGTCGGCCGTCACGGCCATCAAGCCAACCGATTTGCGCGGCATCCTGAACTACGTGCCGCGCTTCCAGGGCCAGATCTTCATCGTGGCCCTCGACGGCGTGGTCGTGGCGGATGAGAACCTGCCCAATCTGCTCCTCGACCTCGCGGTCCTGCGCAGCCTCCAGATCAAGGTCGTGCTCGTGCACGGGATCGGGCACCAGTTGAAGGAGCTTTCGGTCGTGCGGCAGGTCGCGATCACCGACGTGGAGGGCGCGGGATTGACCGATGCCGCGACGCTCGATCTGGCGATCCGCGCCTCGTCGCGGGTTTCCCACCAGATCCTCGAAGGCCTGACCCAGAGCGGCCTGAAGTGCGCGATCACCAATTCCGTGCGGGCGGCGGCGGTGGGCGTGATCAAGGGCGTCGACCAGCAGTTCACCGGCAAGGTCGACCGGATCGACACCGAGTTCATCCTCCATCTCATCAACGAGGGCGTGGTGCCGATCATCCAGCCGATCGGCTTCGACCGCGACGGCCGCTCCCTGCGGATCAACAGCGATCTGCTCGCCGCCGAGCTGGCCGAGGACCTGCACGCGACGAAGGTCATCTACCTCGCACCCCACCCCGGTTTCGAGGTGCGGGGCGAGTTGCGCCGGCAGATCCCGGTGGACGAACTCGCGCGGCTGCTGGCCGAGTCGGCAGACGCGCTCGATCCGCGGTGCCAGAGCAAGGCCGTGCACGCCGTTCGGGCGATCGAGTCCGGCGTGCCGCGCGTCCACCTCATCGACGGCCGGGTGCACGATACGCTGCTCAACGAAGTCTTCTCCAACGAGGGCGTGGGCTCGCTCGTCTACGGCAGCGACTACCAGCAGATCCGCAAGGCGACCCGGCGCGACGCGCGCCTGATCCACAACCTCACCCGCCACGCGGTGAAGCGCGAGGAGCTGCTCCACCGCACGCTGTTGGCGGTGGAGAGGAACATCGACAACTTCCACGTCTTCGAGATCGACGAGAACCTGATCGCGTGCGTGTCGCTCACGTTCTATCCGGACCGGCCCGATCTCGCGGAGATCGGCTCGCTCTACGTGCTGCCCTTCCACCACAAGCGCGGGATCGGGCGCAAGATGGTCGAGTTCGCCTGCCTGGAGGCGAAACGACGCGGCGCGGCCCGCGTGATCGCGCTGAGCACGCAGAGCTTCTCTTTCTTCAGCTCCGTCTGCGGTTTCACCGAGGCCGGCAAGGACGTGCTCCCGGAGGCGCGCCGCCAGCTCTACGAGCAGGGCGGGCGCAACCCGCGCATCCTCGTCAAGACGCTGTGACCTCGGCCGCCCGCGCGGCGACGCGGGCGATGATGCCGCCGAAGGCGCCGTTGCTGAAGAGCACGACCAGCCGCGGCGTCGACGACGAGTCCGTGATCGTCCGCTCGAGGTGCGCGAACACGTCGTCGTTCGACGCGCAGGCGTAGGCCTCGCGGCCGCGCCCGATCAGGGTCTTCGCGATCCCGGCGGTGTCGAGACGCTCGCCGGCGGCGAGTCGCTCCGCGCGGTCGACCGGGCCGAGCAGCACGGCGTCGGCCTCCGCCAGCGCCTCGGTGAACGCGCCCTCGAGCACGCGCGTGCGCGCGGTGTTGCTGCGCGGTTCGAAGGCGGCGGTGATCAAACGCCCTGGAAAACGCGAGCGCAGCGAACGCAGCGTCTCGCGTATCGCGGTGGGATGGTGGCCGAAGTCCTCGACGAGTACGAGTCGTCCGCTTTCGAAGAGGAGCTGTTGCCGGCGTCGCACCGGCCGGAAACCGGCGAGCGCGGCGGGGTCGAGG
>DAIPIQ010000106.1:13142-13903 GCA_036770745.1 Opitutaceae bacterium | reverse complement strand
CGGCTTCCGTGGCGGCCCGCGGGGAAAAAGCCGGGGATGAACCCCGGCCCACGACTGCAGGTTGCCACCAGTTTCGATTGCACCCCTTTGCCGGATTCAGTGCTCCCCCGCCGGCCCCGCCAGCCGCCGGCAGGTTTCGAGCGTGTCGATGTGTTCCGGCGACTTGTCGTCGCGGATGCGGACGATGCGCGGGAAGCGCAGGGCGAAGCCGGAGTCGTGGCGCGGGCTGGGCTGGATCGAGTCGAAGGCGATCTCCAGCACCACCCGCGGCTCGACGACGCGGAGGCGCCCGCGCACCTCGAGGGTCGTCTCGTGGAAACGCTCGGTGAGCGTCGCGATCTCGGCGTCGGTCAGGCCCGAGTAGGCCTTGCCCACGACGCGGAGCGCGCCGGTTTCGGCGTCGCGCACGGCGAACGTGTAGTCGGAGAGCACGCCGCGGCGTTTGCCGTGGCCGAACTCGACCCCGGTCACCACGACGTCGAGGGTGGCGGCGGCCTTCTTGAGCTTGAGCCAGGCGAGGCCGCGACGGCCGGGCTGGTAGGGACTCGCGGGATCCTTCGCCATCAATCCCTCGTTGCCGCGCGCGCGGGCGCGCAGGAAGGCCTCGTCGATCCCGGCGGCGGTGCGGGCCTCGCCGCGCGGGGCGACGGTCAGCCCCTCGCGGAGCGGCAGGCGCTCCAGCTCCACCTTCCCCGCTTCGAGCTTCGCGAAGTCGAGCACGTCGTTAACGACGGAGAGAAGCGCCTCCCCGGAGACGCGGA
>DAIPIQ010000106.1:0-13132 GCA_036770745.1 Opitutaceae bacterium | reverse complement strand
GCCTCGCCGCTCCGCGAGGGGACGGGCGAGCAGCTCCCGGCCGTCGATCCAGAGCAGGTCATAGAGGAGGAGCGCGACGGGCAGCTCGGAGCCGAGGAAGAAGTCGTCGCCGCTGCGTCCGAGGCGGCGTTGCAGCCCCCCGAAGGGGAGGGCGCGACCGTCGCGCCAGGCGAGCAGCTCGCCGTCGCCGATGAAATCGGAGGGACACCGACGAGCGGCGTCGGCGATCTCGGGGAACTGGCCGGTGATCGGGCGCAGGTCGCGCGAGAAGAGCGCGACGCGGTCGCCGCGCTTGTGGATCTGGCAGCGGATGCCGTCGTATTTGTCCTCCAGCCAGACCGTGTCGCCGAGGCGGGCGAGGATGGAGGCGGCGTCGGGCTCGGGGCTCGCGAGCATGAACTGGAGCGGGTGGAACAGCTCGAGACCGATCGACCCGAGGCGGTCGGCGCGGGCGGCCCGCGCGACCCGGGCGATGTCGCCGCAGCGCATCGCGGCCTCGCGCACGGCTTCGACCGGCCGGCCGGCGGCGCGGGCGATCGCATCCTCGACCAGGCCCTCCTTTAGGCCGATGCGGAGGTCGCCGGTGATGATCTTGAGCAGGTATTTCGCCTCGACCGGGGTGAGCCGGCGCAGGCGGCCCTCGAGGAGCGCGAGCTTTTCCGTCGGGCCCCGGGCCTCCCCGAGGAGGTCGAGGAAACGCTCCACCTCGGCGAGCGTCCACGGTTCCGGGGTGGTGCGGCCGGCGAGGAGGCCCTCGGCGGTCTCGCCGCTGTCTCCAAGTCGCTGATACGCGGCGCGGTGGTCGCCCTCGTTGAGGCCGGTCGCGGCGAGGAGGGCGCGCTTGATCACGGCCCACCCGAGCTGGAGGGAGCGCCCGGAGGCCTGGGGGAACGGCCGGCCGGTGAACCAGAGCGCGGCGGGTCCCGCGAACTCGTCGGGAAGCGAGGCGAAGTAATCGGCGAGCAGGCGCGTCTTCTCCAGCCGGCCGGGCGCGCGTCGCACGGCCTCGGCGGTGGCGGCGAAGCGGGCGAAGGACTCGGGCGTGGCGGGAAGGGCGGTCGGGATGTCGGCGGCGGGGGCGCCGACGCTCCGGTCGAGGGCGGGTGCGGGGATCCGGATCGGGAGCTCGAGCTGGTTGTCCTCGCCGAGGGCCCACGCCTCGAGCCCGCGGGCGCGGAGGTCGCGGGCGAACTCGCGGGTGAAGCCGTGGACGGTGTAGACGCGCTCGGGTTGCACCAGCTCGACGAAGCGCAGGAGGTCGTCGTAGCCGGCGTGGTCGGAAAGCGGGAAGGCGGCGTCGCACTGGAGGCGGAAGACGGCGCCGGGGTCGACGGCCCAACCCGTGATCGTGGCGGTGCGCCGCGGGGTGATGCGCCGCAGCCAGGCGGAGTTGTTGGCCTGGGGTGGGCAGAGCACGACGTGGCCGCGCACCTCCTCGAGCACGAAGCGGCGGTGGGCGGGGAACTCGACGCCCATGGCCTCGTAGAGGCTCGTCATCCTCCACGTCTGGGTGTGGAGCATCACGGGCAGGCCGGCCCCGGTGAGGCCGCTGAGGATCTCCTGGCTCTTGCCGAGGCTGTAGCCGAAGAGCACGGGCGTCTCGCCGTCCTCGAGGGCCGCACGGCAGAAGTGGACGATCGCGGCCATGACCTCCGCGGCGGGCGGAAAGACATAGTGCGGTTTCCCGAACGTCGTCTCCATCACCACGGTGTGCGCGCGCGGCGTCTCGCAGGTCTCGGCGGAGAGCCCGGGGCGGAGTTTGAAGTCGCCCGTGTAGAGGAGCGCGCCGTGTTCGTTCTCCGCGCGGAACTGCGCCGACCCGAAGATGTGCCCGGCGGGGTGGAGGGTGACGACCGTGCCGTCCGCCAGCGTGTGACGCTCGCCGAAGCCGAGGATGATCTCCTCGCGTTCGGCGGGCATGCGGGCGCGCATCAGCCGCGCCGTGCCGGCGGAGCAGAGGGCGAGGCGGTGCCGTGCGAGGTGGTCGAAGTGGGCGTGCGAGACGAAGCTGCGGTCGGCCGGCCAGCGCGCGTCGAGGCGCCACCCGATCTGCGGCAGGTGGACGCCGTTGGCGGCGTGGACGGTCCAGCTTCCCATGCGGAGGCGAGCGAACGGGATTCGCGGGCGGGCGCAACGGGCGAGTCGCGGCGACCGCGTGCCTTGCCGTGGTCGCGGGCCAAGGGATCGAGTCCCGACTTTCGAATGAGAGACGCTGCGGAAGTCGGGGATGAACCCCGACCCACGGCGGAACGTAAACCCGGCGCCGCTTTCGATCCACCCCGCGACGAACGCGGCCGGAAAATTGCGTTGCCGCGATCCCGGCCGGCTCGAAGCCTCGCGCCCCTGCCTGAATGAATCCCGATGAGTATGTGCGGCTCGCCGAGGTGGAGGACCGACTCTGGTACCTGCGGGCGTTACATGCCCGGGTGCTCGGGAGCCTCGAACAGGCCCGGGTCGCGCCGGGCTCGACGGTCCTCGACGCGGGATGCGGCACGGGCGGGCTCCTGCGGCGGCTTCAGGCGCATCGTCCCCACGACCGGCTCCGCGGCCTCGATTTTTCGGCGCAGGCCTGCGCCAAGGCGGCCGAGGCGGGATTCGACGTCGTCGAGGGATCGATCGAGGCGTTGCCTTTCGCCGACGAGACGTTCGACGCGATCGTCTGCGCGGACGTGCTCTCGCAGGTCGAGTCGCCGCTGCTCGCGCTGCTGGAATTCCAACGCTGCCTGCGGCCCGGCGGCGTCCTCGTCCTCAACACCGCCGCGCTGCCCTGGCTCTGGTCCTACCACGACGAGGCGGCGCTGACCGTCCGGCGTTTCCGCGCCCGGGAGCTCAAGGCGATGGTCCGCGAGGCGGCCTGCGCGGTCGAGGCGTTCACCCACTGGAACTTCTTCCTGCTGCCGGTCCTCGTCGTGCGACGGAAGGTCTTCCCGCGCCGCGACGGACAAAGCGACGTGCAGCCGCCGTGGGGACCGCTGAACGCCGCCTGCGAGGCCGTTGCGACGTTCGAGCGCTGGCTGGCGCGCCGCGGCGTGCCGCTGCCGATCGGTTCCTCGATCCACTTCGTGGCACGCAAGCCGGTGCGGGCCCCACGGGTGCGGCTGCAGTAGCCGTTGCGAGTGAGGCGTCCGCGGAAAACGCCGTCCGGAGGCCGGCGTCCACTTCGGGGCGCGATGCCGCGGCGTCAGGACCTCCCGTCAGGCGGTGATCGAGTCGAGCGAGCAGGCCTCGGGCTGGCCGTCGGCCGGGGTTTCGCAATTGGGCCGGGCGACGACGCCGGGATGCGGTTCGTCGGCGAGCACGGCCCCGGGATCGGCGAGCAGGTGGCGGTCGCAGACCTCGTCGAGCTCGACGAAGGTCGCGGCCCGCCGCATGTCGTGGAGGAAACGCCCGGCCGGGTCGACGCTCTGGCCGACGAAGTTGAGGTACTTCTTCATCCGCCCGACCTGCGCGCGCTCGGGGATCGCCGGCCCGCCGGTGACGGAGCGGAGCCGGTCGACGTAGGCGCGCACCTCGCGCAACGGCACGGGCGCGACCGGCCTCCCGGCGAGGCGCTCCCGGATCTGCCGGAAAATCCAGGGATTGCGGATGGCGTGGCGGCCGACCATCGCCCCGGCGGCCCCGGTCGTGGCGAGCATCCAGGCGGCCTTGCGGGCGGAAGTGACGTCGCCGTTGCCGAGGACGGGGCAGGGGAGGGTCTCGACCGCGCGGCGGATGGCGTCGTAGTCGACCTGCGAGCGGTAGAGGCCGCGGACGGTCCGGCCGTGGACGCTCACGAGATCGACCTCGTGTTTGGCGAGGAGCGCGAGCAGGGCCGGGAAGTTCACGGCGTCTTCGAAGCCGATCCGCGTCTTTACGGAGAAGATCCCGGGGTTGGCCGCGCGCATGACCCCGAGCAGGCGGTCGACGTGGGGCAGGTCGCGGAGGAGGCCGCCGCCGACGTTTTTCTTGTACACCTTGGGCGCGGGGCAGCCCATGTTGAGGTCGATCCCGGCCACGGGGTGGTGGAGGAGTTCGCGGACAGTGCGTTCGACCGCGACGAGGTCCTCGCCGATGATCTGGGCGAAGACCGGCCGGCCGGTCGGATTGTCGGTGATCGAGCGCAGGATGTGCGGCTCGAGCCGCGAAGTCTCGGTGACGCGGAAGTACTCGGTGAAAAACCAGTCCGGGGGACCGAACCCGCCCACCAGCGTCATGAACGCCAGGTCGGTGACGTCCTGCATCGGGGCGAGAGCGGTCACCGGAAGGCCGGGCTCGAGCGGTGCGGGGAGGCGGGCGAGGCCGGGATGCGGGGGCGGGAGGTTCATCGGGGCGGCGCTCCGCCGCCGGGCCGGGCGGCGCGGCTCAGGTCTCTTCGCTTTCCTCGCTCTGCTGCTTGAGCACGCGCTCGAGGATCTCCGTCATGTCCTCGACGCCGTCGAAGACCGACTGGGCGACGAGGATCGGGCGCTTGAGCTGGAGGGCGAGGGCGATGGAGTCGCTCGGCCGGGCGTCGACCTCGAGGAGTTTCTTCCCGAGCTCGTTCTCCATCCGCAGGATGATGCGCGCGTAGAACGTGCTGTCGTTCACGTCGTTGATCACGATGCGATCGAGCCGCACCCCGAGGCCGAGGAAGATGCTGCACATCAGGTCGTGGGTGAGGGGGCGGTCGCGCTTCACGTCGTGCAGGTTCATCGAGATCGCGCTGCCGACGCCGGAATCGACGTAGATGACGAAGTTTTTCTCGTCGTTGCCCAGGAACACGGCGCAGCCATTGCCGGTGGGCATGACTCCCTTGACCGCGACTTCGACGACGTCGTTCTTCATGTGCTGCACAATGGTCCTCCGGCGGGGTCGGGCAAGTGGGGAGTGGACGCCGCGCCGCCGCCGATCCGCTCCTCGACCACGAGCTCGAGCGGCCGCCCGGGCGTGCAGTCGGCGCGAAGGGCGACGAACCCTTCCCGATGCCGGTCGTGGATCGGCCAGAGGCCGGCCCGATCGGTCTCGGGGAGCGGGAGCCGGTCGATCGCGGCGCGACTGAAGAAGCCGAAGCGGCCCTCGTCGATCGGAGGCGGGAGGGTCGCGATCGGCACGCGACAGGCGAAGAGGAACATCAGCCAGTGGGCCCCGCCCTCGTAGGCGCGCTCGGAGATCATCCCGAAGAGGTGAAGGTCGGCCGTGTCGACCACGAGCCCGGTCTCCTCGCGGGTCTCGCGCACCGCGCACTCGTGGGGCGACTCGCCGAGGGCGGTCTCGAGCTTGCCGCCGATCGGGCTCCAGAGCCCCGCGTTGGGGGCCTTGGCACGCTCGATCAGGAGGTGCTCGCCGGCGGCGTTGTGGAGGAAGACGAGCACGCAAAGCTTGTGCGGGAGACGCGGCGTCATGGCGGTGCGGTTGTGGCAAACCGCGGAGCGTGGCAAGCCCTCCCGTGGAGGATCCTCCCGTTCGTAAATAGTGTTTACACCCGAGAGGCCGCGGAATGATGCTCCGCGGCCTATGGCGGTCTTGAAACTCCCGAAGCGGCTCGTGTGGATCGCGGCTTTGGCGACCTGTCTTGCCCCCACGGCGCCGGGCCAGCCGGTCGGGGCTTCCGAGGTCGAAGTGCGGGCGGTGCGTTTCGCCTCGGTCCGGCCGCCGGCGGGCGGTGCGGCGTGGCTGGAAACGTCCGTCGAGCTGCGGGTGATCGGCCGCGCCGGCGCGCCGGGTCGCTTCGTCGACCGGGTGGGCGTGGCCCTCGCCCTCGCGATCCGCAAGCGCGACGGAGAGCTCGACTACTTCCGCTCCGCGGTCGAGACCGTCTCGCTCGAGCCGGGCCGGGCGATCGTGCGCTTCTACCTTCCGCCCGAGGTCGTGAAGCGCGAGCAGCTCAACACCGACCCCTTCGCCCGCCTCGTCGAGCTCACCGTGGGCGGACGCGCCGCCGGGACCGATGCCTCGCCCGTCCTCGCCATTCCGGCCGCCCTCCAGAGCTTCAAGGATCGGGTGACGCAGTCCGCGCCCGGCAACGACGGCATCCTCGTCGCCCAACACGACTCGCCCTTCGCCGACGCCTATGCCGGCGAGACGCCTTCGGTCGTGCGCCGGTCCCGCTAGGCGGCGCGCGGCCCCGACGTCGTCCTCCGGTGGCTGACCAGGCCCGACCCGGCAGCGTTCCTGCTCCAACGGCACCATGAGATTCCCCCCGTTTCTCGCGATCGACTGCGGCGCCAGCAGGGTCTGCGCGGCCGCGTTCAGCGCGACCAACGAGGGTCGGCCCGTGCTCGAGCGCGTCTTCGTCGAACCGCTCGAATACGACTGGACCGACGACCGCCACTGGGTGCGGGCGGTGGGTGATGCGATCCGGCGGATCGGCACGCAGCACCGGCTGCGCGGGCGGATCAGCCTGATCGTCCCCGGACACCTCACGCTGACCAAGTACATCAAGGTCCCCCACGTCGACGAGGGGAAGCGCGCGCGGATCATCCAGTTCGAGGCGAAGCAGAACATCCCGTATCCGCTCGAGGAAGTGGTCTGGGACTACCAGATCGTCCACGACGACGGCATCGATTTCGAAGTCGCGCTCTCCGCGATCAAGATCGAGATCGTGCGCAGCCTGCTCGGCGAGTGCCGCGCCTCGGGGTTCCAGCCCGAGACCATCGAGCCCTCCTGCATGGCGCAGGTGAACGCCTTCCGCTTCTGCATGCCGGACGTGCGGCAGAGCACGCTCCTGCTCAACATCGGGGCGCGCTCGAGCAACCTCGTGTTCCTCCGAGAGGACCGGCATTTCATCCGCAACGTCACGCTCGCGGGCGCCGGGTTGACCCAGGCCATGGCCGAGGAGATGGGGCAGGGGGGCGCCGAGGCGGAGCGGGCGAAGCTCGAGATCATCCGCCGGGGCGCGAAGGCGGACGTCGAGCCGGCGGACGTCGAGGCGTTCGCGCGCGCGCGACAGGGCTTCGTCAACCGCCTCGCGCTCGAGATCACCCGCTCGATCGCCAACTTCCGCCGACAGACCGGGGCCGACGCCCCGGCGCGGGTGCGGCTCACCGGCGGCGGATCGCTCGTGCCCGACCTGGCCTCGTTGCTGGCGGACCGGCTCAAGCTCCCCGTCGAGGCCTACGACCCGCTCAACGGCGTGCCCTTCGGGGCCGGGGTCGTCGAGGGCGAGCTCCTCGCCAAGGCCCACGTCGTGGGCGAGGCGATCGGCGCGGCGTTGCGCGCGCATTCGCAGGGGTTGGCGAGGTTCGACCTCCTGCCCGCCGACGTGGTGCGGGCCCGCGCCTTCCGGGCACGCCAGCCCTTCTTCGTCGCGGCCGCCGCGCTCGTGGCCGCGGCCCTCGGCGTCTCGATCCTCGTGAACTCCGTGGTCAACGCCGGCTACGAGGAGAAGCTCGCCACCGTCGAGGCCCAGGCGGCCCCGCTGCGCAACTACAGCCGGCAGATCCGCGAGACGCGCGACCAGATCGAGAAGATCCAGCGCGAGATCGCGGGGATCAAGGGACTGGTCGAGACGAAGTCGAACTGGATCACGTTCTTCACCGACCTGCAGTCGCGGCTCACCCGGGTCGAGGACGTGTGGCTGGAAAAACTCCAGGTGCTGCGGCCCGCGGGCGCCTCGCAGCAGCGCAGCGCCCTCGCCGGCAGCCTCTTCGCCGGGCTCAACACCGGCGACGCCTCCGCCTCCGGCCAGACGCTCCGCCTCAACCTCGCCGGCCGCCTCCTCGACAAGAACAACCCGCTCTCCAAGGTCAGCCAGGAGTCGCAGAACCGGGTGAAGACGCTCCTTTCCGGATTCGTCGAGTCGCAGTTCATCGTCTCCCTGGAGAACGAACGCTTCGACAACTCGCAGCCGGGGATCCTGAAATTCGAGTTCATCCTCGTGGTCGATCCCAAGCGCCCGCTCTGAAGCCCGTGTCCACCCTCCGCAACCATCCCGTCTTCGCCGCCCTGATGCTCGCGCTCGTCGTGCTCATCGGGGCCGGAGTCTGGCTGGACCTGCGGGGGCGCTCCCGCGAGGCCGCCCTCGCCGAACAACTCCGGCAACGGATCGACGAGGTCGACCGCTTCCAGCGCCAACGACCCGCCCCCAACGACGTCAACCTCCGCGGCGCCCGCGCCGACCTCGCCGACAACGCCGGCACGCTCGCCACGATGCTGCGCGCCCTCAACGTCGTCGGGGCCGACGAGCTCGAATACTTCAAGGGCGAACCCGCCAGCCGGACCGACGCCTATTTCGACATCGCGCAGTTCGTCGACCGCATGCGCACCGGGGCCGGCGAGGCCGGGGTGAAACTCGCGGCCGACGAGCGCTTCGGTTTCTCGCTCTACACGAACGAGGGCCCCGAGCCCGGGTTGATCCAACCCGTCTACCGGCAGCGCCGGATCGTCGAATACCTCCTCCGCGCGCTCTTCGACGCCCGGCCGCGCGCGCTCCTCTCCGTCCAACGCGAGGAACCCCTCCGCGTCGACGGCGCCGCGCCCGACGGCGCCCCGGCCCCGAGGAGCGCCCCGAACTCCGGCGCCTCCACGGGCGCGACCGGCGACCTCTTCACGATCGACCCGCAGGTGAGCGCCCGCACCCCCGGCTACGTCGACACGATCGCCTTCCGCATCGCGTTCTCCGGGCAGACGGCCGCGCTCCGCGGCTTCATGAACGCGCTCGCCGCGCCGGAGATCCCGCTCGTCGTCCGCTCCGTCGAGGTCGACTCCGCCCCGACCGCCGGTCCGCGGCCCGGCGATCGCGAGAACGCGCCGCCGCCGACCGTCTTCGGCATCCCCGTCGCGCCTCCCGACCGGGTGGCCGAGGGCGCGATCCCGATCGTGGCCGAAAACGACTCCCGCTTCACCGTGACCCTCGAGATGTTCGAGGTGAAGATCCGCCCGCCCGAGGTCGGCCTTGCCGCCAAGTGACGCCATGAAGCGACTCCTCGGGCACCTCGAAAAAATCCTTCTCGGCCTCGCGATCGTCGCGTTGCTCGTGACCGCCGGCTTCGCCTACCGGCGTCTCCAGGGTCTGGAGACGGTCGCGGCCTTGAATCCCGCGGCGGGCGTCGCCCCCGCCCCCTACGAACCGGCCCGGGCGGAACTCCCCGTCATCGAAGCGGTCGTCTGGCCCGACGCCGGCGCCCAGTCGCGCGGCAAGGACTGGATCTACGACGTCTTCACCCCGCCCGTGATCTACTACAACCGCGAGACCGGCGAGTTCACCGTGACACCGCCGACCGTGAGCGAACGAGTGGTCAACCGCATCGAGGCGCCCTTCGAGGTCGAGCTGCTCGCCGTCCGCCAGGAGCCGTTCCGGATCCAGCTCGTGGGTTATGTCGGGGCGGACGGTTCGCCGCTGGCGACGTTCGAGGTGCTCGACGTCGGCGAGACGGTGGTCGGGCGCGCCGGGCGGGTCTTCGAACGGGGCGAGTTCACCCTGCGCTCCTTCGAGGTTCGGCGGATGACCTCCAACCCCCGCGACAGCATGCCCGTGGTCGAGAACATCGGCGTCGCCGTGATCATCGACGACCGCACCGGCCGCGAGGAGACGCTCACGACCCGCGAGCGCAAGATGCTCCCGCGCCTCCAGGCCGTGCTCCGCGTCCAGGGCAACCCACCCGAGGATCGGGTCGTGCGCGAGGGCGGGTCCATCCAGGTGAACGGCTTCAGCTACCTCGTCACCCGCCTCACCCTCAACCCCGCCCAGGCCGTGATCTCGCGCCGGGCCCCGGACTCGCTCGGGGCCTCCGAGACCCGCACGCTCTCGCCCCGCGCGACGGACGGTTCGGCCGGGACCCGCGGCGATTTCCGACCCGCGAACATCTTCTCCTTTTCATCTCCCTGAACTGCGGCTATCCCCGCTCCACGCCCGGTGGAGCCGGCTCCCTTCCCCAAACCCTCCCCGCCGTCCGCCCTCTCACCATGAAAACCCGCCCATCGTCGAAAACCCTCCTGCTCGCCGTCGCCGGTCTCCTCGTGGGGACGCCCCTCCTCGAGCGGGGCGCGGCCCGCGCCCAGGGCGCCGCCTCCTCGGCCGCCGCCCAGGAGACGCAGCGCATCAACGAGAGCCTCACCCGGGCCCGCGATGTGCAGCGGCTCGCCCGCACCCAGGCCGGGCGGGGCGAGGTCACGGCCGCGACCGCGAGCTACGACTACGCGATCGGCCTGCTCGAGCCCAACGCGCTCACCAACCCCCTTCTCGAGGAGCTGCGTCGCGAGCGCGCCGCCCTCGGCTCCGGGCCCTCCGCCGGGGCCAGCGATCCCGTCTTCACCGCCGAGCGCGGCACGATCGACTCGCTCGTCACGAAGGGCCGCTCCCAGTACCTCGCCGGTGACATCAACGGCGCCGAGATCACCTTCAAGGACGTCGAGACCCGCGATCCGACGAACGCCGAGGCGAAGAACTTCCTCCGTCGGATCGCCGAGGCCCGGCGCGACGCCGGCTGGCTCGACCGAGAGAAGACCCGCGAGCAGATGCTCGTCGAGGTCACCCGCAGCTGGCAGCGCCCGGGCGTCTTCCAGGAGCGGCAGGCCGAGGTCGAGACCCAGCAGGGCCCCGTGCCGCTGCTCGACAAACTCAACCGCATCACCATTCCCTCGGTGAACTTCACCGGCGTCGAGCTCAGCCGCGTGGTCAGCACGCTCAGCAGCATCTCCGAGGAATTCGACGACACCGGCGTGACCCCGAAGGGCGTGAACATCGTCCTCATCGACCCCAACCGCACGAACCCCGCCGTCAACATCACCCTGCGCAACCTCACGCTCCGGCGCGTGCTCGACTTCATCACCGATTCGGTCGGCTTCCAGTACGAGGTCCAGCTCGACGCGGTGGTCGTCCGCCCCGGCGGCGAGATCACGAACCTCGAGACCGATTTCTTCCCCGTCTCGCGCGCCACGGTGATCCGGATGGTCGGCGCCACCAGCTCCTCCGGCGCCTCCGCCGCCGCGAGCGATCCCTTCGCCGCGACCGCCCCGGCCGCGGGCGGCGTCGCCGGCGAGTCGGAATCGATCCGCAACTTCCTCCAGCAGGCCGGCGTGAACTTCGAGGGCACGCAGGGCGCCAGCCTCGTCTACGACGGGGCTGCGATGATCGTCACCCAGACCTCCCGCAACCTCTCCCGCATCCGCAACATCCTGAATCGCTACAACGACGTCCGCCAGGTGGAGATCGAGGCGAAGTTCATGGACGTGAGCCAGGGCGCGCTCGACGAGCTCGGGATCGACTGGCGCTTCACCGGCTCCGATGGCGACACCTACCGCACCTCGAACCGCCGTCTCGATCAGGCCTTCTCCCCGTCGACGAGCTCCTCGAACATCTCGATCACCGGCACGCCCCTCATCCCCGTACAGCCGCCGTCGTTCCCGGGCGGGGCCAACCTCGGCGAGGGCGCCAACCCGATCGGCCTGATCGTCGGCACGCTCGACAACGTCGGCGTCGACGCGACGATCCGCGCGCTCTCCCAGCACGGTGGCACCGATCTCCTCAGCTCGCCGAAGGTGACCGTGCTCTCGGGCAACCCGGCCGCGATCACGGTCGCGCAGGAGTTCCGCTACCCCGAATCCTACGGCGACATCGAGTCGCAGGTCGGCCAGTCGAGCGGCCTCACCGGCGGCGGCGCGGCCGGCGTTACGATCACCGCCGGCACCCCGCAGGACTTCAAGACCCGCAACGTCGGCGTCGAGCTTTCCGTCACGCCCACGGTCGAGGACGACGACTACTCGATCTCCCTCGATCTCAATCCGCGGGTGACCGAGTTCGACGGGTTCGTCGAGTACGGCGGCACGAGCATCGCGATCTCCAGTGGCACGACCGTCACCGTGCCCTCCGGTTTCTTCCAGCCGATCTTCTCGGTGCGCGAGATGCGCACGAAGGTCGCGGTCTGGGACGGGGCGACGATCGTCATGGGCGGCCTCACCCGCGAAGAGGTGAAGCGCGTGAAGGACAAGGTTCCGATCCTCGGCGACGTGCCGCTCGTCGGCCGCCTTTTCCGCTCCGAAGGCGAGAGCAACCAGAAGCGGAACCTCCTGGTCTTTGTCACCGCCAACCTTGTCAGCCCGGGCGGTTCGCTCAAGAAGCAGAGCGTGCGCGGCGTCACGCCCAACTCGCTCTTCCAGAATCCCACGATCGTGACCCCCGGCGGCTCGGTCGATCGCACCCCCCGCCGCTGAGCGGGAGGCGGAGCGGGCGATCGCCGCCCGCTCCGCCGCGCCTCAGTCGAGGTGCGTGGTGATCCTTGCAAAAAGCTCCTCGAAGGAGCCCATGGCGGGAAACTGTGGGAAGCGTTCCACGACGTTCTCGGGCGCGTGGAAGAGGTAGCCGTGGTCCGCCTCGGCGAGCATGCTGGTGTCGTTGAAGGAGTCCCCGGCCGCGATCACCCGGTAGCCGATCGATTTGAGGGCGGCGACGGAGTGCCGCTTCTGATCGGGCATCCGCAAACGGTAACCGGTGATGCGGTCGTCCTCGACGATCAACCGGTGGCAGAAAAGGGTCGGCCGGGCGAGCTGCCGCATGAACGGCTCGGCGAACTGCTCGAAGGTGTCGGAAAGGATGATCACCTGGATGCGCGCGCGCAGCGCCGCGAGAAACTCCGCCGCCCCGGGCAGCGGTCGCAGGCCGCCGATCACCTCCTGGATCTTCGACAGTGTGATGCCGTGCCGCGCCAGCAGGTCGAGGCGCCACCGCATGAGGACGTCGTAGTCGGGCTCGTCCCGCGTGGTCCGGCGCAGCGCTTCGATCCCGGTGCGCTCGGCCACGGCGATCCAGATCTCGGGCGTGAGGACGCCCTCCATGTCGAGGGTGACGATGCACGGTTTCACGGGCGCAGAGTGATTGGGGTCGCCCGGGGCGGTGGCAAGCCGCGAGGCGCCGCGCCTCTCCGGGTGGGGATACTCGAAAGTGGTGGCAACCTGCCGTCGTGGGGTTCAATCCCGGCTCCTGCGGCGGAACCGGACCCTCCCGCGATTTTCGATCCTGCCCGTGATCGACCAACTGCCGGCGTTCCGGGTCGAAGTCGGGCGGTCCTCTCCACTCCGTGCATGCGGCGCGTTCCGCGGTTCACTCCGGAAAAGAACCGCCGGGGATAAACCCCGGCCCACGACAACGGGTTGCCACCACTTCCGATCACACCCCGCTCACAAGCGAGACGCTGCAGGCTTGCTCTGGTGGCGGGGGTTTTGCCAATTCAACTGAAAG
>DAIPIQ010000105.1:8213-13963 GCA_036770745.1 Opitutaceae bacterium | reverse complement strand
GGGATCCGCTCGAGGAGTTCGAGCGTCTCTACAAGGTCGCCGACTCCGCCTGCCGGGCCGACCCCGCCGCGCTCGAGCAGGCCCGGGTCGAGCTCGTGCGTCTCCAGCAGGGCGAAGCCGACGCCGTCGCCGTCTGGGAGCGCGTCAACCGCATCAGCATCGAGGCGCTCGAATCGATCTACCGCCGGCTCGGCGTCCGCTACGACCATTTCCTCGGCGAGAGCTTCTACCGCGACAAGGTCGACGAGGTCTACCGCGAGTTGACCGCGCACGGACTCGCCGTCGAGAGCGACGGCGCGCTCGTCGTCTTCCACCCCGAGCACCCGCGGTTCGCGACGCAGCCCTTCATCATCCGCAAGAGCGACGGCGCGAGCAACTACGCCTCCACCGACCTCGCGACGATGCGATACCGCGCCGAGCACCTCCGGGCCGACGGCATCATCGTCGTCACCGACGCCCGGCAGAACGACCACTTCGAACAGCTCTGGTTGACGACGAGGAAATGGTTCACCGCCACGGGGCGCGCGCTCCCGGAATTCCAGCACATCACCTTCGGCACGATCCTCGGCGAGGACGGCAAGGCGATCAAGACGCGCAGCGGCGACCCGATCCGCCTCAAGGCCCTGCTCGACGAGGGCGAGGAACGCGCCTTCCGCGTCGTCACCGAAAAGAACGCCGGGCTCCCCGAGGAGCGTCGTCGTGCGGTCGCCGCCACGGTCGGCATCGGCGCGGTGGTGTACGCCGACCTGAGCCAGAACCGCTCCGGCGACTACGTGTTCTCCTGGGACAAGCTCCTCAGCCTCGAGGGCAACACCGCGCCCTACCTGCTCTACGCTTGCGTGCGCATCGCGAGCATCCTGCGCCGGCTCGATCCCGCGGCCGACGCCCCTTCGGAGCTCGCCTCGGCCTTCGAGACGCCCGCCGAGCTCGCGCTCGCCCGCAAACTCGCCGCGTTTCCCTGCGCCATCGACCAGGCCGTCTCGACGCTGCGCCCGCACTTCGTCGCGAACCACCTCTACGAACTCGCCGGCGCCTTCAGCTCGTTCTACAACGCCGATCGCGTGCTCGTCGACGAGACTCCCGTGCGCGCCCGCCGCCTGCTACTCTGCCGCCGCACCCTGCTCGTGATGCGCACCGGCCTCGAACTGCTCCTCATCCGTCCGCCCGAAGAGATGTGAGCGCCCCCGGCGTGAATTCCGGGTAAACACGGCCGCGCCACCGCCCTTCGTCCGCGAATCACCCGGCGCTCCCGCGGACCGTTCTCAAGCCGCGGGACCCCGTTCCGTCGAATAACATCTTGAAGCCCATCAAGGGCCTCGGGACACTACGCGCGCTCTATGCAGGAGTATTACATCCGCAAGGAAGGCGATGAGGACTCACGCGGACCGTTCACGCTGGAGCAGCTCTCCTCGCTCGTCGAAGCCGGTCAGGTCGACCGCAAGACCTTCTATTACGACGCCAACACGGAGAAGTGGACGGAGGTCCAGACCAACGCCGAGCTCGTCGCGACGCTCTTCCCGGTCAAGAAGAAGCTGAGCGTCCGGCCCAAGGAGAACATCCGCACGATCAACGTCTCGCCCAATCCGCAGGACAAGCCGATCACCGTCGAGCAGATGCTCGCGGCGGCCGAGGGGCGGACCGACGAGACCCACGCCCGCCGCGACCTCTCCGGCGAACTGGCCCGCAACGCGATGTGGGGCCTGCGCGCCATGGCCTTCATCCTCCTGGCGAGCGCCGCGGGTCTGCTCGTTTCGAACATGGAGGTGCTGGGCCGCATGGAGCTCGTCCCGATCGTCACCTCGCCGCTCATCCTGCTCGGCGTTCTCGATCTCCTGCTCGCGCTCCTCCTCCTCCTGGAGATCACCAGCGTCTACAACCTCGTGCGCATCCGCGCCTCGATCGGCGTGGGGTTCTTCGCGTTCTACTTCCTGACCCTCGGCGAATACCGGCCCTTCGGCGCGGTGGTCTGCGCCTCGATCGCCTTGTTCGCGCTGACGATGACGAGCAACGTCGGGGCGGTGCTCGCCCTCGGTGCGCTCGGGCTCGCCGGGATGGGCGGTTTCGCCTACTTCATGCTGAACTAGGGCGACCGCGATCCCTCGTCGCGCGCCGCCGCCCTCCGACATGAAGTTCCTCGAGCGCCGAATCGCGCGGATCCGCCGCCTCTTCGCGCACGAGATCTGGGAGTTCGACGTGCATCGCCGCCGCTGCTGGCGCGCGCGGCTCTTCGTCGCGCTGCGCGTCGTCTCGATGACCGCCACCGGCGTGCGCGACAACTCCCTCGCCAGTCGAGCCGGGGCGTTGAGCTACAGCTCCATGCTCGGCCTCGGCCCGCTCGTCGCCCTCGTCGTGCTCTTCTCGAGCATCGTGCTCGAGCGCAGCGATCCGAACTTCGCAGTCAACCAGCTCAACCGCGCGCTCGTCTTCATCGCGCCCCAGATCGGCCAGCTCCGGGACGCCGACCCGACCCCGGCCGGGAGCACCGACGAGGCCGGAGCGGAGGCCCCGACCGCCGAGGGATTCGGCGTCAATCCCGAGCTCGTGGGCCTGCTCGAGGGCATCATCGAGGCGAGCCAGACCAAGGCGATCGGCATCATCGGCGCCCTCGCGCTCATCGCGATCGTGATCCAGCTCTTCTCAACGATCGAGAACGCCTTCAACGACATCTGGGGCGTGCGGCGCGGGCGCAACTGGCTGCTCCGGATCGCGTTCTACTGGGCCGCGGTGACGCTCGGGGCGGTCGTGGCGTTCGCCGCCCTCACCCTGCTCTCGGCCTCCACGGTCATCACGATGATCGAGAGCCTTCCGCTCGGGCCGGAGCTGCGGCGCTTCTTCCAGTTCGCGGGCCCCTCGATCTCCGTGGTGGTGCTCGTCGGAGTCCTCACGGTGTTCTACAAGGCCATCCCCAACACCAGCGTGCACTGGCGGCCGGCGCTGATCGGCGCGGTCGTGGTCGTCCTGCTCATCAACCTGAACAACTACCTCGCGTTCCTCTACCTGCGCAACGTGATGGTCTCGCAGACGCTCTACGGCTCGCTCGCGTTGATCCCGATCATCATGCTCGGCCTCTACGTGTTCTGGCTCTTCCTTCTGCTCGGCGGCCAGATCACCTACGCGATCCAGAACGCGCACTTCCGCAGCAGCAACATCGCCTGGCACGGCCTCCACCACACCGCGCGCCAGGGCACGGCCCTTCTGGTCTTCACCCTGATCGCCCGCCGCTTCCGCGCCTGCCTGCCGGCCTGCTCCGCCCAGGACCTCGCCGAGGCGATCAAACTCCCCACCCAGATCCTCAACGCCTGCCTCGAGCGCCTGATCGCCGTCGGGCTGGTCACGCGGATCCCGCCCGAGGACACCCGCACCGTCTCCGACTATCGCTTCCAGCCGGCGCGCCCGCTCGAGCGGATCACGCTCCACGATTTCCAACACCGGCTCGACGGGCTCGGCGTCGGACCGTCGCGCGAGCTGCTCGACTCGATCGATCCCGTCGTCGCGGAGTTTCACGCCCGCACCCTCCAGGCCCTCGAGTCCGCCCTCGGCGAGGAGTCCTTCGAAACGATCCTCGACCGCCTCGCTTCCTCCCCCACGCTCCGGACCGGCTCCGGCCCGGACGCCGTGGCCTGAGGCCACCGTCGCAACCAACCCGGACCCGACCCGCAGATGCCATCGTCCCCTTCCCCGGGCCAGTCGGCCGCCTCCTCTCCGGTCGGTCGGGCCTTCGAGCAGGTCGGGCGTTTCGTGGCGCGATTCGACGCGCACTGCGCCGGTTGGCCGAGGTGGCGCTTCGTGGCCCTCGGCACGCTCGCGGCGCTGGCGATCGCGCTCTTCTTCTTCTCGCCGCGCTTCGCGATCCTGAAACAGCCGCTGCCCGACACGTTCGAATGGGCCCGCGGACTCGCCTACGTCGACCAGAGCGCGGCCCCGCTGAAGCGATCCTACGATCCCGCGCTGCGTTGGCGGCCGTTGCCGCCGTTCGTCGCCCACACCCTCGGATTGCAGGGACTCCAGGCCCTTCTCATCCCTTGGGCGGGAGTGGTCGCGCTGGTCGGGTTCTGCCTCTACTGGACCGACCGCTGGCTGTCGTCGCGCGCCGCCGCCTTCGCCTTCACCCTGCTTGTCGCCACCACTTCAGCGGTCCTGGTGCCGGCCCATTGGGCGGGGATCAATGACGCATGGTGCTGGCTGGGGCTGCTCGCGGTGGTCTTCTGCCGACATCGACTCGTGGTCGGCGCGGTCTGCCTGCTCTGCCCGTGGGTCGAGGAGCGCTTCATCATCGGCCTTCCCCTGGCACTCTGGGCCCGCGGGCGCATCCGTGGACGACGCGACCATCTCCTTCGCGAGCTTTTCGTGACGCTTCCCTGGCTCGCCCCCTATGCGGCCGTCCGACTGACGTACGCCTTCTATTGGAATGAGGGCGGCAACGTCGACTTCCTTGCGAACGCCCTGCGCGAGTTCCCCACCGTCGTGGCCTGGGCCCCGCTCGGCTGGTGGATGGGCCTGCGCCTCGGCTGGGTGCTCGCGGCGGTCGCGCTGGTCCGCGCGATCAAGGATCGGCAGTCGTTTTGGGAGGTCGGGGCCGTCACGGCGGCGCTCGGAGTGTCCGCGTTCCTCGCTCACGACCTGAGCCGCTCGACCGCCATCCTCCTGCCGTGGCTCGCCCTCGGCGCGTTCCTTCTGGACCGGGAGGATCCCGCGCGGTGTGCGAAGGTCCTCGTCGGTCTCGCCGTCCTGAACCTGCTGCTGCCGGCCGCGCACGTGGTGTTCTGGTGGCCCGTGACGATCTGTCCGCTTCCCGTGGAACTTTTTCATCTCTGGACCTGGGATGCGCAAAACCTTCCGGGCTGGGTGCGTCCTTTCAACTGAGGGTCTGCGCCACCGCATCGCCGGCTTGCCCGTTGACAGACGGGAGGCCGATTCTACGGTCGGCCATCCCTCCCGCCTCCCCATGATTTCCTGGATCCAAACCACCCTGCAGAAGCACTTGAAGGTGTTCATGGTGCTGCTGCTGATCGCCGTGATCATTCCGTTCGTCTTCACGATCGGGGCGACGCCGGGCCTCGGGACCGCCGATCGCTCGGGCAAGACGATCGAGCTCTTCGGCACGCCCTTCACCACCGACGCCGACCGGCAGGAGTTCTTCACCGACGCCCAGCTCTCGTACTTCCTGAGTTCCGGGCAACCGTTCTTCGACTCCTCGCGGGTGCAGATGTACGCGTTTCAACGCGCGGCCGCCCTCCAGCTCGCCGACCGGCTCGGCGTGCCGAAGGCGAATCAGGAGCAGATCCGCGAACACGTCCGCACGATGCCCGCGTTCGCGGGGGAGAACGGCGCCTACGACCCCGACGCCTACACCCGCTTCCGCGACGAGATGGCCACCAACCCCCAGATCGGCCAGGCGCGCGTCACCCGGGTCCTCAACGAGGACTGGCGCGCCGCGCAGGTGAACAAGGCGATCGGCGGTCCCGGCTACGTGCTCTCCGCCGAGGTGCGACAGGCGCTCGCCCGCGCCGACACGGTCTGGACGATGCACACCGCCACCCTCGACCTCGCCAAGGTCCCCGCGCCGGCCGAGCCCTCCGAAGCCGAGCTGAAGGAATGGTTCGAGCAGAACGCCGCCCGCTACCGCATCCCGGAACGGATGAAGGTCGGCTACGTCGAGTTTGCCGCCGCCGCCTTCCTCCCCCGCGTCCAGCTCACCGACGCCGGCGTCGAGGGTGCATCGGGACCGCGTCGCCGCCGGCCCCGGGCGC